>NZ_CP061318.1:0-317759 GCF_018688375.1 Polynucleobacter sp. AP-Ainpum-60-G11 | reverse complement strand
CAACCGAAACCATTTCAGCATGGCTGCCATTTGATACAACACGTTCGCCCAAGGAGAATTCGCTGACGCCCTGTCCTAATGCACTGACGACGCCAACATTACAATAGCCAAGAGGAATTGGCTGATCAAGTTTCTCCTTCAATGCTTCCCAAGTCTGAACTATTCCATCCGTTCTGACCTTATCACAAACCAGCCGGACCTTATCCGGCTGCTGCCTTGCTTTTTGTAACAGGTTAGATCGCCCAAATTCAATTAACATTCGCTCTGTACCAGTCGAAATTAATGAATTTTCGGTTCTTATAAGCAACTGTCCAGCGTCAACTCTGGGGCAGGGGGTATCAATTAATCCGGTAAATCCAGTATTAAAATTTTGTATAACTTGCTTCACAGATAATTTCCAGCTCTAATATTTAATAACAATCTATATTCCCAAGTTTTTCCAAGCCTCCGAGAAGGAGAATGATCTAATTTTTTCTTCTTTTAGAACCATATCTCTAATCGATAAAAGCATAAGCGTAGAATTCTCCACCTCAGCCCACCTCTTAGTCCAGCCATCCCCTTTATTTAAAAAGGGTTGGGCTAAAGCCAATCCAGACCCAGCATCTTTAGGGAAATAACTATATTTCTTATAGTTGCTGCCCTGCCAAATACTCATTGACCTAAAGTTATCAATCTTGCAAATTAAATCCTCTTGGTGATAGCTAATTGCCTCGCTAACACCTTCAAACGGGTCTCCTTTAGCAGAAAATACTATTGAAATTAAATCACCCTTTTCGCTGGTTAGACAAATGGATAAGTTTTCATCTCTGCTTTTTATGCTTCCATACGACAATGTTATTAGCCATTTATCAGGCAGTCCATGCCATGCAGAAATATGCAAGGATAAATCCACCCAATGCCCAATATTTCCACATACACGGGTACCTTCCTCTGGATTCCTATACCAATGATTGGCATCCAAATGATGTCCAATAACAAAGCAGTTAAGAGTAAAAGGTCCGGTCGCATTTATAGAATGCGACCTTAACGCCTTAATTACTTTTGAAAATGGACGGTTATATCCAGCGTAAACTGCACTCTTTGATAGGCGCACGGCCTTTACAAGCTTAATAAATTCGATTTCGTTAACGCTTATAGGCTTCTCAATATAAGTAATCTTTTGCGCAGCAATTGCGATTAACGCGTAATCTGTATGGGTAGCATGATTAGATGTAATGTAGACGTATTTAACTTTTTCTGAATGTATTAAATCATCTGCACTTAAATGCATGCTCTTAATTTGATAGAAATTTTTAAAGGTTTTTTCATTAAATTTATCGATATCGTAACAAGCTATAAACTTATTTCCAAAAAACTTGTTTATCCAATAGCCCAGTGTGGCGTATGCATATTGACCTGTTCCAATTACGCCAATATTTGCATCCCTCAGCTGTCGAATACTAAAGCAGCGAAATCGAGACCTACCCATCACCTTAAATAAGGTATAACTTATCCCATAAATCAATATAAATCTTATAAGTTTTTTAAAATTATTCAAAAATGCTCGCTTAACTTGGTGAATTGCAATTCAATTATTTACTTGAGATATTAAGGAATCCACTAACGACCAACCCTTAGCTCTAAGGGGTCTCCCTCCTTAACATTTTCGATAAAATTAACTTGTTTTTCAATTCTAATTTGCTTACGAAGTGATATTTTCTTAAATGATGACTCAGAATACTTGCTTCCACTTATTTTCCACATTAATAATTCAAGTAATAGTTTACATTTTTCGCCGATGCCCCTGCCCTGCTTTAACGCTACTAATACTGCCAACAGCGCAAAAAAATATGGTCTAGTAGTATTACACAATAGAATAGGGGAATATTTTAATCCTTTATAAATATTAAAATATCCAGAATTTTTAATATATGAGTAATCCCCTTCTTTTTTTGAAAGAATTTTGTCTCTTATATTTTTTAATATTTTAATAAATACTCGAGCATAAATAAATTTTGAATAGTATCCGAATACCTCAGTTAATTTCATGGAATCTTTATAAGTCTTTTTATAATGATATGCATCGATTTCAGCTAGTATCCATGGTCTCCACATTAATACCTTCAGAGTAGGTAGGCCAGTATAATTTATAAAATGATCCTCAGAATATGCATCAACATCGCTTATCTTCATCAAATAAGACTCTTCACCTTTTCCATCGTTACCAATATAGCCGTTCTCTCTCGCCCATTCATATAATGGCGTGCCTGGTAATGCTTGCGCATAGTTAATACTTATTCTATCGCTTGGCATCTCCGGAATGTCAATTATCTGATTTTTTTCTAGCTCATTAACATTCCAAAATTTGATATCACTTGATACATTATTTATAAATGAAATGGTCTCTTTAATAGTTTCATCATTTTCGCCTGGCATCCCTATAATCAACTGAATAATCGTACCTAATCCAGCCTCGCCAACCCATCGTAAGGCGTTGATATTAGTTTCAACAGTTGTCTTCTTTTCCATTATGTCGAGCATTTTTTGGCTTCCTGATTCCGTGCCAAATTCTACATTTGCACATCCATTTTTTCTCCAATGAATAAGCATATCTTTGGTGACTGTATTTGCCCTTACCCCCCCAACCCTCCAGGCGAGATTTAGTGCACCCAATTGCTCAACAAGTTCATTTGTAACGACAACATCGGCGCCGAAGTTTTCATCTGCGATATCCAAATATCTCACGTTATATTTGTGCATTAAGAATTTTATATGGGCTATAGCCTGTTCTACGGGTTTTGCTCTATAGCCCCTTTCCCACCTATGACAAAAAGTGCATCGAGCAACGCAACCTTTTGCTAATATAACTGTAGCTATTCTACCGCCCAATTCATTTACCGATTGATGTCCATCAACTCTCTTGTCAATTTGGTCGGAGATGAAATAGTCAATTGATCCATCTCTTTCTAAAATACTATAGTCGGGCCATGAAATTTGACCTGCCTGTAACTTTTCACCGTGTCCGGTAAAGTAGGCCTCGCCATTTGAATCCAAAAAAACTAGACCTTTAATTTTTTTAAGACTATCAACATTGTATTCATGAGCGTTTAGATGACTAATTAACTCTTTGATTGGCATCTCACCGTCACCAGTAATACATATGTCTACAGGGCAATATCGTAGGAGAATTTCAGCACTAGCCGCTAAATTACCCCCAACTACCACAATAGATTTGGGAGAGACTTTTTTAATTAAATTGGTCAGAAATTTTGTATAGGCATAGGCAGTAGAAACCACTGCACTTATCCCGATAACATCAAATTGATTTTTACAGAAATAGTCCTCTATCTCTGCCTTAGAGTACCTGAAATAGTCGATATTATAAAAACTTACCTGCTCGCCAATTGACTCCAATGCCTGAATGATAGCCATGCTTCCCAAAGGGGGGAAAGTTGTTGGGACAGGACGAATTGGGGTAGTGCAAATCGCTATATTCATGAAATTTTTTTGATTGAATTTTTCAAAATAGGGCTTATCAAAAAAGATAGGGCAATAGTAAAGATAGAAAGGGTAATTAATTTAATTATCCTTTGAATTTCCCAATCGAACCCCCAGCCATTAAGGAACCCCATAAAACTATAAAGCACAATTATTGTCAATAAGATGGATAGCGCAGTATTTGATATTCTCATACTATATATATAAGCTTTGGTAAAAGTGTAACCAATTATAGTTAGGGCTATCAAATAATACTTGCCAAATAATATATAGGCATCTGCATACATAGTAATCCAATCTGATGAATAGGGCAATAAAGGAACTTCGCTAATATCGACACCCAAATACACTGATTTAAGTGCAATTGAAGCCCTTAGTGTTTCAACACCACTTAAGGAGCCAATGATTAATCCATCAACAACACTGTTAATGTAATAATTGAAGTTTATTATTTTTGAATAATTAGCGACGTCATTTAGAATCAGAACCGTTGCGTCCAGCTCTCCAAATCTTTGGGCTATCCAATATATATAAATAAGTATAGGATTTTCAAAAAAAGATTGGCCCCTTAGAAAACCACCAATAAAATAGAGTAAAATTCCAGCAAGAAATATAATAATCATATTTCTTTTAACTTTTGCATTAAGTGAAAAGAAGGCTAAATCCCT
Source organism: Polynucleobacter sp. AP-Ainpum-60-G11 (assembly GCF_018688375.1). Lineage (NCBI taxonomy): Bacteria > Pseudomonadati > Pseudomonadota > Betaproteobacteria > Burkholderiales > Burkholderiaceae > Polynucleobacter > Polynucleobacter sp. AP-Ainpum-60-G11. Next base: position 313,614 of record NZ_CP061318.1, on the reverse strand, counting down.
ATTTAAAATTAGACAAATAAATATCAATGACAGAATGGCAGACCTTGACCCATCTAAAGTTTTAAATAAAATAATAAAAGCTGAAAATCGCAAGAGAATTTTATTTCCCCTATCCTTATTTATTATAAAAAAAAATAAAATTATTAATACCGGATCAATGAATAAATTAAAATAATTATTTTTAAAATCAAGTATAAATAAAAAAGAAGACACAAGAATATAAAATGCCATTATATAGCTGGAAAATATTAGCTGGTATTCATACCTACTATTTAACACGCTTCTAATATTTATATCATAAGTAAATTTTTTTCTACCCAAGTACAATCCAATAAAAAAAAATACATATTCCATTATTGCAATAGTATATATTCTGTTAAAGGATGCTACTGAAATATTACCCCTTGATAAAACTTCAGAAATATGGCCAATATTTAAGAGTAGACATATTTGAAGTGTAATAGGTCTTAGGTAAAAAAATAAAAAAAAATGGAGAATTAAATATATTAATAGTGGGTTTTTACTCCATCGCCATAATCTTATCGATCCCAATAAAATTATGCAGTTTAGTATAGAAATTACTAATGTAGTTTCATCTAATACTAGCAAATTGACGTGCTCACCTCTATCAAAAAAATTAAGAAAATACCATGTTATTATTGATATGAGAAATGATAAAAGTAATAAAAAATTAAAAGCATTAAATATTATTTTTTTTTGATAATTATGATCTAATTTTTTTAACAACATGTAATTTTATTTTTCTTATAATAGAAAAGATTTCAAAGAGAAAGAGAATTTTTTTATTTTTGATTCCGCTCCTGATAACCTTAATTGCATCTAATTGAGCTTTTAAATTAAAAGCTGTCGTGTATTCATCTACATATACATTTGTCGTTATGTCATCAAGCCCATAAATGTTGTAGCCAATCTGAGTAAGATCTGCCCACAGCATCGTATCCTCACCAACCCTCAGCCCATCCCTAAATCTTATCTCCTGCAAAACCTCTGACCTCAATATTACAGTGGGCATTGCTATCCTACATGCAAATATCACGCGAAAATAAGAGTAGTTTAACCTCCCACTTTGAATTACTTTACTTTTTTTAGATTTTGAATAAATTCTCTTATAGGATGTGTGTGATGCAAACCAACCCATTTTTTTCATGATAGCTACTTGCACTTCTAATTTATCTGGCATCCAAACATCATCAGAGTCTAAAAAGGCTATGTATTCCCCTCTTGACTCTTTAATACCAATATTTCTGGCTGTCGCAGGGCCCAAATTATCTTTTAGTTTTATGTAATTTATTAATGCACCATTTAATACTCTTTCATTTATCCAAAACAATAACCTCTCATCACTCTCTAATGAACCGTCATTTACAATTATTAACTCGAATTTAGGGTAGGTTTGATTTAAAGCACTTTCTATTGATGCTATTGAATTATCAATTTCACTGTATATAGGAATTATTATGGAGATTAACTCATTCAAATTATTTACCTTATATTTTTAAAAGATATAAATATTTTTTTGGAATTAAAAATGATATTACTGCTTTAATAAGTAAATTAATATCTCTAATTTTAGCAATTTCTGATAACCATTTATTAATGTTATTTTCAATGAGATATTCTATGCTTTTAAAAAAATATAATCTATTTTTTATATGGGCTATATTCATAAATTTATTTTTATATTTTCCTTCGAATTCCTCTATCCATATTGAGTATTCTTCTATAATTTTTTTACCGCTTTTAATAGTTTCATTGTTGCCGTGTATTCGGTAATATGCAAGAGGGTCGTTTAAGCATCTAATACTGGAATGCTCCAAAACTCTCAATACAAAATCAAAATCACCTATAATATGAAATCTTGGATCAAATTTTTTTTCTAGAGACTCATATACACGTCTACTGACAACGATAGTCAATAAGCCTACATAATACGACTTTAAAAGTGTATTTATATTAATCTCGTTATCTATATTTTTTTTGAATCTTTTTTTAGTTCTTCCTGTAACTTCATTTATTATATAAAAATTAGAGCATACTAATCCGATACTCTGATCTTTAAATGCGTACATTTGTTCAAAAAGCTTTTCAGATTCCCACCAATCGTCTACATCCAGGAATGCAAAATACTCACCATTTGCACAATCTATAGCTCGGTTTCTGGCCTCATATAATGAGCTTATATGATCATTAGCTTTATAATATTTTAACCTTGAGTCTGTGTAGCTTTTAAAAATTTCTTCGCTCTGATCTGTCGAGCAATTATCAAAGAAAATTATCTCCCAATTCCGATAACTTTGGTTGAGCACGCTATCTAATGCATCCCTTAGGTATTTTTCACCGTTGAAGCAATTTATGATTATGCTGACTAACGGGGGTGTAATCTGCGACATTAATTTCTTACGATGGATTCTAGCTGACTACAAATATAATCAATATCTTTTAATTTCATTTCCGGGTGCAGGGGGAGCGTTAGTATTCTTTGATGGATATCCTCGGTATTTTTTAATTTATATGCAGATTTAAATAATGTAAGCAAATGGTTTGGGTAATAATGTATACCGGTTTGTATTCCCAGCTTCAATAAACACGTCATTAATAGCGATCTATTTATTTTTTTACTCAAAATAATTACATATATATGAGGAACTACAAAATCGTAATCTCTACTAAGGGGTAGCACATTTCCAATCCCCCTCAACTTATCATCATATCTTTTAGCTAATGCTTGTCTTTTTTGGCTCAGCTTTTCAAATTTTTTCAACTGCACCATTCCTATTGACGCCATAATATTACTCATATGGTATCTCCAGCCTAGATGCTTTACATCGAAGCTCCAACTTCTAATGTTTTTATATCTATTTGCTGAGTCATTCTCCACTCCCAATAACCTTAAATCCTCTATTACCTTCATTAGCTTTTTATCATTTGAAACAACACAGCCCCCCTCGCCACTAGTTATATTTTTTATTCCGTCAAAACTAAAACAAACAATGTCGCCAAATGATCCCACCAGCTGATTTTTGTGAATAGTGCCAAATGCGTGCGCCGCATCCTCGATCACTCTCAACTTATACTTTTTTGCAATGCTATATATTTTTTCCAATTCACCGACACCCCCCGAATAATGAACAGGCATTATTGCCCTTGTTTTTTTGGTAATTCTTTTTTCGACGTCATTAGAATCGATTATTAAAGATGAGGCATCAACATCACAGGCGACTGGCTTTGCCCCTGTGGCGGATATAGCTTGAAATGAAGCAATATATGTAAGCGAAGGGACGATTACTTCATCCCCACTACCGATACCACATGCTTGCAATGCTAACTGCAGGGCCGATGTTCCCGTTGATACGCAAAGCACTTTTCTTCCAAAGAACTTTTCAAGATTAATTTCAAATTGTTTTACCTGCTCACCCATGCCCAGGTAACCTTCTCTTAATACCTGAGTAACAGCCCTTATCTCTTCATTACCTACGGAACTTTTTGAGAGCCTAATTAGATTCATCCTGGTTTTATGCCCATGGTGCATTTCCATCCCCCCATATCTTTTCAAGGTAATTTTTATCTCGGATCGTATCCATACACTGCCAAAATCCCTCATGAAGATATGCCATTAATTGACCCTCCTTTGCCGCCAATTCCAATGGATATGATTCTAAAACCGTATCGTCACTAATTATCGTATTTATAAATTCAGGTTCTATTACAAAAAAACCGCCATTAACCCATCCTGCAGTTGTTTGTGGTTTTTCTTTAAATCCAACTACATTTATTCCATCTATATTTAGCTCACCAAATCTAGCTACCGGGCGAACAGCAGAAACAGTTACTCTTTTTTTATGTTCCTTATGAAACTTAACTAACTGTGAAATATCTATATTTGATAAACCATCTCCATATGTAAGCATAAATGTAGAATCGCCAATGTACTCCTTCAGTCTTTTAACTCTTCCTCCAGTCATCGTATCTAGACCTGTGCTTACCAAGGTAATTTTCCAATCATGCCTTGGAATACTATGTAAATGTATTTCACCAGATTGAAGATCTACAGTGAAGTCGCTCCTGGTGTTTGCATACTTTAAAAAATATTCTTTGATAACCTCAGCCTTATAGCCCAACGCCACTATAAATTCTTTATAACCAAATCGAGCGTATCGAGTCATGATATGCTCAATGATAGGAATACCACCTATTTGAATCATTGGTTTGGGTATGATGTCAGTCAACTCACCTAGCCTAGTTCCAAAGCCGCCAGCCAATATTACAACCTTCACTCTCTTCCCCAATCATGGTTAATAAAATCTATGCCTTCTCTGACAATTTCATCTTCACTGTGTTCAATATTCGCAATATTTAAAATAATATTTTTCCCGATTGTGTTTCCCTGCATTGCAACCCAAATACCTGGATATACTGTCAATCTCCCATATCTATCATTATCATTTAAGATAAATTCACGTGTTTGACCAATAGTATTTGAGTTGTTACGTAAATCAGCTACAACAAACTTAACCTCACCCAATATTACAATTAAGTTTAAAGTCATTAAATTGTGCAGCTTCCAAGGGCGAATTGTTAAGCCTTTTATCACTGAAAAATAAGCCTCTCCATATCCACAAAATGAATCGTCACTACTTTTTAAACCATGACATACATGTCCTCCATTGGATATTTTTTTTTGCAATGAGTTAAAAAAAATACCTTCCATCTCACTCATTCCTTATCTCCCTTCAACAATTTTTTCATAAAGATCAATTTGACTTTCAGTGATCTCAATCATGCTGTCTTTTCCCTGGTAAAATTTCTTATACCATTCAGCCGTTAAAGTGATATTTTGCTCGATTGAAAGTCTTGGCTTCCAACCAAGCATGCTCAAAGATTTATCGCAGCATAATTTTAATAAGGATGCTTCTGATACATTTATGCAATCCCCCAGCTCCCATTGAAGTGATGGCAATATTTTTTGAAAGCTTAATAGAAGGTCTTTTACAGTATAGTTTTGATCTGCTGTTGGTCCAAAATTATATGCCTCGCCAGAAATATCTTTTTCATGAGCGAGCTTATTTGCCAATATTAAGTAACCATAAAGCGGCTCCAATACATGTTGCCAAGGTCTCGTTGCATTTGGATTTCTTATATTAACTACTTTATTACTTGCCCAAGACCTAGCTATATCGGGCACGATTCTATCTTCAGCCCAATCTCCTCCACCGATAACATTGCCGGCCCTACATATTCCAATACGAATATCTGAATTTTGGAAGTATGAATTTATATAACTCTTAATGATTAGTTCGGCAGCACCTTTTGATGCACTGTAAGGATCACTCCCCCCTATTGAATCATTTTCACGATATCCCCAAATTTGTTCCTGGTTGTAGTAGACTTTATCGCTTGTAACTAAGACTACACTGCATGGTGATTCCAAATGTCTTAAACCCTCAAGCACATTTAAAGTTCCAATCGCGTTAACCTCAAAAGTCTCTTTTGGGTTTTTATAAGACTCCTTTACCAAGGGCTGCGCGGCTAAATGGAAAATATAATCCGGTCTTAATTCTAAAATTGTTTTTTTGACATGCTCAGCATTTCTAATATCGCCAAAAATTTGCACCAAACTTTTATCTAAATTTGCACAAAGGTAGTGGGAGGGATTGGTTGGAATATTATTCGAATAACCGGTTACGTTTGCCCCCTTTTTAATTAGCCAGGCAGTTAACCAGCTTCCCTTAAATCCAGTGTTGCCTGTAATTAATACTTTTTTAGAATTAAAAATATTCATATCCACAAAAGATTCCCATTATCAAATTACATAGCTATTTATCATTAATTGTATAGATTTTTTCAAGCATAGTTAGCAAATTAGTAAAGTCAATTTGACTTATGTTGCAAGGAATGTTAATTATTTGTTTTCCAACCGACTCAGAGTTTGGGCAGGATCCGCGGTTGTATTGAAATTCATCAATACTTATGTCCGACCCAACTATTGGACTGATAAACCATATCCATGGAGTATCTACGATATCGCGTATTTTGTTTTTAAATAGGGTAGCATCTGAATCCAACCAAACAAATCTTAAGGGTATTATTTTCAGAGTTGAATCAAAATAAGCATCAGGAAAAGATATGCTGTCACTAAATTTTTCCAGAACTTTTCTAGCCATTTCAAAATTATTAGACCTAACATTTACCTGCTTTGCCCAACGATTAATTTCAATTAACCCAAGATATGCTAGAAATGATGGCATCCTTGCAGGATATTCATAACTTATATTTTTAATAGATATAGAGTTCGTGTTATCTTTTAGATAAGAGTCCCTAATCGGGTATATTAAACTAATTAATTTTAAAATTAAATTTAAATAATTTATCCATTTATAAGTTCTAGGATTATAAAATAGTCTTTCAATTCTAAATCTAAACCATAGAAGCCTCTGCATATTTAAACTAATTTCATCCGCCACCAATTCCTGTGCTCTTAATTTTTTATATAAATCTGAATTGCTGGTATAAGCAAGGCCACCTATAAGAGTATTAATTGGCTTGCTATGATCAGTAGAAAAAATTGCAGCATTTCCAAAATTACCAACTCTTATTCCATTTTTTTCCGAAGAAACTGTTAGCGCACAATCTTCGATCAAAAATACTCCATTTCTATTTGCAAATTCAACTATTGGGCAAATATCACAGGGAATTCCAAATGAGTGTTGTGCAACAATTACTTTTGTATTTGCAGAGAATACCTTTTCAATGCCCTCCAAATATGAGCCGTATGTTGCTGTATCTATGTCGGAATATACTGGTTTTGCACCTGTGCGGAGAATGGCATTAACCATTACAGAACAAGTAAACCCAGGAAGAATAACTTCATCACCCGGACCAATTCCAAATGATTTTAATAATGCATAAAACGCCATTCTTCCTGAGGCAAATGATACCGCATCACCTGGACCAATTAATTTTGCAAATTTTTGCTCAAATTTTCTATTTATTTTTGAAGAATTTATACCAACAATTCGTCTTAATCTAATTAAGCCAAGATTTCCGATATAGTCGTGTCCTGCAATAAATCCATAAAAATAATTATTTATTGGAAGCAATGCCATTGTTGTTAATTTTAATAATAATTTATTCAAAATACTCAACATCGCATTTTGTTAAAAGTGATTTCCACTTCGTTAGATTTTCATCAACATAAAAGAGATTTTCATTGCAGAGATGTTTATTCGACTGAAAATTTTCAAGCGCCGTCAATAAATCATTGGAATTTTTTATAAATATAGTATTTTTTAAATTTCGTATAGGACTCAAATTAAGTGATGATGAATCCAATAGACATATTACTGGAATATTCATTGAGTATGCTTCCAATGCAGCTGAGGTTACACTCCCACATATTATAATATCTACTTCACGTGCATTATTCTCGAATGGGCCATCAACTATATAGAATTCATCATATTGTCGATCTTGGTAATTAATACGGCTATTAGGATGTGGTTTTAGGAATAATCTTGCCTTATTTTTAAAGTGTCGCAGCGAATCCTTGACTACCTCTACCAATTGGGTTGAGTTGCAGTCTAGATACTCACATACAATCATAATTTTTATCTCAGAATTGCCGATAAAATTCGTTACTTTTTTCCTATAGCCATCTAGATATTGATATCTAATAGCCTCAACTTTAGTAATTTTTTCTCTTGGATAACCACTTTCTTCAATCATATTAAAAGCAATAGGGCCATTTATTGCAAAATAATCTGGAAGTCTTAAATCATTTGCAATGCTTGATTCATAATTTTTAAAATCAATAAAATATCTGAAATCCCAAAATCTAATTGTAGAGTGGGCAAAACCGACTAGCTTTTGATTCCCTAATTTTTCCCAAATAAAGTTGAGCCCTCTTTCCCATGCTTGACCCTCGAGCAAATAGAATCCAATTTTTTGCGAAGTTAAATTACTTATAGCTTTTTTTATTAAATGATAAGTCATTAAATTATGCATAGCAACTGGGCCAATAAGAGTTTCTTTCCATTCACCCTCAAATAGAAGCCCAAACTGTATTAGAGAGCCATCTACCATTGGTAGATTATTTTCAATGGGCTCATATTTTTTTCTAATAATTAGCCAATCAGTTACAACATCAAAAATAACTCTTAAACATAAAAATGATTCAGGAAAGCAGTGGGCATCATCACTATTTTCATTAAATTTTTTTGAGATTTTTTTTGCTGAATTGATGTTTTTTACTTGACTACTTACATCATAAATATGTAAATAATTTATACCGTGAATTAAATCAGTAAGATTACCCCAATATCTACTTTTAAATCTATGAATTTGAAAATTATCATCTTCAAAATTATCAAAATATGTAGCAAAAAGAATTTTATTTTTATTTTCAACCCACTTTTTTACTCCAATGCCTCTCAATGAATTTCTTTTGATTAAATAAAGAAAAAGCCACATAACGGCTCTCATTTCAGCTGGAATTTTTTTATATTTAGAAAAAACAATATTTGCGTCTATTTTACTTTTCTCAAAATTGTTTATTTCATGATTAATTTTTTTTTGTTCGAAATATTTCTTTAAAACTTCAGTTAGATTTCTGTTTGATAATTTAACTTTTATCAAGGCAAACTGATTATTTCTTAACCAATCCTCTAATGCTAATATCTTAATTACATCATTTATTTGTTTAGATTTAGCGTAGTTACATTTTTCAAAAAAATAAGTGAGCCACCAGTAATTAATTTCTCCTTTATTTTTTAGCTCGTTGAATAAGGAAGACTGCCTATATTTAATATTTGGGATATCGTTAATCCACTTCAAATATCGACTTCTTAAGTTTTCAGCATCACCTTCAACAATGTCTAATATCGATAAAGTCCGCTCATCATTGGACCTTGGGAATTTAGACCATAGAAGAACTACATCATCATCCCCTAAAGGCTCTTGCTCATATTGATCCCAAATATGAAGGTTACTTTTCTTCATATATCTACAGATTTAATAGTCGCCTAACCTTCTCAAGATCTTGTGGGGTATCTACCGACTGGCACTCGTACTCAGTTGATGCCATATAAACCTTATCACCATGCTCTATAACTCGCAACATATCTATTGATTCACATATTTCCAATGGGGTTGGCTTCATTTCAGTGTACTTCAATAAATAGTCTCTTCTGAATGGAATAACACAGATCTGCTTACCAAGAGCCACATTTTTTATCCTTGCTAATGTTGGTATTGGCTCCCTAGAGAAATAAAGTGCGTAATTATTAACATCACATACAACCTTGATGCAATTCCGGTCCTCAAATTCTTCTATTGTTTTTATTCTTCCAACCAGATTAGTAACATTTATTGATTCATTGTCTAGCATTGGGCTCAATGCTTGCTCAATCATTTGTTCATTAATCAATGGCTCATCACCCTGAACCATCACTACAATGTCGTACCTTTTCCCCTCCTCCACCTCTAATTTAATTAATGCCTCAGCACATCTATCAGATGCCCTCTCATGTTCTGGACTAGTCATAATCGCTTTTCCATTAATTGATTGAACATATTCATATATCTCTTGATCGCAAGTTGCGACCACTACTCTAGAGAGAAGGGGTGACTTTTCTACATTTTTATAAACTACTCCAATCATAGGCATTCGACCTAATAGGGCCAGTGGCTTTCCTGGAAACCTGCTACTACCCATTCTTGCTGGAATAATGGCTACAATTTTTAACTTATTTGACATTATTTTTCCCCTTAAAATAATCTAGAAATATTTCAAATATCTTCATATTTCCAGCATCGGTATAGTGGACGGCATCATACGTGAATTGCTCATTAAATTCCGGTAACTCTATTAATTCAATGGCTTTAAGGCTTAAATTAAATTTATTGGTAAGGCGTATTGATGAATAAAAAATATTAGGTCTCGCTCGTTCAATTTGTATATCTTTTTTTATTTCTGGGGTTGAAAATACATAACAATTAAAATCTCTTAATGAATTTTGAACTGCAATTTTAAATTCGCTTGGATAAATTATTTCATGTAAAGTTATCATCTGACCACTCGAAGATAGTGACCGTCCCACCTCTACTGTTTGACATTTTGCTCCACCATCTAATATTGATTCTGCTTGCCGAAGAACATCCCATATTACGGAATATTTTTTGGGTGTAAAATCGACAAAACCCATGTTTGTGATTATATTTTTTGCGCTGACTTTATTAAGCCTAAGAAAATTGACTAAGGTTGACCATGTAGTTAATTCCAATGGACGTACTATTGCTAGATATTTTTTCTTATTCTGAATTAAATACTCTTCAATTCTTTTGATTAATGAAGTTTCATACGATTTACTGATACCTCTTGAATCAAAAAAAAGAATGTATTCAGCATCTTGAATTTTAGAATTTGACTTCAATAAGAAGTCATGTCCACAATTCAGGGAATCTCCTAAAAATTTTACGTCGCCATTTTCATAGTGTGCAGTAATTTTTCTAATCAAATTTAGCACCGCATCTCAAAATGACAGAATCAATTGAATAAGCTATAAATTTGTACCCCTCATTTATCCTATTTTCCAACTCATCCTTCGATGCCTCTACAACATGAACACCCGAAGGAATAGAATAATCTTTAGCCTTAGTTTTAATAACATTCATTGCATTTATAAATTTAGGGTTTTTAAAATCACCAATTATCCCAAGTGATGCTGATAAATCATACGGCCCTACAAATATAGCATCTAGTCCTTTTACATTTAAAATTTCATCAATTTTTTCTAGACCTATTTTATCTTCTATCATCGCAATAATTAACGGTGTTTGGGACTCTAGAAAATAATCATTGAAGTTCTTGCCAAACAAATTTGCACGAGAAAATGCAACTCCTCTTTCCCCTGCTGGTGGCCAACAACATCTTACAATTAAATCTTGCAGCTGCTTAGCACTTTGAATTTTTGGAATAATAACACCGGCAGCTCCTGCATCTAAAGCTGACCTGCATTCTTGCTCCGAATGTGATCCCAACCTCACTAATGGTAATGTTCCGCCAAGTTCCAATGCCCTAAAAAGGTCAGGTAATTGATCCCTTGAAATTGAGCCATGCTCCATGTCTATAGCCACCCAGTCATATCCTGATTGACCCATAATCTCAGCAATTGAAGGGTGTGGAATTTGAATCCAACCTCCGATTGATGGAGTATTATTTTTTAGTTTTTCTCTAATTAATTTGCACGAATTATATTTATTCATATAGTTATAAAAAATTGTTAACTCTATATTTAGAATTAATACTTGAGTTATATTTTGTACTTCTCAATATAAACGATATATTATTTGATTTTGCAGCCCTCATATCTCCAATTGAATCGCCGATCATTACACACTTATTAGAATCAGCCTTAGTTGATTTTATAAATTCAGCCATTGCTAATTCTTTCACTGTAGGGTATCCATAAATTTGGAAAAAAAATTTATGGATATTTAATAATTTTAATATCAATAAGATTTCATGATGTGGTGTAGCAGTTAACAATATATTATATTTTTTTACCACATCTTTTCTAAGGAAATCTATTACTCCAGGTACCCATGGTGATTCAATAACCTTACGCACCACTTCAGTTGAATATTTGTCTGTATATAATTTAATTATTTCTTCATTCGGCTCTCTGCCAGTCCATCTAATGTATTGCTTTATTTTTTCATCCCGTGAAACCCCAGCATTAAAAATATGGTGGTTGATTATTTTATTTTGCGTTTCAACACTATAGTCTATAAATAAATTGGCAAAGGCTTGAGCTTTTGCATTTACACTATCCTTAATTACACCATCAAAATCCCAAAAAATAATCTCTGAATTTTTGATTATTTCATACTCTCTCTCGCCCATATTTGATTCCACACCACCCCTCCCCCAAATGATTCGATTGAATTAAACATTTCAGAATGCCTTTTTTCTATCATTACAAATCCAGCCCCGAGCAAATATTCATTACATTTATTTGATTGTTCGTAAAAATTATCATTTACTTCTATCAAAATACTTCTTACATTCTTTAAAGTTTTAGCAGCTCCCTCAAGAATTAAGTGCTCAATTCCATCTACGTCAATTTTAATATAATCAGGATTCTGTATTTTTAAGAGTTCAATAATTTCATCAATACTCATACCCAATAACTGATAGTTGAATATCTTTTTTATGGGCTTACCATCCCACCCATAATTTTCACCAAATGACGAAAGAGCTCCACCCCAAGATTCTGTGCCCATATTTAAGTAGTCAAATTTTTTACTATTAGTTAATGGAATTGGGACTATTCTTATGCTGTCTTCCAAACTATTTATATATATGTTTTTTGCCAAACTCTCTAGATTAAACACTGAAGGTTCAAATGCGTATACATTGCATTTTTTTGCTTTTGCTGCATAACATGAGTACAGACCTATGTTTGCTCCCACGTCCCACAGAACTGAGCCATCTTCCATTGCATCAATCCACTCTAGTGTTTCAGGCTCCTTTGTAGAAAATGTTTCAACTCTAAATTTATTCAACTGATTTGAGATCAAGAATTTGAAATCTAAATTTCTATGCCTTACGTCAGAATAATTATTTGTTTGAAAAATTATTATTGATTCATACAGAAACTTTCCTAATTTTGTATAACCCCCAATCCTAATTATATTTTGTATAAGATTTTTTATTAGTTTCTTCATTTATTTTTGTCTTTACTATTCACCACATATTCAATTAGCTCTAATAGGCCTTGCCCTAAATCAACATGCATTGGCGGAACATACTTTTTACCAATTTTTGGCAAATACGCATATGGAGTTCTTATATAGTGACCCGATTGATAATCATTGATGAATTTAATGCTATTTTGATTAAACCCAATAATTTCTGCAAGCATACTTAGCAAGTCAGCAATTTTCATTGCCTCTTGCCCTGTTAGAACAACGCTTTGATTTTTAAACTTCTCTTCCAGCGCTGCTGCACTAGCTTCAGCAGCATCGTATACGTGTATAAATTCACGCATACTCTCGGGGCTACCTTCATACTGCAAAAATCCCGTGTCTAATGCTCTTTCTATGATGCGAAACAACCCATTTGCTTTATTCGCCCTGGGACCGTAAAGGGACCCGTATCTTAATATAGTGTAGTCAAGGCCATAGCACTTTTCATATTCAATAATGTATTCTTCGGCCGCCCTTTTGCTGCATCCGTAAAACCCACCTTCTCTACTTTGAACGTAAACAGTACTTGCATATACAAATCTTGAAATATTGTGCTTTCTACAAAGCTCCAACACATAAGCATTACCAAGTATATTTACCTCAATAGTTTCAATAGCTTTATTTTTTGCATCGTTCAGATCAGATATAGCAGCAAAATTATATACATATTGACAGCCTTCTATTGCTTCTTCAAGCTTACTTCTATCAAGCAAATTACCTTGTATAAATTTTTGATTTTTATTACTCCATCTAGAGTAATGCTCATCAAATATCGTTACTTGATGTCCTAAATTAGTTAGGGCATCAGAAACATGACTTCCCAAAAACCCAGATCCACCAATGACGCATATCTTACTCATGAACAAGGTCCGATTGGAAATAAAAATCAGGTATTAAATTTTTCAATGGGTCCCCCCGTAAATACCTTATCGCCTCTTCCGTTGCCTCAATTTCCATTTTTGCCCTGCAGTCTTTTGACATAGAACCCATATGTGCCGTCAAGATACAATTATCAAGCTGTGATAGCTCACCAACGTAAGGTTCATTTTCGAAAACATCAATTGCAGCTCCATGGATCATCTTGTCTTTTAAAGCTTGAATTAAGGCATTCTCGTTAATAATCCCACCTCTAGCAGTATTGATAATTACAGCCTCAGGCTTCATCATTGACAACTCTTTAGCACCAATTAAATCTTTGGTTATATTCGTATAAGGTAAATGTAATGTAATAATGTCAGCATCCTTATAAATTATTTCTTTATCAACCCATTGAAATTTATTAAATTTATCTTGATCTACTTTTAGATCATTTAATAATATTGTTTGCGCACCATTTGCAGCATAAAGATTTGCGACTTTATTACCGATTCGGCCTACGCCAATTATACCGATCTTACAATCACAAAGCCTTTTTCCAAAATATCTCTTCCAAAGAGATCTATGCATATCCACATTTGCCATATGTATATTTCGTATTAGAGAATAAGTCAACCCAAGCGTAAGTTCTGCAACCGCGGGGGCTGGAGCATCAGGCGTATAGCTTATGAGTACATTATTTTTCTTTGCTGCTACCAAATCTATTCCATCTAATCCAACGCCGACTCTTGAAATAAGTTTCAGTGATCTTGCAGCATTAAATACATCTATACCTATTTTTTCAGTACCTGCAATTATTATGTCAAATTCAGGAACCAGATCAATTAATTCTTTTTCACTCAGTTTTCTTCCATAAGGGTTAATAAAATACTTTGCATTCTCCTTATCCAAAAGTTGGATTGGCGTTATATTTTCCTTCCCAAATGGTGCAGTTGTAATTAATATGTTCATCCTTATTCTTCCGCAATTAACCAGGTTGCATTTTTAATTGCAAGCTTGATCTGTTTAAATTTATTTTCATTACACATATCTAGATAACTCATATACCTAGATCTTAATTTGCCATTTGCCAATACAAATATCTTATTTGCATTGGCGATATAACTTGGTTTTACCGAGACCCGTTTAAATAAATGCTCTGAACTCTCACTTAAAAACATCGAACCAATACTTAATCTTGTTCTTGCTTTGTCTGGAAATATAGACGCTATGTGACCATCTTCACCAATACTTAATAGGATTATATCCATCCGACTTGGCAATAGAGAATCATAATTGATTAAGGCACCCTTAATATCTTTATCTACATCACCAAAATTAAAATAATTTATGTAGCTAGGGACCTTTCCATCAAAAAGTACATTTATAATTTTTTTTGAATTCGAGTGTATGCTTCTTGAGCTAACACATCTTTCATCTGTTATATAAAAATGTATTTTATTGCCGTACTTTTTAATGAATTTTTCTTCACTCCACTTTCTATATACTTTTTCCGCTGAATTGCCCCCTGTCAACATTAAAGTACATATTCCATTTTTTTTTATAGCATCCAAGATTGCACTCTCGATAATAGCGGCAGAGCGATTGCCCCAATCCTCTTTTGCAAAACATAGGGCATTATTGGATATTAATTTGCATACATTTAACATGCTATTTTATATATTTATTGTAATAACTCTTCGAATTTTTCATTCCAGTTTTTACTCCACCCCTCTGAGAATTGAGCATATTCCGCTATAAATTCATTCCGCAAAGTTTGTATTTCCGGTCGAAACCACCAATCTGTCATGGTATTCTCTAATTCATTTAATTTAATAGCTGCAGAATTTGGAGTCCGATGAATGACCCCTAACCCTATAAACTTTAATATAAATTGATTTGCCCTTAATCTAAATGATGAAATCTTGTCATCATAGAAGCAAATTGTAGGAATATTAGCGTATAAAGACTCTAAAAAAGGAGTGCCAAAATAATTATGTACTTGATATGAATATTCGCCGGTTTTATATCTCTTTTTCTTAATCGAATATCCAGATTTTATTAGCGCCTCCTCCAAATTAATTCCACCCGTGTATTTGTAGGAAATATCCATATTGACTTCCCTTAACTTACCTATAAAACTTATAGTATCGTCAACTAAATTTCTTGTCTGCTCACCAAGATGATAATTTTCAAACCTTATTGGGTACTTGTGATAAGAACCCGAAACCAAAATTCCAGATTTAGACTTATACAATGCCGCTGAGTATCTGGGGGGTATTGATAAAGGTTCGGTATCCTCGCCCTCCTTCCACCCCCAAGTGAAGAATTTTTTACTAACTGATCTCTCATACCCCTCAAGGGTATGATTTTCATCAACACCATAACCATTTCCGCATTGGTGCGTAAGCAAGCTTAATCGATCGTAATTAGATGCTGCCATAAATTTATATGGCTCTGAAGAGTGAATTGAATTCGCAGAATACAAGTATCTACAATTTTCAAAATAAATGGGATCTATCATTGCTTGATATCCCTCAAGGTAAACTATGGGGATATAGAGTTTTGCAATTCCCAGACATGCTTCTTCAAAATTATCTTGCAGATTTTTAATCCCACTTAATCTCCATGCCTTATCTAATTTAATACTCACTTCTTTACTTTTTTTAAAATAAATAGGAGAACAATTTTTTCTTAAACGAAAATAACTAATTTGATTTTCTAATTTATTTAAATATTTATTACAATGGCGTATGTGATACATATCATGAATCAAGATGCTTGAGGATCTTGAATAAAATGCAATAGATCTATCCTCCAAATAGCCATCCTCCGGTAATACTATTTTTAGATTTCGATTCGAATCCTTTGCATCCGCTACGATTGAATTTAGTCCGGAGTTTACAATGTCAGATTTAGCAAATCCCAATATTGAATTGTTAGAATTGGATGCCGGTATTATCAAATGATCTTTTTTATCAATCGAGAAAGTCTCGATGTTTTCCCATCTTTCGTATAACGTGTGCGAAAAATTTAATAGCCATGATCCTATTAATATTTTATATTGATCAATGGACCAGTTTATTTTATGGTATTCATTTAAATCTTTTGCAAGACTGCTAAGCACTATTTCATATGCAGCATTCGACTCCTTCTTTGCACTTCGTATTGCAAACTTATCCCACAGTATTTTGGAGCTCATTGGGCACTCATAAGAGTTAAACTAATTACAGCTTTTCGCCACTATTTTCTCTAGATTTTTTAATTCTTGGAGTTAATTTATCCTCTGGGACAATTCTTATAACTTTCTTATTTTGCACCACCATTTCTGCAGAATCGAATTTATGAGTATTTATATTGTGCATTTTGATTGAACTTCTTTTAAGTCCATATGAACAAAAGTAACATGCCTTGAATTCCTCAAGATAATTTCCATGCATAAAAACCGCTCTCAATTTCTTAAATCCAGGGCCATGCCAAACGTCATATATTGTTTGCTCGTTAATATCGCCTAATATGTTTGTGGCAGTGTAATCAGCGGTGCATTGATGTACCTTTCCGGTATATGCAATATTTACCCTTTGCCAAGGCGTTGGGCATTTATAAAACGGATCAAAGTCACGCTTAGTAAAGTTATCATAAGACCTAATATGATCAGATATTAAATTTATCCTATCTGCCAGATTGCCCCATGATTTTACAAATTTTTTATAGTCCTGAGTATCACTTACTGCTGATAATATAGTCTGCACTCGAATAAGAGGGTATTTAACTCCCTTTGAATCTCGATAGCTTTTTAAGCTCGAGACCTTGGAAACTGTTTCCTCAAAAATAGCTGGAGCCCTAATTTTATTATATACCTCCCCAACCCCATCCGCAGAAATGCTTATCCAATCTAATCCCGCATCAACCAAGGATCTTGAAATTTTATTCGTTAAAAGCTCTGCATTTGTTAAAAACCCAACCTCTTTGATACCTAATTTTTTTGCAAGTGAGACCATATCTACGATATTTGTATTTAGCAAGGGCTCACCACGCCACGATAGCTTTACCGAATAAACACCTCTAGCAGCACACTCTTCAATTATTTTTTTGTATAAGTCAAACTTCATGATTCCCTTTAGAGAATCATCCATATAAGTTGTGAAACACATTGGACATCTCATTTGACAAGCGCTAGCGACCTCTATATCAATATGAGAGGGGAACTCTGGTGTTACATAAATTTTTGGAAAGATTCTAAATTTCAACCTATCTTTTAGATGACTAAGAATATGCCCCTGCTTTATGAAATATCTTAGGTCATGAATTACGCCAAATATATTTACATAATCCTTTTCAAAAACAAAGAAATTTTTGAAAAAACTTTTAATTGCTGGTTTATTAATCATAGTTATTAATTTTTAATATTAAATTTGCATTTAATAGTTTTATTGCATTTTCATGTACAAGTGCAAAAGGTTTTTTAAGAATTTCTGAAATATCCAGTAATGTATTTTTTCCATCTGAATATGCCAGAATATCCATCATTATCCTAGAAGATTCGGATGAGCCAAGTGTAGCAATATTTTGATATAAACCCCTTTTACCCATCTGAGGTTCGCATATGAATTTATACATTGGAGTGAAATCATTCTCTAGGATTTGGATGGCTGTTTCATACATATGCAAGGATTCCATCAATCCTTCGGCTGATATAAAATCTAAATTATCCATTGAAGTATGGTATTCGCGATATTCACCGTACTTGCTTTTCATCATAGAGGCAATTGGCAAATCAACTCCTGGTGCGCAATACTGCCTTTCATCGCTCCCTCTATCCAAATAACTATATTTTTTATAGGGCGAATTTATGTAGTCAAGCGTGTGTATAGCAACTCTATCTGAGAGCGTGTCACCTTTTCTGGATGGAAGAAATGAATAAACCCCCGGATCACCGACACATGTGACATTAAATCCTGCTACAACATTTTTTTTTAAGTGATTAAAATTTTTACTTATGTAAGCAATCGAACCTATTGTTTCGGGTACAAATATTAATCTATAGGAATATTTTTTCTTTTGAAACTTTTGCAACCATATTGCCAAAGCAGTCACAACAATCGGTCCGGATAATTCGTTATTTGCCATTGATGGATGACAAATATACGTAGATATAAATACTTCTTTTTTTGACTCTCCTGGAATTAAAATTTCAGCATAGTTCATTACCCCTTTTTTTAATCCACTTTTTATTACTACGTGATATTTTCCAGACTTTTCAAACTTCTTTCTTTTATCATCTTCAATGCAAAAACCCCAAGTCTTTGAGTAGTAAGAGGTAACGTATGGAATTGCCTTTGGATTATCTTCCAATGAATATAGGTGGTGACTCAATTCCTCATAATCTATGAAAGCATCTATTGGCTGCGAGTAGCCTACTACATGTAAATTATTTTCCTTAAAATCAAGCAGTCTTTCACCGCAACTACTTTCAATATAGGCCTCTTCTATCCACCACTCATCTGGTACAACCCAATCAAAGACGTTTTCCCCGGACGGGATTGATTTGATTGCTAAGTCATTACATAACTCCTTAAAATATCTCAACGTTTCTCTCACACCCTCACCCGTAATACTTCTTGTTAAGGGAAATAAGTCAACTGCCCATCTATACATTTCTGGGCCTAAGTTTGAGGAGGAATGATCCACTACTTAACCCTCAACTGAACAAGTGCATAAGGATCATTTTTAAGTAAATTTTTAGAAGCAGCTACTAAATTCTCAGCCGTTGATACGTAAATTGGCACCCTACCAAGGGTGGATATATTTATATGGCGATTTTTTTTCATGTACATCAGAAGGTTCTTAGTATCTAAATTTGTACCTTCATCCGCAGCCCTAACGAAGTATTTCAATTTAATATCATTAGTTACACCATCGATATTTACTGAACCGCTAAAGTTTTTAAAGGTGCGGTAGACTACTTTGTTTAACTGCTCTACGTAGTGCAAGTAAGTAAATGCATCCAATCCACATCCCATTCCGCAAATAAAACTATTCATTCTATGCAAAACCCCAAATATTGAATTTTCTCCAAAACAGTCGCTAAAATCCGCCTCTAGAAAATTTTTAGTGAATCGTCCTCTTACTGCCACACTGAACATTGGATCTTGTGTTCTATGCACACCCGGCAATTTCATAAAGTAGTTTGAAAGTAATCCAACATCGCTAGATGTTTTATTGGCATCATAGACTTCGCCCTTGGTGACGCTATATGAAAACGTTGGCAATATTAGAGTGCCATTTACTCCGACCACCTCCTGCATTGCATCAAAAAAAATATGAAACTTTTCCTCTCTGGAGAGTGATTCAGATAGTTGCGATAACCCTAGAGCATCGGAGTGAAGCATCAAAACTGAGCCATCGGTAATTCCACAGCTTCTAAAGCTTTTCACAATTTGATCGTAGTCAATCACACTAAAGCCTTCATCTGTTGATAGCAGCTTCTATTTCACTTATCGTTTTAAGCTCCGCTATTTGCTCCAATGAGAATCGAATTGAAAATTCATCCTCTACGAGCAACAAAAAATTAAAATGCGCAAGTGAATCCCAAGCCTCGAAACTACCGACACCTACATTAGCAATATCCTGTGGTATCTCGTCATTAGGAAAAAAATTTACCAATAATTTTCTCAGTCTATCATCACTCATTAAATAACCCTATGTACTCAGAAGAATATTTATCAATTGCAATTTTGTAAACTTGATCGGCCTCAAATTTTAATCCTGAATGCTCTTTTGAATGGATATTCACTTTTTCAAAATTCAAATTCTCATATAGCGTGCTAACCAAAATGTTTCTTTCTGTTTTTCGATAAACACCATATAAACTTTTGATTTTTAAATTTTTTAACTCTGATATTATTTTATGAATAACCCAAGCCTCCAGATGCCTTCCTAAAACTCTACAGCTCATTAAAAAGGTGTCTATGCATGCCGATAAATTTTCACTATCAATTTTATAAATAACTAGCCCAATGATTCCATGGTCCCCATAATTATCTGATAACTCCATTAAAAAATGGCCATGATTGTCTGAATGGGCAATTTTTTGCAACTCGATACGACTATATCTTATACTTGTTAAATTAAACTGATTAGTTTTTAAGCATAATTGTTCAGCCCTACTTATAGAGCCATCAGTTATTTTATGTGCTTTAGGGCGCATTTGGATGGAACTTAAAAAACTATACTCGTCATTAACGACTTTTAAATTATTAATAAACTCTGTTCTCATTTTATATTGAGAAATTTTTTTTTGATCCTCTTCTGTGGTAGAGAATTTTGAGAAACAAGGATCGCTGAGGAGTAGATTTGTCCATTTAGTAACATCAACTGGCAGCTCTGGGGTATATACGGTGGGTAGATTTATTCTCATTTTCTCGCGTTCTATTGGATTGTCATCCCAGAATACAAAACTGTCCACCCCCAATCCTAGCTCTTCAGCGATATGTGACAATCCAACTGATTTCTCTTGCCACGATATTGAAGACGCAACAATGTCACTTTTCTTTAAGATCATTTCCTTGGATTTGTCAAAAACTTCCCATACCTCTGCTTCATTATTTTTGCTAATAAGCACTAAGATAATTCCAGCATTAGACAAAAACTTTGCTGCAGCTTGAAAATCTGAAAATACCTTTCCCACTCCATCTCCACCTATATCTAAACCACCAACCCCAACCTCCCCAACAACACCCCCCCATATTGTTCCATCACAATCAAGAGCCAACACCTTTTTAGATGGCGTGCAAATTCTATTGCATACTTCCGCTATAGCGTTTATACAAACACGCATCCCTGAACTTGATAATTGACATCTTGCAGCGTAGTAATTTCTTAAGTCAAAACTACTTTCAAAGCCAATGGATGAAAAAATATTATCCAAGTTCAGTAAATATAAACCCGAGGATTCGCTACTTAATTTATATAATGCTATTTCAAGATTCGCTGAAAATTTAGAGAAAATATCACGATTTATTGCACTACATATTGGATTTAACTTGCTCCGAGTAGAGTACGCAAATATTGTATTACCTCTCTTCGAGCTAATCCTAGATTTTAGTGCATTCTCCGTAAGGTCTAAAATAGAATCTAGATATTTTTCGTCAACCTTATCCATATTAACTAGATCATCCAGAAAGTATATTACGACTAGAAAATTTGAGTTGGATAAATGCAATGATTTAGCCCAATCACCAAATTCACCAAATTCAAGACCATAATTTTTAGCAAGGATATTCCAAGAAGGGGATCCTGGCATTAAGAAGGAGGTGGATGATATATTAATATTCATATTTTTAATTGTTCATAATTTTTACAATTTCGATTAGTGGTTTTAAATTTTTCTCAGAAGAATGTCTAAAAATTGAGTTTACTTGGTCTGTAATTAGAATAGGTATTCTTACAGCATGGGCACTTACATTCGTAAAATGCTTATTAATAAGCTCACATGTTTTCTCCCCAACAAACTTTGCGGCTGCATATTCATAATGATGATTATTTTTTTCGCTCAGAAAAATCGTTGAAGGATAAAATATTTTAATTTTCCCCATGTTCAATTTTTCGCATGTTAAGCATAAACTAAACAAACTTGAAAAATAGTGGTCGATAAAGTTTTTAAACAGTTTTTGATCGAAAACTTTATTTGGCTTATTATTTATAACGGGCGTTGCAAAATAATATATGTGTTTTATATTTTTTAAAATATCTCCTACGATACCATAATCATTATCCAAAACATTAAGTTTTTTTACTTGTGAGCTAAAAGGGAAAATATTATTGATTTCATTCATAACTCTGTTCGCGCCCGCTTCATCTCTGTAATAAGTTATATAAGTTTTCCCACCTTTTACAGCTATGATTTTAGCAACTAATTCCCCTATGCCTCTTGAGCCTCCTATTATTAAGCTATTAGCGCACTTAAATTCCTCACCTGATGTTAATTTAATTACATTCTCTATATTAGGCTGTTTAATAGACTTCCGTCTTCGCAAAGCCCTGATAGTACCAACCGCATGACCGGCCTCGAATTCTATTTCGTATAACTTAATACGACTCTCTATCTTAGAAATTCTATAGGTGAATGTTGACTTATCTTTATTGAATAACTTCAATTGAAATGATAGGAATAAAGATCTTTTACCAGGCACTATCATTCCAACAACATATGTCATTGATAAAATGGTTTTTATAAATTTTTTGCCATATTTATCAAAAATAAATGTATATTGATTTCGAAGGATTTCTTCGTTTGCATCCCAAATATTTCCGTTAAGAATAATCGTTCGACTGTTATTATTTGGTGATTTATTTTCTCTATTTTTATTTTCTTCTATATTTGAGTTTAGTAGCTCACCACTGGATGAAGGTTTATTCTCATTTGTTTTGCTAAATTTCATTGTGCAACATAAAGTTGCATCAGTGTATACATTCAAATTTAAACTTTTTTCAAATTGATTTTCAATTCTGTATATGACTTCTTCATCTACGGCTACTGTATTTTTAAAATCGCAAATAATGCAGTTATATGTATTTATATTTAGATTTAGGGAGATTAACCAATTTAATCCAGTTAAAAATAAATTAGCGCCATGAACAACCTCTCTCTTCGAGCCAAATTTAACCGCCTCTAATTCTTCCAGGTGAATTGGATTAGCATCACCTGAAATTTTAGCAAATAACCTTTGACTATCTTTTGTAAATACTTTTTTTAACTGTTCATCCTCAATCATTTAACCGCTTCTCATTCAATAAATCATTAGCAATCTTAACAATTTCAGTGGCTTTTGTATTTATTGTGACTCCTGAGTCACATAGTTTTCTTAGCCAAATAAGATCTAAATTAGAATCCAAGTCAAATCTCAAGTTTGGGTACTCCAAATTCTTATGCGGTTCTAAAAATGCTATTTTATATTTATTAACATTTTCATAAAAATAAGTTGTGATATGCTCGCGATACTTTTTATCGTCAAGAAAAGTTAGTCTTTCCAATTCTAATAATATATTCTTACTAAAGATCTCCGCGCCAAATCCGTCGGCATATTTACAACCATATTTAGGTGCATGGTTAAATGCCAAATCAACCTTTTTTTCAAAGTAAAAAGAAATTAGTGCATCGATTTCTTCAGGATCAATAAATGGATTATCCGCACACACTCTCACTATTACATTTGATCTAAGTTGATACGTAGACTTGCTAAATCTATCCAGCACGTCTAACTCACTCCCCCTAAATGCTTTAACCCCTATTTTTTTTGCAAGATCTACTATGCAGTCATCACTTTTGTTATGGGATGTAGCAACTACAACCTCCTTGACCATTTTTGCACGCATCACTCTGCATAGCACCCACTTCAAAATAGGATTACCGCCAAGGTTAATCATCATCTTTCCAGGAAGTCTTGATGAATTCATTCTTGCCTGAATAACTATGGCCACACTAAATTGACTCAAGCCTCAAACTCCTTCGATATCATCCCAATTTAATATGTGATCACTTTCTATGTTTCTTGCCGCAGTCTTGCCAATTATAAGGTCCCAGTGAATGGGGGAGATTCCAGTACCGGGTCTTTTATAGGTAAGATTTTCCTCGCTGAAAATTTCACCCACTCTCAAATCTTTTTTTGCAACTAAACTTCTTCTTGCATTTTTTCTTGCAATCTCTTCACTTTCAATCGGCTTTTTTGTCACCTCTTCACCCGCTAATGTGCATATTTTTGCAACAGCACCTGTAAAAATGGATAAATCAGACCAGTCCATCGCATGATAATGATCGTTTCCAGGTAGCTTTTTATCAAATGTAAAGTGCTTTTCAATAACTCTAGCTCCAAGAAGAAATGCAGTAATTAGCGGCAACATTCCCGGATCCGGCAAGGTATGATCAGAGTAACCAATAATAAAATCTGGATATAGATTTTTTAGCTCGCCTATCATCGACAAGTTCGCATTATCGTCGACTGTTGGATAGTTTAGAATACAGTGCATTAAGCATATACTCGTTGCGCCTTTTTTTTGAAGCTCTAATACTGCAATTTGAATTTCAGCTAATGTTGCAGCACCAGTCGAGAGAACAACTGGCTTCTTTTTTTGGGCAACTTTTCTGAGAAAGGGGATATTTGTAATATCAGCGGAAGCAATCTTATAGAAAGGCATCAATGGGTCTAAAAATTCTATAGACTCATCATCAAATGGCGTACATAAGAAATCAATATTTAATTTATTGCAGTATTCCGATAATTTAATGTACTCTTCTTGCCCGAATGAATCATACTTTTTAAATAGCTCAAACTGGCTGAGCGTTGGCTCTTTAGTAGTATCCCAGTATGCCGGTGAATTTTTTGATGCTAGTGTTTGCGCCTTATAACTCTGAAACTTTACTGCATTTGCGCCCCCTTTTTTGGCGTCATCAATCATTTTTATGGCTTTTTCAATTGAGCCCTCATGATTAACCCCAATTTCAGCTATTACATATGGCGGAGTCAAGCGCTTCACTGCAGTCTGATTTTTTTCATAAAAATAACTACTCATTTTATTCACCTATTTATCTATGCTTTTCATTTATCATTCTTTGATGATATTCCATAAGCTCAATATCTTTTGTCATATTATTTTGATGCTGTCTATATCTATATAGAGGCACCTCAAGATTTCCAAGATTAAATTCCTTGTAAAATCTTTTCATCAACTCTTTATCTTCATGCCTTAAAAAATTTTCATCATAAAGGCCAATTTTTAAAAGATGCTCTTTTTTAAACATAACCGCACATCCAATCGGATCGCTAGCACTGCTTTCTCTAGATAGCAGGATTTCTTCATCATTTACAAGTAAATAATCACATGCAACGCCATCATAATGTGAGTTTGTTACTAAAAAAATATGGAGAAAATTTAAAAAATTTTTATTAACGTAATCATCCGCATCAACCCTTACTATTAAAGAGCCCTTGGCATTTAAAATTCCGAGGTTTAGGCTGGCTGGTAACCCAAGATTTTTTTGATTCTCAATCACTCTAATCGCATCATGAAATAAGCTCAACGCATATGTCGTTTTATCTGTACTAGCATCATTAACAACTATTATTTCAAAATCTTCTTTTGGCATTGTCTGACCAATTATTGAGCGAAGACAGCGCCCTATATATTTCTCTTCGTTATGTGCGGCAACAATTACTGATATTATTGGCTTTAAATGATTCATGTAAATATTTTTTTCAAAGCTTTTGAAATTTTCTCTGGATAATTTGAATCCATTTTTATATTAATAGGCAAAGCTACCGCTCTCAAGAGTAAATCTTTGGATGCAGGATATGCGTTTGCTAAATCACCCTGACAAGCACCTACAAGCTCTTGCATATGAGACCACTCTCCTGCGAAATGCCAACTTATTGCTTCAGGCAGTATCTTAGTTGAGCAACCTATATTTAAGAATTCTTTTCTACACTTTTTTGCTATTTCTGAATTTTCTACGAAAAATATTAATGCGTCATGAGTTTGAATAGAGTTATCTGGTACAGTTCGAAACGTTATACCTTTAATGTTTTTTATTTTTTCATAAATCTTATAATAATTTTCTTTATGGAATTTTAAAATGCTATCTAATTTTTTTAGCTGTGCCAGTCCAACTGCGCCTTGTAATTCCATCATCCTATAGTTAAATCCACTAGATTTTCGCGTGTCCTCCCACCTAGGCACCATTGGATTATTTTCATGTCCGTGATCGTGCCAAGCTGAAGCGGCTAGATAGTCATCATTATTTTTAAAAACTATCATCCCTCCTTCTCCAGTTGTTATAGTTTTTGCAAAATCAAAGCTAAAGGTACCCATGCGCCCCCATGTGCCAAGCGCCTTTCCAGAAACAGATCCGCCACAACCCCAGGCTGTATCTTCTATCAAACTTAGCCCACACTCATTGCAAATTTTATTTATTTCTATTATCCGCGCTGGCGTTCCAAGCATGTGTACAACTATTACCGCCTTAGTCCTGGATGTTATTTTTTTTCTTAAATTCGCTGGGTCCATATTTAGAGTGTCATCGATCTCTGCGCATATTGGAGTTCCCCCAGCCTCAATAATTGCTTCAACCGTAGCCACAAAGGTAAATGATTGGGTAATAACTTCGTCGCCAGGTTTTAAGCCAATCGTCGCCAAGGCAATCCTTAGAGCTGCGGTGCCCGATGTAACTGCTAACGCAAAATTTGTGCTTAATTTCTCAGCAAACTTTTCCTCGAACTCTTTAACTTTAAAACACCCACCCCTTAAAGCATCGAAACCTTGTCTAAATAAAACACCGCCAGAGTCAAAAACTTCATTAACCTCTCTTTGCTCTTCAATTCCCATTAGCTCGTAACCAGGCATTTGTTTCCTTTATTACATCATTAAAAAAAGATTTTTTAACTTTTTATGAGTGAGAACTTCTTTAAATGTCGGGCCCAATGCGTTTGTCAATGGTTTTTCATGCATTAAAGCAGACTGACAGAGTGCAGTAATTTGAGTTTCCGACAGTTCAGCACAAACTCCGCTTGGAATTAATATATTTTGTAACTTAACCATATTCCAAAAATCATCGTAATAATCAGGGTAAAACTCTGACATCGCGCGCATCACAATGCAATTTGCTACACAATGATGCAATCCAAGGACAACACTCAAGGCCGCAGAAAGGGGGTGAACGATTCCAACATAACTAGTGGCTATTGCACATCCACCCAAGTAAGATGCCACCATTAGTTTTTCCCTATTTGCCGAGCTCATCATTTCTTTTGAAGAGAATACATCCCTGCATAAACTTAATACCTCGCGAGAGTAGGCATCACCAATTGGATTTCGATATGAGCCAGAAAGCGCCTCTGCGCAATGGATATAAGCATCCATTCCAGTATAAAAAAACTGCTCCCTAGGCACAGTCCTTGACAAATCGGGATCCAAAATAATCTGATTAAACACCGTAAAGTCACTATTCATCCCCAGCTTCAAACCCGACTCTACATTAGTCATAACGCAGGTTCTGGTTGCCTCGGCACCAGTACCTGAAATTGTAGGAATTCCAACTTTAAAGACTCCAGGTTCCTTAACCAAATCCCAGCCCTGATAATCTGCCGCGCTCCCACCATTTGTAAGCAAGTTAGATACTGCTTTTGTTGTATCTAGAGTTACGCCACCACCTAGGCCAACGATTGCAGCAGGTAATAATAAATTATTTTGCAAAATTAACTGGGTGAGATGATCTATGGATTTCGTTGTTGGTTCCTCAGCCGTAGAAATATAAATAACTCTATCTTCAGCTTTGACTGGAATAAAGCTTAATTTATCTCGAAAGAACTCATCTACAAGATATATTATGTGAGGGCCGACGCATTTAGAATCTGTTACTTGCTCTTTTCTGTGATTAATCACCTTCTCCAGGGAGTTTATTGAACCACTCCCTATAGAAAATCTATCTACATTACGAACAAGTTTTACACCCGTGTCTAGTAGCGCGCTCATTAAATCTCTTATAGGTAATTAGTCATTTATAGATCAGATTATCAGAATTTATTCTAAAAAACCAATCATTTCATTAAATCGGAATAGGATATAACCCTCCTGATAGTACCTTCGCCTAGCTCAATAATTTGACTACAACCTTTTAAAGAGGTTAACCTGTGTGCCACCATGATGATAGTAATATTCAATCCAAGTGCATCGATTGATTCTAATATTTTTGACTCATTAAGGCTGTCTAGCGCACTAGTAGCCTCATCCAAAATTAATATTTCAGACTTCCTATACAGGGCCCTTGCAATTCCAATTCTTTGAATTTGCCCCCCCGAAAGGGCCGAGCCCCGCTCGCCGACTTGTGATAAGTATCCCTCAGGCAGGTCATTAATTAATGCCTTCAGATTAGCCGCATCAATTACTTTATTGAGCAAACATAAATCGATGTCAAGCAGCGGCACTCCAAAAGCAATATTTTCTGCAATTGATGCATCAGCTAGATAAATAAACTGCGGAACATGGGCAATAATATTCTGCAGTTTTGCGGAATTCTCTTTTGTAACCAATACGTCATCAACCTTCATTGATCCGCCTGATGGAATCAATAGCTGCATACATAAATCTAACAAGGTACTCTTACCTGAACCGGTTTCTCCAATAATACCAAGCCTAGAACCCTTTTTAATTACTAAATTGATGCCATAAAGGCAAGGCTTTGACCGATTGGGGTAATGGTACTCTACTTCATTCAAAACAATTTCTGAAGTGAAACGTAATTTTTCTAAATTATTGCAATCACTTAAGATTCCTGCCTGTGGTTTATCCAGATGTTCAAATACGTCATCAAGAGAACTTGAGCTACCGCGAATGCTCGAAATTCCGTAATATATTTGTTGCATTGCTGGGAGTAATTTTTGTCCGCCTAAAGCAATGATCCCAAGTGTTGGAATAATACCAACCACACCTTGGTCATCATAAGACATAATATAAGCTAGAGCAGCGACCACGACCAGGCATAAATATTCAATTGCAAACCTAGGATAAATCCCAATGAAAGTATTTGCAGCTTGAGCTTCACGACGAATGGCATCTGATTTAGAAAATCTATTTACATAGATATCTTGGGTGCCACTTAAGATTACATCCCTTATCCCGCCAAAACCCTCATGAAGGTCTCGCATCTCCCTAAAATATTGCTCGGATATTTTTTTACTATTTTTTTTTAAAACTACTCTTGAGCAAGAGCTGATTGTTAAATATATTGTGCTGAACAGAATAAAAGCAGCGATTGCGGGTAATGGGCTAATGTAAATTATTGTTGCCGCAATAAAAATGGAAATTGTTGAGGCGCTAAATATATTTAAAGCTGGAATTAACAGACCATCCACAACAATTGCTGACTTATTGCTAATGATCGATATTAAATCACTACTATTTTTTTGAATGTGAAATTCGTAAGGCTGACACAGTAAATTTTTATAAATTTCAGAGCTAATTCTTGAGCCCATACTGAAGCAAAATTTTGTAGTGGCATATGTTAGATATATTCTCAGCAACCCAGATAATATAGCCACTAGACAAAATACAATCGTCAGGATTAAAGTTAGTTGGACGCTATTTTGTATATTAAAAATTTCTACAAACTTAGCTAAATATCTGAAATCGTATAATTTTTGCGGATCACTTAATGCGATTAAGAAAGGGACCAATGAGCCCAATCCCACTACCTCGGAGAGCGAGGCCGTTATCATTAAAAAGAATAAAAATGAAAATTTTTTACCGGCATGAAAATATGTGAATAGGTAATTAATTCTTTTAATTGTTTTTTTATACATATATCTTCTTACCGCTTATTTTCTTTTAAAATTTATACTATCTTAGAATGTTATCTGTGCTCATAATTCAATTGTCATATTTTGGCTGACCCAACGCCACGAATCTTCTAACATTTCGTGCAATGAACGTCTCGCCCTCCACCCCATAAGAAAAGCAGCCTTATCGACATTGGCGAAACAAGAGGCAATATCACCAGCTCTTCTACCAGATATTTCATAAGTAATCTTTCTAGAAGAGACTTTTTCATATAGATTTACCAACTCTAAAACACTGTAACCAGCACCTGTGCCTAAATTTATTATGGAGAATTTAGGCAGCTTTTTATTTAGATAATTTAAAGCTGCAACATGTCCTTCTGCCAGATCCATCACATGAATATAGTCGCGCACCCCAGTACCATCTAATGTTTTATAGTCATTGCCGAATATTTTAAGTTTATCAAATTTACCTGTTGCCACATGGGAAATGTATGGCACTAAGTTATTAGGTATATCATTTGGCTCCTCACCAATCAATCCAGATTCATGAGCCCCAACAGGGTTGAAGTAACGGAGGGCTATGATATTCCAAGCATCGTCAGAATTCGCCAAATCTCGCAGAATACTTTCAATGTGTAATTTCGTTTGACCGTATGGGCTTTCAGGGCACGTTGGATGCTCTTCATCTATAGGCAAATATTTTGGCACCCCATAGACCGTTGCGCTAGAACTGAAAACAAAAGTTTTTACTTGACATATTTTCATTGCCTTCAACAAAGAAATAGCCCCCCCAACATTATTGTTGTAATACATTAGGGGCTTTTGCACAGATTCACCAACAGCCTTCAGTCCGGCAAAGTGCATAACCGCTTCAATCTTCCCATCTTTTAATACTGATTCAAGCAAAACTTGATCGCGTACATCTCCTTGTATAAATATCGGGCTACTTCCTAAAATCTTGGCCAGATGACTTAGCACTTCGACTTTACAATTACAAAGATTGTCAAGAATAGTTACACGATGACCTGCTTCGGTCAATACTACCGCAACATGGCTTCCGATATAACCCAAGCCCCCTGTTAGAAGAATATTCAAGCGTTTAGCTCCATTAAATTTCGTCATTATAGGCAATACAAAGCTCGTGCAGTTCATCTTTTGGGGTTTACCACCACAGCTGTAAGAAATAAAAAAGACCGCTGTAGCGGTCTTTTTTATTTACATAGCAAGTAATTGATTTTGCCAAATGAAATCTAATTATGCTTTTTTAGCGTAAGCCGAGCACCAGCCTTTACCAGCAACCTGCTTACCTGCAAACAGCGAGCAGCCGCCAGCTGCTGCACCAACTTTACCTTGAAACAAAGCACAGTTATCGCACGCTTGGCCAGCGGCGTACTTAGCGTACTTAGCTTTATCTACAGAAGTAGCATTTGCTTTGTAACCCAAAGCAGCGGCTTGTGCATCAGTTTCAGCAACCATTGCTTGAGCTTGAATTTTGCCATTCAAGGCCAAGGTGCAGGCACCAGCAGCGGACAAAACCATAAATTGGCGACGACTATTTTTCATATGAACTCCAATGCGTGATATTGAATAAAGTTTGAATCTGATAAAATCATAGATCAGATCAAATGAGTCAACCATCTGCAATGTAAGCAACTGATTTAATTAGTTATTTTATTGATAATCGTTCTCAAACAAGAAAATATTGAGTCACTCAGAATTGAGCACAAATCCGGATTGAGCATTAGCGCCAGCCCTTGAGATTCATGTAGCAAATTCTCAGCAGGATATGCGCCCCAGTATCAACATAAGGTTAGACTTATGCACAACAATAAAGCCATCCTCTTGAATAAGTGGCTTTATTGTTCTTGGCGCAATCGACATTCACATCTGGATAAATCATTCATTAGCAACCAAGCAAAGACATGGCTACCAAACAAGTGCTCAGAAGTCTCACCCTAGTTTGTAGCAAGGGATGCTTCCTCATTCAGCAGCAAGTCTTTATCTCTTATCCAAAAGCGATAAAAACTCTCTTCGCAAATTGGGGTCTTTTAAGAAGGCTCCACGCATGACACTGTTCACCATCTTCGAATCACGATCTTTGACACCACGCCATTGCATGCAGAAGTGATCTGCATCCATCACGATCGCAACACCAATCGGTTTTATTTTTTTCTCAAGCATATCAGCCAATTCCACTACTGCCTCCTCCTGAATCTGTGGACGGCACATAACCCATTCAGTTAAGCGTGAGTACTTTGATAAGCCGATCAGCGCAGATTCTTTACTTGGCAGTACACCAATCCAAATACGCCCCATGATTGGGCAAAGATGATGAGAGCAAGCGCTGCGAACAGTAATAGGGCCAATGATCATCAACTCATTTAAGCGACTGACATTTGGGAATTTTGTTAGGGCTGGTTGCTCAATATATCGGCCATTGAACACTTCCTTAACAAACATCCTGGCCACACGTTGGCTGGTATTGTTGGTGTTGTGATCGCTCTCAGTGTCGATGACCAAGCTCTCTAATACCGCCTGCATTTTTTCTGCCACTTCATCTACCAAGCCCTCCAACTCACCAGGCTGAATGAATTTAGAAATGTTGTCATTTGCATGAAAGCGTGCCTTTTGCGTCTCAATGCGTCGACGAATCACTACAGACAATGGTAGTCCAGCATCACTCATTCTGGGAGTGGATTTTTGAGTAGCTTTCTTTGCAGACTTAACGCTAGAGACTTTCTTAGCGGGGGTCTTGCTAGCTGCTTTCGCAGGAATTTTTTTAGTAGGCATTTCTATTTATTGTCTCGCTGAATGTTATAAATTAGTTTTATTCTTTTAAATCTGGAAGAAAATTGATACCACGCAAACCAGGCCCGCAAGCCACAAAATGGATCGGGTAGTTGGCCAATTGGCTACATAGCAAACCAGATATGCAATACGTGCGATAACAAATCCGATTGCTAACAAATCAACTCTGGCTTGTGGTGCATTAGCCATAGATGCAATGATCACTGCAGCAAAAAAGAATGGGAGAGATTCAAAGAGGTTGGCTTGTGCTGCATTGGCACGCGCCCGAAATCCAGTCTGCTTTGCTAACCACTGACGTGGTGCGGCATTGTCATAACTCTCAAACCCTTTTTTAGCGATACCTGCTGCTACGTATGGGAATAAGCCCATGAACAGCACACACCAATAAGCAATATTCATGACTCTCCTTTTTTCTTGGAACCTATGCGACTTTCTTTGCCGTTGATGATATTGTGAATATTGCTGCGATGGCGCCAAATTAGCAGAAGACAAACTACCAGTAGCGCAATACCCATAGGCTGAAAGCCAAACAAAAATACAAAATAGATTGGGCCAAATACAGCAGCCGCCAAAGCAGCCAAAGACGAATAGTGCATGAACATCGCTACGATGATCCAGGTTCCCAGAGTTGCGGCACCCAAAATCCAATTAATGCCGAACAAAATACCGCAGGCAGTCGCGACACCTTTGCCACCTTTGAAACCATAAAAGATCGGAAACAGGTGGCCCAGGAACACAGCAATCACCACGCCACATAACAACCAAGAATTGAGTGTCGATGTCAGAGATTCATCGCCAAGCAAGATTCTCGCCAACATGACGGCAAGATAACCCTTTAAGGCATCACCAATTAAAGTGAGTACAGCTGCCAGCTTGTTACCGGTTCTGAGCACATTGGTTGCGCCTGGATTGCCAGATCCATAAGAATGGGGGTCAGGCAAACGCATGCACTTACTCACCACTACCGCAAAAGAGATGGAACCAATCAGGTAGGCAATCGGAATCAGCAAAAGATCTAAAGTTAAATTCATGGGGATATCTTAAACACTTATTACATTCTTGATGATTGCTGGGATCGGCACGCTTTATGTGCCTCTAGGATGGTGCTGCTGATGGATCGACTTCAGACGCTCTCTAGCGACGTGGGTATAGATCTGCGTAGTTGAGATATCAGCATGACCCAAGAGGAGCTGTACAACCCTCAAATCTGCACCGTGGTTAAGTAAATGAGTAGCAAAAGCATGGCGTAAGGTATGCGGAGATAAGGCAACGGGGATATTGGCAATGGTGGCATACCGCTTGATCAAGACCCAAAATGCCTGGCGAGTTAAACCAGTTCCCGTATGACGCCCCACAAATACCTCATCTGAAGTCTTGCCTTCAAGCAATGGCATTCTGGCATCAGCAAGATAACGCCGCAACCACTGCCCCGCCTCACCACCAAAAGGAACTAGCCGCTCTTTGCCGCCCTTGCCATTGACCACCCGAACTACACCTTCATTTAATCCTAGGGCTACTGTCTTTAAAGAAACGATTTCAGAAACCCGTAAGCCGCTAGCATACATCAATTCCAGCATAGTACGATCACGCAATCCAAGCATAGTTTCCACATCAGGGGCATTGAGTAAAGCAGTGACCTGATCTTCGCTCAATGTCTTCGGGAAACGCAATGCTTGTTTTGCGGCGCGCAAACTAATACATGGATCACTTTTCACCAAGTTCATCCGCAGAGCATGGCGATAAAAGCGCTTGAATACAGTCAGTCTTCGATTGGCGGTAGTTGCCTTATCAGCTCGGCGATGTGCAATGTATACGGTGAGATCTTTTTCAGTGACACTGTAGAGATCGGTACCCGAATCTTTTTGAAGCCACTGAGCCAAGAGCAATAGATCTCGGCGGTAGGCAGACAAACTATTTTGCGACAAGCCATCCTCCAACCAGCAAGCGTCACAGAAGCGCTCAATGGCTTCTTGGCTTGCCGGATAGATGACTGGCACAGCTACATTAGTCACGGAAGTTATTAAAGCCCAATGGCGCCTCGGTCACTTCTTTCTTGAGCAATGCCATAGTCTCTTGCAAATCATCGCGCTTAGTGCTCGTTACGCGAACCGCATCACCCTGAATGCTGGCCTGGACTTTGATCTTGCTGTCTTTAATAATGCGCACTACTTTTTTAGCCAACTCCGAAGTAATGCCTTTTTGGATCTTCATGGTTTGCTTGCGCTTATCGCTCCCAATAGTCTCTTTTTTGTCGTCTTTGAGGTAGCGAACGTCCACATTACGTTTAGCCATCTTACCGTAGAGAACATCACGAACTTGACCCAACTTAAAGTCGTCATCACCAAACAAGATCAAAGTCTCATCCTTTTGCTCCACTCGGCTATCGGAGCCTTTAAAGTCAAAACGATTGGTAATCTCTTTGTTAGATTGCTCGATTGCGTTTTTCAACTCAATCATGTCAGGCTCACACACTACGTCAAATGAGGGCATCTCAAACTCCTTAAATAATCTGGGTAATCAATTCTGCAAATTCAATCATTGCATTGTTACTTTTCAAGTTTTTCCATAAATTACGAACAGAAACTCGAACACGAATAAGATTGTGGCATGAACTCCGCGAAAAATGCGCCCAATCCAGCAAAATTGACCCCCAATCTGGGGCTCAAGCATCGGAATAGCTTTGGCCTAGATTCCACAGCGGAATTGGCGTATGAGATCACATCAGCGGATCAGTTGCCCGCCCTCATGAAAGAGTTTGAGGACAAAAAACTAGCTTGGCGTGTATTGGGTGGTGGCAGCAATGTCATTCTTCCAGAGTCTTTGCCTGGGGCAACCCTACTCATCAATATTCTGGGCCAAGAGCTTATTAAATCGGATGACAGCAACACCTGGCTCTCTGTAGGCGCTGGCGTTAATTGGCATGAATTAGTTTTCTGGACACTAGAGAACAATCTCCCGGGATTTGAGAACCTCGCGCTGATACCCGGCACGGTTGGTGCCGCCCCAATACAAAACATTGGGGCCTATGGTGTTGAAGTTGGGGGGTACATCGACAGCATCGAAGTATTTGATTCTGTGGCCCACGCCTTTGTGACTCTCCCGCAAGAGGCATGCCAGTTTGCCTATCGTGATAGCTACTTCAAGCAACATCCCAATCGATTTATTGTGACAAAGGTCGTTTTTAAAATCCCCAAATTTTGGCAGGCACGATTGCAGTACGCCGATCTAGCAAAACAATTTTCTGAGCCAAACTCCAGCACAAGTGCAAAGCAAATTTTTGATGCGGTGTGCGCTATCCGGTCTAAGAAATTGCCAGACCCTAAGGTCATTGGTAATGCTGGGAGTTTTTTCCAGAACCCGATTGTCAGCACCGAGCAATGCGAGCAATTGATTCAGAAATTTCCGAGCCTGGTTTCTTATCCCGACACTCCTAGCATGCGCAAACTAGCTGCAGGCTGGCTCATCGATCAATGCGGCTTTAAGGGCAAGCGCATTGGCCCTGTTGGCGTTTATGAAAAACAAGCGCTGGTGCTAGTGAATCATGGCGGCGGGACATCGACTGACATCCTCAATCTGGCAAAGAGTATTCAAGAAGAAGTGTTGGGTAAATTCGGCGTACAACTCGAGATTGAGCCAAATATTTTGTAGCTTTATTTCGGCAATTCAACTTTAGCGAACTCAACCTCCACTTGACCTTCGGCCAAGCGCACCTGAAACGCATTCCATGTATTCAACTCACTGGGATTGCGCACAACATGCATAGCCTGACCATCCTTTGAGTTTTCTTGATTACTCAGAATCACTGCATAGCCACGTTCTAAAGTTCTTTGTGGGTTGAGCATTTCAAGTTGAGACTGGAAGTGGCCTTGGTCACGTTTCCAATTTTCAACCCTAACCAGCCATGCTTGGTTAAGCCTTTTTTGCCAACCGCTAATTTGCTCACGCATGCGATCGGGATTGGGTAGAGCATGACTAAGACGCAAGGCAAATTGATCCAATGTTTGTGCTTCGCGCTCTACTCGCTGACTTACTCTTTGCAGCAATGCTTGCATGATGGCGTCTAACTCTTGCAACATTTGATCGCGTCGTGGCGCCGCTAATTCTGCCGCGCCCGTAGGAGTTGGTGCTCGCAAGTCAGCAACAAAGTCAGTGATAGTGACATCGGTTTCATGCCCAACGCCGCTCACAATTGGAATAGGAGACTGCGCAATTGCATAAGCCAGTTGTTCATCATTAAATGCCCACAGGTCTTCAATGCTACCACCACCACGCACCAACAAAATCACATCAACAGCATTTTCTTTTTCGGCAGCTTTCAGAGCAGAAATAATTCCAGCAGGGGCATCTGGTCCTTGGACCAGGGTTGGGTAAATCACAATGGGTATATGCGGCGCCCTTCTAGCAAGCGTGCTTAAGACATCTTTCAGAGCTGCCGCTTGCGGTGAGGTAACAATACCAATTACTCTCGGATGACTTGGAATGGGGCGCTTATTCTCAGCATCAAATAAGCCCTCTTTGGCGAGTTTGGCCTTCAGCTTTAAAAAAGCTTCATATAGACCACCCATACCAGCACGGCGCATGCTTTGCACCGTCAACTGAATGTCCCCACGCGGAACATAAAAACCGAGATTGGCGGCAACTTCCACCAAATCCCCAGATTGAGGCATAAATCCGACTTGTCCATTGCGGCCGCGGAACATCACGCAGCGAATCTGCCCCTCTTCATCCTTCAAGGAGAAATACCAATGGCCACTGTCATATGCCTTGAAATTGGAAATCTCCCCGCTCACCCAAACGGTATCGAAGCGCTCCTCCAAAGAGCTAGCAATGGCGCGGTTTAGATCGCCAACACTGAGGATTTCCCTTGATATTTCCGACATTTTTTCTCTTTTTCTACACCAGCATTAGGTCTTGGGGCCAATAAATATCCACAGAAGCCAATTCGCCCTAGGTTGAATACTCAAAAGTAAGTAATTACTGACCCAAAACGTCTCATAAAACCAACAGATAATCTGTATCCCATTGATTTATATCATGAATTATTAAGCTCTATCTTAGACTAAATCCTACAAAATAGACTGTCATCACCATCAATCAAGGACTTACAACATATTTTCTGAAAAGTTTTGCACAGAGTTATCCACAGGATGCCTTTGTGAAAACCCATTTTTAATTCAGCTAAAGTACTGAGCTTATGTATTCAATCTTACTGTCTGCTGGTTGGCCTATCTGGCCCCTTCTTCTCATCTCCATTATCGGTTTGGCTATTGTCATTGAGCGCGCTTGGTATTTGCGCCAAATTCACATATTCCCAAAAGATAGCCTGGAAACGGTATTTGGCCTAGCCAACGCCATTTCCCAGAAAAAAACAGTCTCAGAACCTGAAATTAGTGCTCTCAGCCAACTTTCCCCTGTAGGCAGCCTCTTTGCTTGCGTCCTTCATGAAAAAGCTTCTGGCAGCTCTGTAGACTCCGCCTTAGAAGAATTACAGGCCAGCGCTCAATCAACTTGGTTAAAGCTAGAGCGCTATCTTGGCGTCTTGGCAACCATTGCGACCATTGCACCCCTCTTGGGACTCTTTGGCACTGTTGTCGGCATGATTGAAATCTTTGGCAGTCAAGGTGTCGGCAGCCCTCAACAATTAGCGCATGGCATCTCTATTGCTCTGTACAACACAGCTTTTGGTTTACTAATTGCCATTCCTGCGTTGGCAGCATGGCGGGGTCTGCGTGCAATGGCCAATCAACGCCAACATGAGTGCGAAGAATTTACTCGTCAATTATTTAAAAAACTCTATCCACATTCTGCGGATACAAAATGAGTTGGTTAGAAAATAAGCTTCAGCATCGAGGTCAATTTTCATTAGGAATGCACAGATCTTCGGTAGAGCCTGAGATCAACCTCATTCCCTTTATTGATGTGCTGTTAGTAGTGCTGATCTTTCTGATGATCTCCACAACATTTACTCGCTACCAAGAGTTAGCTATCACCCTGCCAACTGCCAATGGCGCAGCAAGTCAGTCGGAGGTGAAGCAAATTCATATTGCAGTCAGTCGTGATGGGCGCTTTGCAATCAACGGCAAGGTGACTGACCGTAGCCAGCTGAGCAATAGCCTCAATGCACTTAACAAAGACAATGCCATCCAAGTCAATATTGATGCGGATGCTAAAGCCCCCCACCAGGCAGTCATGAGCGCTCTAGAGGCAGCGCGTGATACCAACCTAGCTAATATCGTATTTAGCAGTCAAACTACCAAGAAATAATCCAACACACTAGAAGTATTGAGCAAAACAAATCGCCTTTAATGTCATCGTCAAAAAAATCTTCTTTCTTTAATAAGGCTCCCCGGTTTTGGGAAAGGCGTGGGCCAACTAGCCTCATGCTTTGGCCTTTGTCTAAGATTTACGGCTGGATAAATCAAGGCTTAGATTTGTTAAATGATCTGAACCTGGGAAGACGTAAACCAGCTCCGGTCCCAATCATTATTGTTGGCAATATCCGCGTTGGTGGGACTGGTAAAACTCCCATCGTCATTGCCTTGGCTGAGCAACTCGCACGCATGGGTTGGAAGCCAGCAATTATTAGTAGAGGTTATGGCGCGTCTACATTAAGCGCACCCCGCCAAGTCAAAAGTGATTCCAGCCCTTCAGAAGTTGGCGATGAACCTGTCTTGATTGCCAAGCGCACAGATAATCAGTTTCCGATTTGGGTTCACCCCAAACGAACCCTCAGCATTCAGTCTCTGCTGAAACACGATCCCTCAGTGAACGTCATCATTAGTGATGATGGCTTGCAGCATCGAAGCCTGCTACGTTGGCCTGCCCGCGAAGGAGGTCGTGATATTGAATTCGTAGTGCGTGATCAACGCGGCGAAGGGAATGGCTTCTTACTGCCTGCTGGCCCCTTACGTGAACCTGCCTTACGGGAGCGAGATGCTACCTTAATCACTGCCACAAACCCTACAACCGCTAGTCATATTGATGAATACTTTTTAGGGCGACGCGCTTTCACACTAGCTAGTCAATTGGGCGTACCCTATCAACTGAATAATCCAAGCAATACACGATCTTTCTCATCCATTGCAGACACCTATCTACCAAATAAGATTACCGCTGTCGCTGCAATTGGTAATCCACAACGCTTTTTTGATGACTTGCTGAAGCAGGGGATTGCAGGTAAATGCATTGGTTTGTCAGATCACGCCAGCTACACACCAGAATTTTTCTATGCCATCCATGCTGAGTGCATCCTGATTACGGAAAAGGATGCCGTAAAATGCACCTCAATACAGGATGAACGCATTTGGGTAGTTCCGATGAGTTTAGAGATTTCAAATATATTGGCAGAATGGTTGCAATCGATTTTGCAAAGACCCGATCCCAATCAATACACTTTATAAGAAATAGCAAAGAGCAAATATGGATAAGA
Source organism: Polynucleobacter sp. AP-Ainpum-60-G11 (assembly GCF_018688375.1). Lineage (NCBI taxonomy): Bacteria > Pseudomonadati > Pseudomonadota > Betaproteobacteria > Burkholderiales > Burkholderiaceae > Polynucleobacter > Polynucleobacter sp. AP-Ainpum-60-G11. The sequence continues at coordinate 273,426 of NZ_CP061318.1, read as the reverse complement.
GATTATTAGAGATTTTGGTCTGCCCTTTATGCAAAAGCACTTTGCATTTGAATGCAGAAAAACATGAGCTCATCTGCAAAGCGGATCGCTTGGCTTACCCCATTCGAAATGATATTCCAGTCATGATTGTCGATGAAGCCCGCAGTCTTTCTGCTGATGAAATCAATTAAGTATTGATCAGGTGAAATCCAGTTCATGAGCGTGAAGCCTCCCGAATTTTTAGTGGTGATTCCAGCAAGACTAGGATCTACTCGACTTCCTCGTAAACCGCTAGCCGATATTGGCGGCAAGCCAATGGTGATTCGTGTAGCGGAGCGTGCGCAGCAATCAAACGCCCAAAGCGTTGTGGTTGCGACTGATTCGCCAGAAATTCAAGCGGCGTGTGATGAGCATCGGATCGAGTGTTTATTAACTAGCGCAGATCACCCTACTGGCACAGACCGTATTGCAGAAGTTGCCCAACTGTTAAAACTTCCAGCCGATACTTTGGTTGTCAATGTGCAAGGCGATGAACCTCTTATTCCGCCAGAGTTGATCAATCAAGTTGCCCAAACTTTGGCCGACAACGCCGCGTGCGCAATTTCAACGGTTGCCGTACCCATTACGGATGAAGCCGAAATCACGAACCCCAATGTTGTTAAGGTGGTCCTTAATCGCTCTGCCGAGGCGCTCTACTTCTCTAGAGCCACTATTCCGTTTGTGCGGGATCCAGACTCTGATTGGACTGTTACCCATTTACGCCATTTAGGCATCTATGCCTACCGGGCAGACTTTCTGCAGGCTTATACCCGTCTTGAGCCAGCGCCACCTGAGCAAGCGGAGGCTCTAGAACAGCTTCGCGCCCTCTGGAATGGCTACCGCATTGCAGTCCACACAGCCAGCGAAGCCCCACCAGCTGGGGTTGATACCGCCGAAGACCTCGAGCGGGTCCGCCGCATCTTAGCCAGCTAGCCCAGAATCTGGTTGCCAAGACGTTCTCGGGGATAATCCTAGGAATTGGTTACAAAGGATCCCGAAAAAATACGGGACAATGAGGGTCTTCTAAGGGGAAAACAATGCGGTTGATTCTGCTCGGTGCACCAGGTGCTGGCAAAGGAACACAAGCTCAGTTCATTTGCGAAAAATTTGCTATTCCACAAATCTCAACAGGCGATATGTTGCGCGCTGCTGTTAAGGCTGGATCTGAACTTGGCATTGCTGCTAAAAAAATTATGGATGCTGGTGGACTCGTTTCTGACGATATCATCATTGGCTTAGTAAAAGATCGCTTAACCCAACCTGACTGCAGTAAGGGTTATTTGTTTGATGGTTTCCCAAGAACGATTCCTCAAGCGCAAGCCATGAAAGATGCTGGCGTGCCAATCGATTACGTTCTCGAAATCGATGTACCGTTTGATGCCATCATTGATCGCATGAGCGGTCGTCGCGTTCACCCAGCTTCAGGTCGTACTTATCACGTTACTTTCAATCCGCCAAAAGTTGAAGGCAAAGATGATGTTACTGGTGAAGACTTAATTCAGCGTGATGACGACAAAGAAGAAACTGTTCGCAAGCGTTTGCAGGTATACGACGATCAGACCCGTCCGTTGGTTGAGTACTACTCTACTTGGGCAACTCAAAGTAATCCTGCCGACAAAGTGAAGGCGCCCGCCTATCGTAAAGTAAGCGGCACGGGTAGCGTTGATGACATTACTGCTTCAATCTTTGCGGAATTAAAGTAAACAAAAAATTCACAACTTGCGAATGTAAAAAAGGACTGCATTAGCAGTCCTTTTTTATTTCTTTGATCTGTTGAATTGGTTGAGAATTTAAGATTTTCTTATTTCAATTCTTTCAGCGCACTCTCAAACGATTCAATATCCGCAAAGCTTCGGTAAACAGAGGCAAAGCGAATGTAGGCAACTTTATCTAAGCGCTTGAGTTCGCGCATTACCAACTCACCAACGCGCTCACTTGGAATTTCTTTTTCACCTAGGCTGAGTAGCTTCTCTTCAATACGAGCAATAGATTCATCAACTGAATCAGAAGAGACTGGGCGCTTACGCAATGCCAGCTTAACTGAACTGACCAACTTCTCGTGACTGTATTCAACACGGCTACCATTCTTCTTGACGATCGCCGGCAAGACTAGCTCTACACGCTCGTAAGTCGTAAATCGCTTATCGCATTTCGCACAACGGCGGCGGCGGCGAATGGTATCGCCCTCGTCCGATACCCGAGTATCAAGAACCTGGGTATCGTCGTTATGGCAGAAAGGGCAGCGCAATGTAGTTCTTCTTTACGTTTTGGTTTAGTCGGTTATTGATATTAGCCGTAAACCGGGAAACGCTTGGTCAACTCTGCGACTTGCGCACGAACCTTAGCAATATTGTCAGCATCATTTGGGTTATCCAAAACGTCTGCAATGAAATTACCAACTTGACGTGCTTCTGCTTCTTTGAAACCGCGAGTAGTCATCGCCGGTGAACCCAAACGAATACCACTCGTCACCATTGGTTTTTCTGGATCGTTTGGAATGCCATTCTTGTTGCAAGTAATGTGCGCCTCACCCAATACACGCTCAGCTTCTTTACCGGTCATTTTCTTAGCACGCAAATCTACCAACATCACATGAGAATCCGTACCACCAGAAACAATACGTAACCCACGAGAAATTAATGTCTCAGCCAAAGCTTTGGCATTAGCAACCACTTGCTTTTGATAATCAATAAAGCCGGGCTCTTGCGCCTCTTTAAACGCTGCAGCCTTACCAGCAATCACGTGCATCAAAGGGCCACCTTGTAGACCAGGGAATACAGCGGAGTTAATTGCTTTCTCGTGCTCAGCCTTCATCAAGATGATGCCGCCACGAGGACCACGCAAACTCTTATGCGTTGTGGAAGTAACAATGTCAGCGTGTGGTACTGGGTTTGGATATACGCCAGCAGCAACTAGACCTGCGTAGTGCGCCATGTCCACCATGAAAATCGCGCCCACTTCTTTTGCTAATTTACCGATGCGCTCAAAATCAATCTTTTTGGAATACGCAGAGGCGCCAGCAATAATCAGTTTTGGTTTGTGCTCACGAGCCAAACGCTCCATCTGCTCGTAATCAATTTCTTCATTTTTATCTAAGCCATAAGCAATTGGGTTAAACCACTTACCGCTCATGTTCAATGCCATGCCGTGTGTCAGGTGACCGCCTTCAGCCAAGCTCATACCCATGAATGTGTCGCCTGGCTTCAAGAAAGCCAAGAACACTGCCTGGTTAGCAGAGGCGCCGCAATGGGGCTGAACGTTTGCTGCCTCAGCACCAAACAAAGCTTTCACGCGATCAATCGCCAATTGCTCAGCGACGTCCACAAACTCACAACCACCGTAGTAACGCTTACCTGGATAGCCTTCAGCGTACTTATTGGTCAACTGAGAGCCCTGCGCCTGCATCACTGCTGGTGAGGTGTAGTTCTCAGATGCAATCAACTCAATATGGTCTTCCTGACGCTTATTCTCATTCTGAATCGCTGCCCACAATTCTGGGTCGGTTTTGGCTAAGGTGTTTTGGCGGTCAAACATAGTAATAATCCTGAAGAAGTTGGCTTACTAAGTGAATTAACTTAGTAAAATCAACCTACATCATACAAAATCCACCATGACCACTACACAAGACCTCTCATTCCTCTCTCTAGTCCTTAATGCCAGCCTATTAGTACAGTTAGTAATGTTGTTATTACTGAGCATGTCTGTAGCCTCTTGGACCATCATTTTTAAGAAAACCGCCATTTTGCGGGGTGTAAGACAAGATACCGAGCGTTTTGAGCGGGATTTTTGGTCCGGCGGAGATCTCAATACCCTTTTTAATGCCGCCCAACGAAATACCCGCAGTGACGCTGTTTTAGAGCACATCTTTGAGGCGGGTATGCAGGAGTTCATGAAAGTGCGAGAGATTGACGCCGCTCGCCGCGCCATGAAAGCCACATACCAGCGCGAAATGGACATGCTGGAGGCCAATCTACCCTTCTTAGCCTCGGTAGGCTCAGTCTCCCCTTATATCGGCCTCTTTGGCACCGTTTGGGGGATCATGCACTCCTTCCGCGGCCTAGCTAATGTCCAGAACGCAACCTTGTCTGCAGTAGCCCCTGGTATTGCTGAAGCACTGATCGCAACAGCTATCGGTTTATTTGCTGCTATCCCTGCGGTAGTTGCCTATAACCGTGCTGCTACAGATGTAGATCGCTTGGCAATTCGTTTTGAAACCTTCATCGAAGAATTCACCAATATCTTGCAACGTCAAGCTTCAGGCAAATAAGCATGGCCGGCTCACTCAGAAAATCTTCCAAGCGTCGGGCAATGGCCGACATCAATGTAGTGCCCTACATTGATGTGATGTTGGTGCTTCTCGTCATCTTTATGGTGACTGCGCCAATGGTTAATCCTGGCGTCGTCAATTTACCAACTGTAGGTGGAGCAAAAGTGCAATCACTGCCGCCCGTCTTTTTAACGATCGATGCCAATGAGAATGTCATCGTGCGCAAAGATGGCGATCCGGTTCAAACTTTAAATAAGTTTGAGCTTGGCGCATTTGCGCGCTCGCAAGCAGAGAAGTCTGCTGATCAACCAGTAGTTCTTGCAGCAGACAAATCCATTAAATATGAAGTGGTAATGGAAGTCATGTCTAAGCTCAAAGAGAATGGTGTGAAACGTGTTGGACTTGCTGTAAAGAGCCAATAAGCCTCTTTGTATTGCATACATGAATAGCGCTCAAACTTTTCACTCGAATTTTTCTCGAGGACGCCCAACTAAAAACGAAAGCACTAAACGTGCTTTTAGTTTTTCACTGGCTGCGCACCTCGGTTTACTTGCATTCTTAGTCATCGGCATCAACTGGAATAACTCCACTCCCTCTGGTGTAGAAGTGGAGCTCTGGGATGCGAGTCAACAAGTTGAAACACCTGTTGCACCTGAAGTCAAAACAGAAATGAAGGAAGAGGCGGCAGATATCGCCATCAAGAAAAAGCCTGTTGAAAAAGAACCTCCTAAAAAAGAGATCCCAAAAGAAGTTCCCAAAGCTATACAGCCACCCCCTCCACCACCCAAGGAAAAAGTAAAAGAGTTACCGAAAAAGGAAGCTCCCAAGCCAGTACCTGCACCTCCGCCACCAAAGGAAAAGGAAGCGCCTAAAAAAGTAGAAGCTAAACCGCCTACTGAAACAAAAGCCAATGCTGCTGCTGAGAAAGTTCGTGCAGACCAGTTGGCACGCTTACGTGCGGCCGCTGGTGCTGAAGGCGGTAGTGGTGGTAACAGCGGTAGCGGTGTTGGCGGTGGCGGCAATGCACCTCCTGGCTGGACGGATAAAGTGGTTAGAAAAGTAAAACCACTCATCGTATTTAACCCAGAATCGATTAGCGGAAATCCTGCAGCAGTCGTTAAAGTTAATCTCGCGCCCGATGGTGCAATTTTAAGTACAGAGCTTGTCACCTCTAGCGGTAATGCCGGTTGGGATCGCGCAGTTCTGCTCGCACTGACTCGCGCAGAAAGTCTGCCGAAAGACGACAATGGAAAAATTCCTCAAAGAGAAGTTAAGCTGACCTTTAAACCCAAGGACTAGAGCATGTTGCAAGTAGCTAAAAAGTATTTTTCATTGATGGCATCAGTATTCATGGTGATGCTGTCCATGACTGGCATGAGCTCTTCAGCTCTAGCACAAATGAATATTCAAATCACTGGTGTGGGACAGTCCCTCTACCCTATTGCTGTGATGCGCTTTAAGGATGAGGGCAAGCTGCCGACGAGTGTGACTGACATCGTTCGTCAAGATTTGGCGCGCAGTGGTTATTTTAAAAATACTGAGAACGGCAATGCTAGCGAGAGTGATGAGGGCACACCAAATTACAAATCTTGGGCAGCTCGCGGTGCAGATGCTTTAGCTGTTGGCTCCGTAGTGCAGACTAGCGCGGGTCAGTTTGAGATTCGTTACAAACTTTTTGATATTCGTAAATCCGAAAGTCTTGGCGGCTTGAATATTAATTCCAGTGCAGATAATTTGCGTGCTGCAGCCCACAAAATTGCTGATGACATCATCCTCAAGCTATTAGGCGAGCGTGGTATCTTCTCAACTCGCCTCTCCTATGTCATTAAAGAAGGTAAGCGCTATCGTCTAGTGATCTCTGATGCGGATGGTCAAAATATTCGTAATGCCATGAATAGTGGTGAGCCAATCATCTCTCCATCATGGTCCCCTGATGGCAAAAAAGTAGCTTACGTTTCTTTTGAAGATCGCAAACCAGTTATTTATGTTCACGAACTAGCAACTGGTCGTCGCATCCCGCTTTCTAATCAAAAAGGGAACAATAGTGCTCCAGCTTGGTCACCAGACGGTAAGAAGCTAGCAATCTCCCTTTCAAAGGATGGCAATACCCAGATCTACAGCATCAATGCTGATGGGACCGGCTTGCACCGCCTTACTCGCGGCTACACCATTGATACTGAACCTCAATACTCAGCCGATGGTCGCACGATCTATTTCACGAGTGATCGTGGTGGCAATCCTCAGATTTACCGCATGAGCGCCGAAGGCGAACAGCTTGAAGGCGCAAAGCGTATTACTTACAAGCAAGGCTTTGTGACTTCACCGCGTATTTCTCCAGACGGTAAGTATCTGGCCTATATCGCCAATATTGGTGGGGCATTCCGCCTGTATATCCTCAATCTGGCAACGGGCGACTCCCAAGCGCTGACTGATGGCACCAGTGATGAGTCCCCATCATTTGCTGCAAATGGTCGTTATGTCTTGTATTCCACGAAAGTGGGTGGCAAACGGGTTTTAGCAGCCGTATCAGTAGATGGAAACTCTAAGCAGGTATTAAGTATTCCGGGTTCTGATGTTCGTCAGCCTTCCTGGGGTCCTTTTATGGACTAAGACCTCAGTCAAACCCAATCCAGATCTTTCCGGCTAAATAGCCAATATTGGGCTCTTAGGGGCATAATATTGGCTATTAGCTTATTTAGTTACTCAGTTTGTAGGAAAAAGGACAGATCATGAAGATTTCTATCGCACGCCGCGCCGCAACCCTCACCCTTGTTGGTGTGACAGCCTTATTTTTGGCAGCTTGTTCAAGCGTCAAATTGGATGATGTTGATGGCGCCAATGGTGGTAGCGGTAATTTTGGCTCACAACCATGGAATGATCCAAGCAGCCCACTTTTCCAACGCAGTGTTTACTTTGATTTGAATGAATACACCGTTCAGACCAAATACCAAAAACAATTGTCTGCGCACGCCAGCTTCTTAAAAGCCAATCCTAATCAGAAAATCATCATTCAAGGCAATACCGATGAGCGCGGTACTGCAGAGTACAACTTAGCCTTGGGTCAACGTCGTTCAGACGCAGTGCGTAAGTCACTCAATTTGATGGGTGTTTCTGAAAACCAAATGGAAGCGGTGAGCTTTGGCAAAGAGAAGCCAAAAGCTGAAGGTGATAGCGAAGCAGCTTGGGCAGAAAATCGCCGTGCTGACATTGTTTATACTACAAACTAATGTCTAGCCTTTCACACTCTTTTAAACAAACGCTCTCACGAGCGTTTTGTTTAAGTGCCGCCACCATTTTCCTGGGGTTATCCGGCAATGCTTGGGCACTCTTTGCAGATGACGACGCACGAAAAGCAATACTAGACTTACGCAAGTCCTTGGCAACCACGCAGCTTGAGTTACAAGGACAAATCGATAAACTTAAAACAGATAATGCCGAGCTACGAGGCAAGGTAGAGGAGCTTGAGAAACAAGGTCAAGATATTGGCACCAGTCAAAAAACCTATTATCAAGATCTTGATACCCGCTTAGGTAATTTTGAGCCACGCACCGCAACTATTGAAGGCGTGAGTGGCACAGTCCAACCTGGTGAGAAAAAAGCCTACGACGATGCATTGAAGACCTTTCAGGCAGGTAACCTTAAAAAAGCAGATAGCGACTTCTCTGTCTTTGCTAAAAAGTACTCCACTAGCCCTTATGCACCTCTGGCGCTCTTTTGGAGTGGTAACAGCAAATACGCTAACAAAGACTATGCTGGCGCGATTACCCAACTGCAGAGCCTGATTAAGCGCTACCCAAATCACCCACGTATTCCATCGGCTATGTTGACGCTTGGAAATGCGCAATTGGAAAGCGGCAATAAAGCGGCTGCCAAGAAAACCTTTAGCGAGATCATCAGCAAGTATCCAGATACTGAAGCAGCAAAAGACGCGCAGCAACTGATTGCTGCAACAAAGTAATTCAATAGTCTAGTAAAGAAACGTTTCGACATGTCATCGCTGTCCGCTGCCTTTCAGAACATCGCACCACGCAAACCAAATGCGCCTGCAGTGATTTTGTTCTCTGGCGGCTTAGATTCAAGCACAATTTTGGCCCTAGCAAAAGATCTTGGTTACGCACCTTATGTGTTGTCAGTTGGATACGGCCAACGCCACTCCTCTGAGCTGGCAGCAGCAAAACACATTGCTAAAAAAATGAGGGTTGTGCGTCACGAGGTTGTAAATTTAGATCTTACGCGCTTTGGTGGCTCAGCTCTGACTGACTCATCCATCGACATTCCGATTACCCCAGGTAAAGATTTAGAAATCCCCGTTACCTATGTTCCTGCTCGCAATACGATTTTGCTATCGCTTGCTTTAGGGTGGGCTGAGTCATTGGGCGGATTAGATATTTTTTATGGCGCTAATGCCGTTGACTACTCAGGCTATCCTGACTGCCGCCCTGAGTATGTCGCTTCATTTGAGACGATGGCGAGCCTCGCTACAAAAGCTGGTGTAGAAGCACTCAATAATGAGAATCGCTTTCGGGTACATGCGCCCATCATCAGCATGAGCAAAGCGGAAATCATTCGACTTGGGACTACTTTAGGTATCGACTACTCGCAAACTGTTTCTTGCTATCAGGCAAATGATTTAGGTGAGGCTTGTGGTGAGTGTGAATCTTGCCGCTTGAGACAAGCAGGCTTCAAGCAAGCCAATTTAAGCGACCCAACGCGCTACCGCAGAGCTTAAGCTAAATCTGGGTGATCCCCTATTTAGCTAGGGGTTTGACTTTTTGTAAAAAACACATAATAATGCACTAAATTATGGGTATTTTATTATGACAATCACGCAAACTATTCATGCCAAAACCACAGTCAGCATGACTGACCTTAGGCGTAATCCGAGCAAAATTTTAGAGATTGCTGGCGACCTACCTGTAGCTGTACTGAATCACAACAAACCAGAGGCCTATTTACTGTCGGCAAAAGCATATGAAGCACTTCTAGACTTAGTAGATGATCTCTCACTCATCAAAATTATTAAGGCACGCAATAGCGGAAAAACTGTGAAAGTAAAACTTGAAGACCTATAGTCTTGAGTTCAATGTACTTGCTTTAAAAGAGTGGCAAAAATTAGATAACTCAGTTCGTAGCCAGTTCAAAAAACAGCTAGAGAAACGAATTCAAAATCCTAGAATTGCTTCCGCCAAGTTACATGGTGACCTGGATAATTTCTATAAGATAAAACTTGCAGCACTTGGCTATAGATTAGTTTATGAAGTAATTGACCATAAACTTGTCGTTCTTATTATTGCAGTTGGCAAGAGAAATCAGTCAGCCGTTTACAAAGCAGCCAGCAAAAGAAAATAGTTACCTAGGTTGAGTTTCCAGCATCCGCGCAACATAACGCGCAATTAAATCTACCTCTAAATTCACCGCATCTCCCTGCTTTAACTTGCCTAGGGTCGTATTCTCAAGAGTGTGGGGAATGATGTTGATATCTACCAAGCAAGCATCTTTACTGTCTTGCGTTTTATTAACCGTCAATGAAACACCATTAACAACAATCGATCCCTTGTATGCCAAGAATGGCGCTAATGCCTTGGGGGCTTCGATTTGCAGAAGCCAAGAACCATAAGCATCGTCAGCGACAGTTGCAAAGTGCGCAACCTTGCCAACCCCATCCACATGACCACTCACCAAATGACCGCCCAAGCGATCATTGAGTCGCAAGGCTTTTTCTAAATTGACTGAGCCAACTTTATCTAAGCCAACCGTCTTGTTTAAAGACTCGCGTGAGATGTCCAAAGCAAAAGTATTTTCAGTAAATTCAGTGGCAGTCATGCATGCGCCCTGAATAGCAATGCTGTCTCCCAATTCAACATCATCAAGATATCCATCAGGCACCTCAACCACCAGATGAAGGCCATCACCTTTAGCTTGAGCACTTTTGATTTGGCCAACTGCAGTAATAATTCCAGTAAACATAGCGAGATCTTTAATAGGTATTTTTAATTTTCTTGAATCGTTGTTTCTTATTTTCTACTTCTTGCTCAGGCGCAAACGAAGATCAGGGCCAAACAGACTTTGATCGATGATTTGCCAATCGTGACGCTGATCCAAAGCTGTCAATGGAGAGATGTTTGCCATACCAATACTTTCACCCATCAAGAAGGGTGCGTAATAGAGTAAGAGTTCATCAACACAATCTTCTCTCAATAGAGATCCATTGAGCTTAAATCCAGCTTCGACATGGATTTCACTCATGTGGCGCTCTTTTGCTAAATACGCAAAGAGTTTTGGTAAGTCCACCTTGCCATTGGCATTAGCCATCGAAATGACTTCAACGCCAAGAGTCTCGAATGCTTTTGCCTTATCTTGACTCCCTCGAGAATCTAATGAAGCGCAAACCAAAATGACACCAGCTATTTTTGGGTTACTCAACACCTTCGCGTTCAGAGGCGTCTCGAGCTTGGAGTCCACAATAATTTTCCAGGGCTGGCGCTCAGTTTTGACATCACGAACATTGAGACTTGGGTCATCTTCTTTAACTGTGCCTACACCAGTCAATATAGCGCAAGCCTGTGCACGCCAATGATGGCCATCTACCCGGGCTAAGGGGCTGGTAATCCATTGGCTTTGGCCATCAGGTAAAGCCGTCTTGCCATCTAAGCTGGCAGCGATCTTCATACGAACCCAAGGCAAGCCTCTAGCCATCCTAGAAATAAATCCTCGGTTTAATGCTTGGGCTTCAGATTCCAATAAACCACACCGAACATCAATGCCCGCAGCCTTTAATCGCTCAAGGCCTTTGCCACCAACTAGAGGGTTGGGATCTGACATCGCCACAATCACCATGGCGGGCTTGGCTGCAATTAGAGCATCGACACAAGGCGGGGTTCTACCGGTGTGATTGCAAGGCTCTAAGGTGACGTACACCGTTGATCTGGCAGGGTCCAGTCCTTTTGACTTCACATCCGCTAAAGCCTGAACTTCCGCATGGGGTCCGCCCACTCTTTGGGTATGCCCGCGGCCAATCACTTCTCCATCTTTCACAATGATGCATCCCACCCGTGGGTTGGGGTTAGAAAGGTAAAGGGCATTTTGAGCCTCGACTAAGGCCTGGCTCATAAATTGATGGTCGACTGCGGTGTACATGGGTCTATTAAAACCGATTGTGGGCAGAAGCGGCAACTTTACCCGCCCTACTTGCAGGCTTTGGAGTCCTTGATTGGATCGCAAATTCTCCAGCGACCCCCGCTGCCTAAGATGAGGTGCCGCTCGAGCCCAGAATCTCGGTCGTGACCTAGGATCAGGCGATTGGCAACAAACCCGCCATGGGCTGTCTTTGCAGCGCCAGCAAGATTAAACAAAATACCCCGCTTGGAGGTATGAGGGTCAATAAACTGCTTACCTCCGCCCTTGAAATACACCCGCGCAAGATCGCCTTGGGAAATCCACTGCCGTTCAGCACACGTTGATTTTGGCTGACGTTCATCACAAACATTTTTAACCACCCAACCCTCCTCCCAAAGACCACCATTCAATGGAGTGATGCGTACGGGCGTAGCCAATACAAATGCTTGAGCTCTTGCAAATTGAGCATGCGCAATAAAACGTCTGGCAATGATGTCGATTTCTCGTGCGGCCATTTGCTCATGCAATAAAGGTAATGTCGATACTGCAATAATGGCAATGATCGATACAACAGCCATCAACTCTAACAAGCTATATCCTTGATCTTGCTTACTCAAATTTCTGCCGCCAATTTAATCGTGTAGTGATGTTGTTTTTTTCATCCAAAAATATGAGGATCTCCAAGCTCGGTTTTGATTTGCTTGATATCAACCAAAGATTTTTTCCAGCAGACTGTACATCGCAAGTAGTGCTTGCTAGGACGGTGATATTAGAAAGATGTTGCTCACATTCAGTTAGAGATTGTTCGGCAACAATAAATTCTTTCTGGGATTGGGCATAAGTATTAACACTCATGACTTCAATTGCAGCTAAGCGCTCCAACTGAATGACCAGCATTGAGAGTAGCGTCAGCAGCGATATGACCCAAGCAATAATCACAATAGACTCACAGCAGATTACGGGCAGTAAATGTTCGCTCAAACTTCTGGTGAATGGACGTGCCATCAGTCATCTCCAGCATTACCTTAAAAGCCCTACCAGCACTAGCTGGAAGTGCCTCAAAGGAAAGATGGTGAATGCCATTCATCAAGGTTGTGTTTTGGATACGTCCCTGGCGATCAAGCGATTGGCAGATTAACGACCCGCCATTGATCTTGGCACCTTTTGGTGTGGATGCTTGTCGATCTACCAAAAATCCTTGCTGCGCTAAATTATTTTTAGTGCGCTCTTTTGACAAAATATTGCCAATGCAATCAAAGTCCACCCCTGAAGATATCCCATGTTTCACCATCAGCGAATCTGATCCTCGGTATCCGCTATTTTTCTGAATCTGAATGTAATTATTCGAGGAAGAATTTTTTCTTGCAGATGAAATCGCTGAATGCGCATTCTGATAACCAGCCATCCGAATAGCGCGCCCGATTAATTCCAGCGCACGATCTGCTTCTGCAGTCATAGACTGTGATTTTTCATACTCAATTTGCTTAGCGATGAACTGGCCACTATTTTTGATGAGTGGTGCGACTAAGACTAGGGACAGGGCGAGACCGACGAGACACTCCAATAGATTCATCAACCAACTTTCGTGAAATTTTATTTGGGTTGTTTAGTTGAGCAGCGGTCAACATGGCGAGTTCGTGCCGATCCATTTCTTTTCTGAGCTCTACCCTTTTTCCTTGGAGTTGACCTAAGCGCAAAATCATCCCTTGAAAGGTATTGCTCAAACCTACCCAACTGCTTGCAAATAGGGTCATTGCCACCAGAACCTCCAATAAGATGAATCCATTAGCCGCTTGATTCGAATCATGAAGGCTTGGGGGGTTTTGAATTCGAGAGCGCACAGGGCATTTTCTCGAGACTTGAGAGGCAAAAATAGGCCTTTCATGGGCGCTCACTGTCAGAAAAACTGGATATTGCTCCAATATTGACCACGGCATGCCAGGCTAAAGCCCGAAACCCCCTCCTCAGCTTAAAATAGAGGGCTATGCAAAATAACCTCGCCTCCACAGAAGAAATCGTTGCTCAGCTCAAAGCCGGCAAGATGGTCATTCTGGTCGATGAAGAAGATCGCGAGAATGAAGGTGACTTAGTGCTTGCTGCCGATCACGTCACTCCAGAGGCGGTGAATTTCATGGCCAAGCATGGTCGTGGCTTGATTTGCCTTACTTTGACGCGTGAGCGCTGCCAACAAATCAACCTCCCCTTAATGGTGAGAGATAACGGCACCTCCATGGGTACCAACTTCACCGTTTCGATTGAGGCAGCCAGCGGCGTTACCACTGGTATCTCAGCAGCAGATCGTGCTCACACGATCAAGACGGCAGTTGCTGCAAACGCAAAACCAAATGATTTAGTTCAGCCAGGCCACATCTTTCCTTTGATGGCACAACCTGGCGGTGTGTTGATCCGTTCTGGTCATACAGAGGCTGGATGCGATTTAGCTGCGATGGCTGGTTGCTCACCCACTGCCGTCATTTGCGAGATCATGAAAGATGATGGCAGTATGGCGCGACTGCCAGACTTGCTCGAGTTTGCAAAAGAACATCAATTAAAAATTGGCAGCATTGCCGATCTCATTAAATATCGTAGTCAACATGAAAGCATTGTGGTGCGCGAAGGCGAGCGTGAGTTTGATACTCCTTGGGGTAAGTTTCAGGGAATCATCTACCGCGATACGCCAAGCTCGTGTATGCATTTAGCGCTAGTGCATGGCAAGCCATCAGAAACTGAAGAGACTCTAGTGCGTGTTCATGAGCCAGTCACCGTCTTGGATTTCTTGGACTCGAATGTCAGCACGCACTCTTGGCCGTTGGCTAAAGCTTTACAGAAATTAGCTGCTGCACCTTCTGGTGTGGCGGTTTTATTGAACGCTTCCGGTATTGCAGCCCCTAATGATGTGGATTGGTTAGCCCAATTTCATAAATTGAATGGCACTCATACTGAGGCAGCTAAAAAGCCATTAGCTCGCAAAACTGATTTCCGCAGCTATGGCATCGGCGCACAAATCCTCAAAGATATCGGCGTTGGCAAAATGCGTTTACTCGCCAATCCTAGTCCAGTACCTAGTCTTTCCGGATACAAGCTTGAAGTAACCGGCTACACCCCATTTGAATCTAAAAAATAAGCAATTCCAGAAAACATGATGAATACATCTAATGACGAATCTGCAGTAGGCGTACTCGACACCGACCTCAATGGACAAGATCTACGCGTCGGTATTGTGCAGGCACGCTTTAATGAAGACCATTGTGTTGCGCTGACTACCGCTTGCATTGAAGAGCTAATAAGGCTGGGTGTCTCCCAAAGCGATATCAAACTAGTAACCGTACCAGGCGCACTTGAAATCCCATTCGCACTTCAAAAACTCGCTGAGACGGGTGAGTTTGATGGCTTGGTTGCCCTAGGCGCAATCATCCGTGGCGAGACTTATCACTTTGAACTCGTATCGAATGAATCTGGTGCTGGCATTACCCGCGTTTGCCTTGAATCTGGATTGCCGATCGCCAATGGTGTTCTCACCTGCGAGACAGACGAGCAAGCTCAGGTTCGCGTTCGGGTAAAAGGTGCGGACTGCGCAAGAGCTGTTGTTGAAATGGCTAACTTGGCTTTAGCCCTTACTCCAGACATTGATTTTGAAATCAATCCTTCGGAAGAGTAATTTCCAAGATGAATAAAAACGTTCCTAGCCCACAGGTAGCATCTGGTACACCAAGTGCACCCAGCGCACCTAAGCGCTCACTCACACCTCGTCGTCGTGCCCGTGAATATGCTTTACAAGGCGTTTATCAAAGCCTAGTCTTGCGTCGCGCAGGTAGCCTTCCGAATGCTGCAGCAATCGCTAAGCAGTTGGCAGAAGATCCCGGCTTTCGCCGTTGCCAGCATGATTTGTTCCAAGGTATTTTTTCTGGCGTGCTAGAGCGCACCGATGAACTAGAGGGTCTCATTACCCCAGCACTCGATCGCCCCATTAATGAACTATCCCCTGTAGAGCATGCCGCCCTCCTGATTGGCACATACGAATTGGCTATTGATTTGGCAGTTCCGTACAAAGTGGCTATTAATGAAGCTGTGGAATTAGCCAAAACATTTGGTGGCACTGATGGTCATAAATACGTCAATGGTGTATTAGATCTCCTAGCCCAACAGTTACGTAGCACTGAGGTGCAATCAAGCTAGACTCAGAGATCCTAGAGACTCCACCCCCTGCGCTTCCAAGAGGTCCAGGGGGTTTATTTTGTCCATAGCTTTGGGTGGCAATCCAAACTACACTCAGGGATAAAATAAAAATAACTTTCTACCAAAGAGACGCCATTATGCAAAAAACGGATATCCGCAAATTACTCAAAGATCCAAGCCTATTTAAAGAAGAGGCTTTTATTGATGGTGCGTGGTTCAAAACAAATTCAGGAAAAACTTTCGCAGTTCATAACCCGGCCACTGGTGAGCTCATTGCAGATGTCAGCAATCTTGAACCGATAGATGCTGAGCGAGCAATTGAAGCTGCAGAACAAGCCTTTCCAAGCTGGAAATGTAAAACTGGAAAAGAGCGCGCTCAGGTGATGCGCAAATGGTTTGATCTGATTATTCAGAACACCCAGGATCTAGCCACCCTCATGACCTTAGAGCAAGGCAAACCCCTGACTGAGGCAGCTGGTGAAGTAGCTTATGGCGCTTCTTTTGTAGAGTGGTTTGCTGAAGAAGCTAAGCGGGTTGCTGGATCTATTCCAAGTACGACTTGGAGCGATAAGCGCATGATCGTCATGAAGCAGCCAATTGGGGTGTGCGTTGCTATTACGCCTTGGAATTTCCCAATCGCAATGATTACGCGCAAAATTGCACCTGCAATGGCAGCAGGTTGCACCATTGTGATCAAGCCCGCTGAACTCACACCACTGAGTGCATTAGCGCTAGCAGAGCTAGCTCAGCGCGCTGGCGTCCCGGCAGGCGTCATTAATATTCTGACCGCAGATGCCAATGAGTCAATTGCAATTGGTAAAACACTCTGTGCATCGCCTACCGTTCGCCACCTATCGTTCACAGGCTCAACCGAAGTTGGACGAATCTTAATGGCGCAATGCGCTCCCACGGTCAAGAAATTAGGTCTTGAGCTCGGCGGTCATGCTCCCTTTATTGTTTTTGAAGACGCCGATATTGATGCAGCTGTTTCAGGCGCAATGGCATCTAAATATCGTAACTCCGGCCAAACCTGCGTTTGCGCGAACCGCTTCTATGTCCATAAAAAAGTACAGGATGAATTTGTCGAAAAGTTTGCGAAAGCCATTCAAGTCATCAAAGTAGGTAACGGTATGGAAGCTGGGAGTACACAAGGTCCGCTGATTGAACAAGCCGCCTTAGAGAAGGTAGAGAGGCATGTGGCTGATGCCATTAGCAAGGGTGCAAAACTCATTGCTGGCGGTAAGCCCTCTCCTTTAGGCGGGACATTTTATGAGCCCACCATACTGTCTAATGTAACTAATGACATGCTCATTACCTATGAAGAGACCTTTGGACCAGTCGCTCCGATCATGCCGTTTGAAAGTGATGAGGAAGCAATCAGACTAGCCAATAACAGTCAATTTGGATTGGCTTCCTATTTTTATAGCCGTGACATTGGCCGCATCTGGAAAGCCGCTGAAGCGCTTGAGTACGGCATTGTGGGCGTCAACTCTGGAATCATCTCCAATGAGGTGGGGCCATTTGGGGGAGTGAAGCAATCGGGCTTAGGCCGTGAAGGCAGCGTCTACGGCATGGATGAATACCTAGAGCTCAAATATGTTTGCCTAGGACTGTAAGTCAGCTCCGAAAATAAATATAGCCGCTTATAGCGGCTATATTTTTTGACATCACCACTACTTTATTTTTTCTTGTAGACCAAGTCCCAAACACCATGCCCTAGCTTAATGCCGCGGGTTTCAAACTTAGTGATTGGTCTATAAGCAGGTCTCTCAACATACCCAAGATGCTTAGCCTCAAGTTGCTTAAGAGTGGGCTTGAATTCTTTAAAGGACTCTTTAGCAAGCTCACTCTCACTAGCAATATCAGTAGCTGAAAAAGTTTCAATACTCATGTGCTCAATAGAGGTATTTGTCAAATCTGATTGAGCATTTAAGACTAAAAGCATTTGCTCAGCATAGTTATGCCAATCGGTTGCAAGGTGTAAATACGCTCCAGGCTTTAAGCGAGAAATCAACAATTTCACGAACTCCGCCTGAATCAAGCGCCGTTTATGATGACGCTTCTTATGCCATGGATCCGCAAAATAAATATGGATGCCATCTAAGGAGTTAGGAGCAATCATTTTCTCCAAAACCTCAACAGCATCATGACGAATCAAACGCAAATTGGTGAGATTGTTCTCGCCAATCAATTTCAGTAAAGCACCTACCCCTGGAGGGTGCACTTCAATTGCCAAGAAATCATCTTCATTACGCAAGGCAGCAATTTTGGCAGTGGTCTCACCCATCCCAAAACCAATCTCCAATATCTTGGGGCGCGATGAGCCATTGAAGGCCTGGGGAAGATCCAATACAGCCTCTTGAAACGGCACCAGGAACTGGGGACCCAATTCTTCAATAGCACGCTGCTGACCAGCAGTCGTTCTGCCTGCTCTCAAAACAAAGGATCGAATGCGATCGGTTCTTGGGATATTCACGAAATACTTATCTTTATGAAGAATTACTTTGGAAAAGGCGTATTCCATCCGGCCGAGCGATAGGCATAGACCACCTCGCCCAGGACGATGGAAAGAGAGGTCATGAACGACATTAATCCGAGTACAAATGTCCAGATGACATAGGTTGCCTGTAATGACCGTACTGCACCCGCCTGGAAGAAAAATAACTCAAGGACGGTTAAGGAGATAAAGACGCCGCTTAATACATCAAAGAAAATCGCAGCCGTACAAAGACGGCCTCGGACCTTTGCCTCATTAGCCTCTTTCATCATATGAGCAAGCATGTCTGGATCCTGAATGCCACCCTCCTGAATGCGATGCTGAATTGCGCGCATACGATCTACTGATCGAGCTAAGCGAGCAGAGATTGCATTAATTAAGGTGGCAACTGCAGTTAATAAAAATACTGGGGCTAATGCCAGCTGAATATTATTTGTGATCGCGTCTATTGATACATCCATATCGATTCCAATTAGTTTTATTACTTAATGAGACCAGGCTACCAGCCCACTATATGAGCTTGCCAAGACCAGAATTCCAAAGATGATGCGGTACCATGCAAATGGAATGAAGTTATGTCCTGCAACATAATGAATTAACCAGCGCACGCAAATGAATGCGGAAATAAAAGCGGCGATAAAGCCAATCACAATCGCCCAAACAAAGTCACCAGAAAGAGCAACTGGATTCTTCCAAAGTTTGATTAATTCATATGCAGTTGCCCCGCCGATTACTGGAATGGCCAAGAAGAAAGAAAACTCAGTAGCTACAGCTCGAGGCAGGCCAAACAACATACCCCCAATAATGGTCGCGCCTGAGCGAGAAGTTCCCGGGATTAAAGCGGCACACTGAGCCAAACCCACCTTTAAAGCATCGAAAGGGGTTAGATCATCCACGGACTGAATATAGGATTTGCCTGAGTCAATGAATTTAGCTTGACGGCGTTCCGCCCAAAAAATAATCAAGGCGCCTACGATGAAAGCGCTAGCCACTGGAATGGGGGCAAATAGGACGGCTTTAATATGCTTACCAAATATGAAAGCCAAACCCATTGCCGGAATAGAGGCGATCAATAGGTTGAAGATAAATCGTCGTGAGATAGCGCTCGTGCGAGCAGTGGAGACAACCTTCCAGAGCTTTTCACGAAACTCCCAGCAGACCGCCAGAATGGCGCCAAACTGAATAATGACCTCAAATGCCTTCCCGCGCTCATCGTTGAAGTTGAGTAAGTCGCCAACCAAAATCAAATGCCCGGTACTGGAGATTGGCAAAAACTCAGTTAAGCCCTCCACTACACCCAGTACTACCGCTTTAGCCAGCAAAATTAGATCCATGGATGCAATTTTATAGATAGATGATGTAGACACTGGGATTTGGCAAAATAAGCCTTAAATCCAGCGCTTTCGCTAAATAAGCCTTAAACTTCATGGCATATTGAAAAGTACCCGAATTAGATGACATTGATACGCTTTCGCCTCCCCCAGCTAACCGCTTTTGGTTTAATCCTGGGTCAGGCATTCGGACTCGGGATACATTCATCGACAGCG
This sequence comes from Polynucleobacter sp. AP-Ainpum-60-G11, assembly GCF_018688375.1. Taxonomy (NCBI): domain Bacteria; kingdom Pseudomonadati; phylum Pseudomonadota; class Betaproteobacteria; order Burkholderiales; family Burkholderiaceae; genus Polynucleobacter; species Polynucleobacter sp. AP-Ainpum-60-G11. The sequence continues at coordinate 253,805 of NZ_CP061318.1, read as the reverse complement.
CTAGCCCAAAGCGCCAATGGGGCTAAGCCTTCACTACCAACCCCAGTGAGCGCACAGTCTTTGGTGGGCTTGGATATGCCGCCACAGATGGCGCCATTGCCTCGACAAGCAATTCCGAGTAATGCGGCACCATCCAATCTTGGCGCGAATGGGGCAATTGGAAGTAACCAAACAACTGATTTAATCCGCCTATATCAAGAAGCTGCATTTAGCGATCCCGTATTAAATGCGGCTCGCTTTAATTATCAAGCTAGTAAAGAGCTCTATTGGCAGGGTTTATCACTCTTATTGCCACAAGCTGCAGCCGTTCCTGGTGGAACGCGCTACTACCAACATACAGCAGGCAATCAACCGGCTAACTCGTATACAGGGTCTCGGGTATATGACCAAAAAAACTATACCGTCACCCTGACCCAACCTGTTTTTAATGTAGCGGCATTTGAGGCTTTCAAGCAAGGTGACTTAAATACCAAAATTGCGGACATGCGCTTTTACTTAGCGCAACAAGATTTAATCATTCGCGTATCACAAGCCTACTTTGATGCACTTACTAGCCAAGACAATGTTGAGCTCTATCGCAATAAAAAGGGGCTCATTAAGCAGCAGCTTGAAATTGCTCAAGCCAAGTTTGATGCTGGGCTGGCAACCATCGTTGATGTCAATACCGCACAGGCTGCTCTAGATTTAGCGAACTCTCAAGAAATTGCTGCTCAAGCAGACCTGATTGTTAAGAGAGGTGTCTTGGAGCAATTAGTGGGTCGCCCCGTAGGCGCTCTAAAGCCGCTGATCAAAGAAGCTAAGATTGATGGCGTTCTCAAAGACCCTCGCACTAAGTCAAAAGACGGCAATGGGATTCCGATTGCCGATAGCGTTAATCCCCAGCTGCCAAAAGGGCAAACTCTAGAAGACTGGATCAACCAAGCTGAGTCTGCAAACTTTAATGTGCTTGCTGGTCAGCTCTCAGTCTCTCTAGCTGAGAGCACTTATAAAGCCTCTCAAGCGCTGAACTATCCTTCCCTGAATTTTGTAGGTACAGCGGGTTACAACACCTCCAACGGAACGGCCAATAGCTTAACTCCGTCGCAGACAAATATTTATAACAACACCATCGCATTACAGATGACTATTCCCTTAGTCTCTGGTGGTTACAACAGCTCACTCATTCGTCAAAACGCCGCATTGCTAGACGCAGCTAAAGCGAACTATGACAATGCACGCCGTACTGCAGCTCAAAGCACGCGTGCCGCATTTACCGGTTTCTATGGCGGCCTGGCAAGTGTAAAAGCGTATGAGGCTGCTGAGCGCTCTTCTACTTCAGCACTCGAATCCAGTAAGTTGGGATTTCAGGTTGGAACTTTAATTAATATTGATGTGTTGATCGCATTAGATACAGTCATCACTACTCGCTCGCAATTACAGCAAGCACGCTACAACACCATTCTGAATGCCATTAAGTTAAAGGCGCATGCGGCATCACTCTCAGATGAAGATCTAATCTCCATCAACACTCTGCTGCGTTAAGAACCAAAGAAGTAAAAAATTAAGCTTGCTATAGAAGCCTTAAGGATGCATCAAGTACTTCTTGAACGCATGGTGGATTTTGAATATCACCCACATTACAAATTTGATCAGACCAATAACCTTCAGTCTTCCAGAGCGGTGAGTCACAATAGATTTCGACAGTAGGTTTATTAAGTACTGCTGCCAAATGCGTCAGACCAGTATCCACCCCTACCGTTAAAGCCGCTCCAGCAATTACTGAAAAGGCATCTTCAATAGAAAAAGCTGGTGGCACTAAAGCCCCGGAAATCTGAGAGGCAAGCAATTGACTAACCGCCTTTTCTGCGGCATTTCCCCAAGGAAAAACCAATTGATACCCCTTGGCAGACAAATCTTTGCCTAGCGTAATCCAATTATCATTAGACCAACGCTTAGCCTCTCTGGCTGTCGAATGAAAGCACAAGACATAAGGAGAGAGTAAACCTGCGACAGAACTTTTTGGAATGCTTGCAATAAATTCTGAGGGATAAAACTGCGGCGCATCACCTCGCTCTATCAAAGACCAATCTAAGGCTGAGCACATCACCCAACGGGAACGATCAACAGCATGGCACTGCGTAGGAACTTGTACTGACTGGTTATAGAAAGATCTAGCCAAAGGCTCGTATCCAGAAAACTCGGTTGCATTAGCAAGACCTGCAATCACGGCACTAGAACTTTTTTTGGCTAGGGCGCATACGATGGCAGATTTAAGCAGGCCCTGCGTTTCGATCAAGACGTCATAAGCAGTAGTTTGAAGTGTTTTTCTAAACGCAAAAAACTCTTTCCATGTTGCCAAGCTAAAGAGATTTTTCTTCCAGCGGCGCAGGCCAAAAGGAATGATGCGATCAATCCCCTGAAAACCATCACGAGATAGCAAGGGCTCAAGCAGGTGTACATAACCCTCTTCCACCACCCAATCAATTTGAGCATCCGGTAAGCGTTCACGCAAATCCCACACAATCGGCAAGTTATGCAAGACATCCCCAAGAGAGGAGAGCTTTACCAACAGGATTTTGGGAGAAGTGCTCATGCGAGCATTATCTTATCTTTTGAAAATACCCCTAAATTTAATTAAAACTTAGGAGCAGCATCCCACGATAAGCCAGCAGAATCTTTGGCATTCATATTCGGCATAATGCCTTGTGGCAATGGCCAATCGATGCCTACGGCTTGATCATTCCAAGCCAAACAAGCTTCGCTTTGCGGATGGTAGTAGTCGGTTGTTTTATATAAAAACTCCGCCGTCTCGGATAGCACAAGAAAGCCATGTGCCAGGCCAGCAGGGATCCAGAGTTGCTTATGATTTTGGGCGCTGAGTTCCAACCCGACCCACTTGCCATACGTTGGTGAATCTTTGCGAATATCCACAGCGACATCAAAAACACTGCCCGCTACAACGCGAACCAATTTACCCTGAGTTTGCTCCAATTGATAATGCAGCCCACGCAAAGTCCATTGGCGAGAAAAAGAATGGTTATCTTGTACAAACTCAACATTCAAGCTAGTTGCAGCAGCAAAATCCTGCGCATTAAAAGATTCGGTAAACCAACCACGCTCATCGCCAAATACTTTGGGCTCAATCACCAATACATCATGGATGGCCGTAGGCGTGACTTGCAACTTCAAAGAGGCGCTCATCCAATCATCTTCTTATGAGATAAGGAAACAGGTTGAGCAGAGGTATTGAGCTCATTCAAAATCTTGCTTAAATACTGACCATAGCTATTCTTACTTAATTGAGCGGCCACTTTTTGTACTGTCTCAGCGCTAATCCAGCCCTGACGATAGGCAATCTCTTCAGGGCAAGCCACCATTAGCCCTTGGCGCTTTTGTAGAGTCGCGATAAAGCCGGCAGCATCTAATAAAGAATCATGCGTTCCGGTATCCAGCCAGGCAAAACCACGACCCATGATTTCTACGCTAAGCTCGTTCTTATCTAAATATACGCGGTTGACGTCGGTAATTTCTAGCTCACCACGTGCACTAGGTTTAATCGTGGCGGCGATATCGCAAACCTGATTGTCATAGAAATATAGCCCTGTTACCGCATAACTACTTCTGGGCTTTAGTGGCTTCTCTTCAATAGAAAGCGCTTTGTAATCTTTATCAAACTCCACCACGCCATAACGCTCAGGATCGTTGACGTGATAAGCAAAGACAGTTGCACCATCATTGCGGGCATGAGCACTATCCAGTTGATCAACTAGTTCATGGCCGTAAAAAATATTGTCCCCCAGCACTAAAGCGCTTGGGTTATTGCCAATAAAGTTTTTTCCTAAAGTAAATGCCTGCGCCAAACCATCGGGGGATGGCTGCACGCAATACTCAATATTTAAACCCCATTGCGAACCATCGCCCAATAACTCTGAAAAACGTGGCGTGTCATGAGGCGTAGAAATTAATAAGATATCCCGAATGCCTGCAAGCATCAAGGTTGTTAAAGGGTAGTACACCATCGGCTTGTCATAGACGGGCATCAGCTGCTTAGAAACAGCCTGGGTAACTGGGTACAAACGAGTACCAGATCCACCAGCCAAAATAATACCTTTGCGATTCATCTGATTTACTGCCATAGGATGCTTTCTAGATAAGACCATCTTTAGCCAAATTGGAGACATACGCCTTAACGGCAATATCCCAAGGCTGATTGAGTAGCTGTAATTTTGACATATCGCCGCAGCCCCTCAAGACTTGACCGAGTTTGTCCGTCGACATCCTTGAATTCATAGGCCTAGGAGCCGGCAATGGGTATTCCACCGCAGGAATTGGCTTAATTACACTCGGCACCGCTTTCAAGGACGTCCCCGTCTCTAAAGCCGCTTGTACTGCCAAAGTTGCCAAACCATGCCAGGTAGTTTCACCCGCAGGAACGGCATGGTAAATGCCAGAAGGAAATTCTTTGATCTTCAGCTTGCCATCTGCGACAAAATCCAAACTCACTTGCGCTAACCAGGTGGCACTAGTGGGAACGCCATACTGATCGTCAATGATCTTGAGTTCTTCACGATCCTTGGCCAGTCGCAAGATAGTCCGAATAAAATTGCCACCATCTCCATATACCCAACTGGTTCTGAAGATGGCATATTGGCCGCTACCGTCATTACTAGCAAAGATTCTGGCAATTGCCTCTTCACCGGCGGCCTTACTTTTTCCATAAACCCCTAAAGGGTTACGTATATCGTCTTCCAGGTAATAGCCGTATTTCTCACCATCAAAGACATAATCTGTCGAGTAGTGCAACAAGGTGGCACCATGGCTTGAGGCATATTGCGCCATGATTTCAGGGGCTTTTGCATTAATGGCAAAGGCTTGATCCATATCGCTCTCAGCCTTATCAACCGCCGTATATGCTGAAGCATTAATAATCAGCTTGGGCTGCAATTGATTTAAGAGAGCGCTTAATGCAGTCGCATCAGCAAGCTCGCAGTCAGGGCGGCCTAAGTATTGGATATTTGGCTTATCTGCCAAAGCAGGCAAGAGTGAATCGAGCAAAACATGAAACGCTTTACCTAGTTGACCATCCTTACCGAACACCAGAATATTCATAGAGATGAAAGCAGTCTTAGTTGTACTGCTTTTGTAACCAGTCGCGATAAGAGCCACTGACGACGCCCTCTACCCAAGCTGGATTATCTAAATACCATTGCACTGTTTTACGAATACCGGTATCGAAAGTCTCAGCAGGTCGCCAGCCGAGCTCACGCTCAATTTTACTTGCATCAATAGCATAGCGACGATCATGCCCAGGGCGATCTTTAACGTAGGTAATTTGATCAACATATGATTTACCATCGGCACGCGGCTTCAGCTCATCCAGAATTGCGCAGATAGTTTTAACAACATCAATATTGGCTTTTTCATTCCAGCCACCAATGTTGTAGGTCTCGCCCAATGCACCTTTAGCCAATACTTCACGAATCGCGGAGCAATGATCGCCCACATAAAGCCAATCACGAATTTGCTGACCATCGCCATAAATAGGCAATGGCTTGCTATTCAGTGCATTGAGAATCACTAAAGGAATCAACTTCTCTGGGAAATGATATGGACCATAGTTATTGGAGCAATTGGTTGTGACAACCGGGAAACCATAGGTATGAAACCAGGCGCGCACTAAGTGATCAGAGGCTGCCTTGGATGCGGAGTAAGGGCTATTCGGTTCATAGGAATTGGTTTCCGTAAAAGCGGGGTCAGTGGCAGACAGCGAGCCATAAACCTCATCAGTTGATACATGATGAAAGCGGAAGGCTTTCTTGGCGGACTCATCTAAACCATTCCAATATTCACGGGCACACTCAAGTAGGTTGAATGTGCCTACGATATTGGTAGCAACAAATTCAGCGGGTCCATGGATCGATCGATCCACATGGCTCTCAGCAGCAAAATTCACTATCGCGCGAGGTTGATGATCTTTAAGCAATCTAGCAACCAAATCTTTATCGCCAATATCGCCATGCACAAAGACATGGCGCGGATCATCATTTAAGGACTCTAGCGTGGCTAAATTACCAGCATAGGTCAGCTTATCGAGATTGATGACGCCCTCGTTACCAGGGACTTTTAACCAATCGAGCACAAAGTTTCCACCAATAAAGCCTGCACCACCGGTTACTAAGATCATTGTGCGCCGTTATATTAGAGTTAATCCGCAATTGATACCAAAAAGTTTATCAATTTTAGATTAAAAACTGCATAAAATAAGACCTAAATACTAAAAAGTTAAATATCGTGAATCCGAATAAATATAGTCTTACGTTTGCTTGCTACAACTCAGTTGCGTACACAAAAATGTGTATTGACAGCATGGTGAAGCATGGCACCCCGCTAGACAGGCTCATAGTGGTAGATAACCACTCGACCGATGGTACACGTGACTATCTCTCTACCCTACCTTTAGGCGGAAGAATCTTTAATTCCAGCAATTTAGGGTGTGGAACTGCTTGGAATCAAGGTGCGCTAGCACTACAAAGCGAATGGAGCATCATCATGAACAATGATGTTCTGGTATCACCATTGTGGATTGAGAATCTCATCCATGCTGCAGAGTCTAAAAATCTCAAGGTCATTAGTCCAGCATTAATTGAGGGGCCACTTGATTATGACTTTGAAGCATTTAATTTAAAAGCTAGCTCAGAAATGAAGAATGTGCACCGCTTTGGCAGCAAGCATGCGGTATGCCTCGCTATTCATAACTCGGTCTGGATGGATGTAGGTTATTTTCAACCAATTCCCAAACTCCTCGGTTATGAAGATACCCTGTTCTTCAATGAACTCAAGAAGTCTAATATTCAAACTGCGATTACTGGTGCGTCGTGGTTACACCACTTCGGCTCGATTACCCAAACTGCAATGAAGCAAGAAAGAGGGCTCGCAGAAAAAGATGGTCTGGCCAATCGCTACAACTACAAACTACTAAATCAAAGCTTGATGCAGAGAAAGCTAGCCAAGATTCAAGCAAAAAAACACCAAGCAGAAGCTAGCCGAAATGAGGTGAAAGGGCATGGGATGTCTATACATGGACTCAGAAAAAATAATGCCTTTGAGTGGATTTAATTAGACTTTTTCAAATAAGCTAATTAGGCTTTGAGTATTAGCATCAAGAGAAAATTTATCAACAACCATTCGCTTTCCCGCTTTTGCCATTTGCTTTGCGGGTTCTGGATTAGATAGCATCCAAACGATAGCATTGGCCCACTGCTCAACATTACCAGGCTCAATCATGAGGCCAGTCTCTTGATGCAGGATAGTCTCAGGAATACCGCCAACCCTGCTTGCAATCGTGGGCACCTCCAAGTATTGCGCTTCAATCTGAAACATCCCCAAAGGCTCAACCAAAGAGGGTAGTACTGCGAGATCGCTCTTTCTAAGTAATGGTGCAATCTTTTTTAAAATTCCGGTTAGCAGCACATTCTCAGTCAGTCCAAGCGCTGCAATCTCGGCCTCCAGTAGCGACTTATCTTGCCCCTCTCCAGCAATTAAATAGCGCACATTTGGAATGCGCCCCTTCACTTCAACAAGAGCCTTCAAAATAGTGCTGTGCCCTTTTTCGCCCCTCAGAATTGCACCGTGCGATATCGCCGGACCTGGATGAGCATCTAGCCAATTCAGGACATGCTCTGGTAGTGGATCAGTTGAGCAATCCAGCGCTGAAAAATCAATCCCCGGATAAACGACCTGAAGCTTCTGAGATTTGATGGCAGAGTTATCTAAAAACTTTGAACGTAAATAGCTGCTAGGGATGATCGTTCCTGAAAACAAATAGTTATAAGCAAAAGATAGCGGATAACCGTGCTGAAAAGTTTTTACTCGGAAAACAGGAATACGCTTACGGCCAAGCAGTACTTGCACCATACCTACTAGCGCACAAATCAAAGCATCATGACTGCCATGACAAAACATGGCTACAGGAGTTTTTTCCTTAACCAGTCTAAGTAGCTGCATCAGACTTGGTATATGAAAAGCATTCCGAAAACGAATTTCCTGAACCGCTAAACCGTCATTCTTTGCGCGGCTAGAAATTGCGCTGTTAGGCTTGCACAGCAAAATTGTTTCATAGCCCAAAGCATTGAGTGAGCGCATTTGCTGCAACGCTTGCAACTCTTGACCGCCAATATTGATAGACGAGTCAGAAAAAAGAATTACTTTTGCATCAGCCATAGTTCAAAGCCACATTAATTTATGCGGCCTGCTGAAGGCTTATGGAGTACCTGGGCTAAAAGCACAGCAATCATTAGCCCATAAAAAGTACATAAGTACTTAAGGGATAACTGCTCATTAGATAGCCCAGCAATAAATATGCCGGTGATATAAAAAAGGCCAATTCTGGCAGCTTGCTTTACGTTGAAATCAAGTGCGTTGCGACGCTTCCAAAAGATAGAAAATGGCACAAGCAAAAGACTCAAGTAGGCACCCAATCCAAATAGGCCTACAGATAAGAGCTTACTCAGAATATCGCTGTGTGGGCCAGTTAATGCCATAGTGTTGATGGCAGTCTCATTAGCGGCAATATTGAGCGGACTATTTTGCAAAACCTGCATCATATTTTTTTCTTCACCATAACCGAAGAGCAAACTTTCGTTAGCAAACTGAAAACCAAACTTCCACATACTCAGCCGAGCACCCGCAGATGTATCTAAATTGGCCCCAGTAAACCAATTTAGGATTTCAAAATATCCACTGATAATTCGAGCTGACAACTTCTCTGAAAAATAAAATCCTATTAAAGATACAAAACAGATGCCAATGCAAATCGCAAGCGTCTGTAACCACATTTTTTGTTTTTGGAGCTTGCTAGCGTGGGAAATATCGCCAAGCCTCAACAATAAAATAAGTAAAAGAATAAAAGGTGCAGTGAGCCAACCACCGCGCGAGCCTGAGCCAACCGAAACATATAAGCCAAGTATTCCACCTAGCACCTGTAAAACCATTAATGCTTTGGACTGTCTACCATCCCAGCCAATCATCAGGAGTGATAGGAGGCCAAGAATAAAAGCCTGCGCTCCTAAAGTATTGGGATCAACAAAATAGGTGGCATAGCGCTCTCCCCAATAAGCCCCCGGATTTAATTGCACACTAAGAAACACACATATCAATCCAACTGGGACAGCAATACTCAAAATTTTGATGTACGAAATATTCAGACTCTTAAGCAATAAAAAGACTACTCCCGCAAGCAAGATTCGGGATGGGCCATCAAATGCAGCAAAGTGCATAGCGCCACGGAACACCTGGGATATCAAAACCGATAAAAATAATCCTGCAAATGTCAGAAGCATCAGGGTGTCGAGCGGATAATGCAACTCGATCTTAGGCGCTTTACCGCTCCAGCAGTGGTATGCGGCTAAAAGTACAAGCGCAAATAAAGAAACATGGACGCCGTGTCGGACTGTTAAAAACGTCACCGGGAACATGAAAAAACACAATATGACAAACCAGTCTAGCTTTGTATAGGTGTGATTTAAGTTGTGATTCATAGGTATTTTATAAATTTACTGCAATCATCAGTTGCAGGGGATTATTATTTATGTAAAGAATGCCTAATTAATATATTTTCAGCTCTGCAAGGCCGCACCTCATGAGAATACCATTAGGAACATAGCGTCCATTTACTTTTAATATCAAGAGAAATATGAAGACAATTTTGGTCACTGGCGGGGCGGGATACATAGGCTCACATACTGTAGTGGCTCTGCAAGAGGGTGGCTATAAAGTTGTGATACTAGATAACCTTTGCAATAGCAAAGCAATCACTCTTAGTAACATTCAAAAAATTAGCTCTCAGGCCCCTGTTTTTTACCAAGGCGATATTCGAGACTGCGCCCTGTTACGCGATATCTTTGCAAGTCACCCTATTGACGGGGTCATTCATTTTGCGGGATTAAAAGCTGTTGGCGAGTCCCAAAGCGAGCCGCTCAAGTATTACGACAATAATGTGTCTGGTAGCATCACCCTTCTAGAAGAAATGATTAAGGCCAAAGTAAACACCTTTGTATTTTCTTCTTCTGCAACCGTATATGGAGAGCCAGGGGCTAATCAATACCAAGAGGGTATGCCTACCTCCCCCATTAATGTATATGGCCGCACAAAACTTATGGTTGAGGAAATCCTCAGGGATGGTGCAAAAGCCAACCCCAGCCTTAGAGTCGCCTGCTTACGCTACTTCAACCCTGTGGGAGCTCATCTATCAGGCTTAATTGGGGAGAATCCAGTTGGCACCCCCAATAACTTAATGCCCTACATTGGCCAGATTGCCTTAGGCATCCTCCCAAAATTGAAGGTCTTTGGAAGTGATTACCCAACACCAGATGGCACCGGCCTCAGAGACTATATCCACGTAGATGATCTGGCTCAAGGTCATTTACTTGCCTTGCAGTATCTAGAGGATCACCCTGGCGCCCTTACAGTAAACCTGGGTACCGGAAAACCCTACAGCGTTCTTGAAATGATTGCAGCCTTTGAGAAAGTCAGCGGCAAGAACATTCCATACGATTTGGTAGAGCGAAGATCTGGAGATTTGGCGGAGTATTATGCAAATTCAGACTTAGCTAAAACAGTCTTAGGCTGGGAAGCAAAACATGGAATTGAGCGAATGTGCGAGGATACTTGGCGCTTTTACAGGCAAATAGATTCGGCACAGTCTTAAATATCACTTACTGAGATTCAAATACTTTCAGATGCATAACTATAAAAAGATATTAGTGGTTTGCCCAGCTGGCGCAGTTACCGGTGGCCCCGAAGCGCTGCACCAACTAACGGCGCATATGAATAGCCTAGGTTTACCAGCCTACATGTGCTATCTCCCATTCTCAGAAGCTGCAAAGCCCCCAGCTCCTTACGAGCGCTACCAAACTCAGTCAGCCCCCTATGAGGATGTACCAGGCAACCTGATCATCTTCCCTGAAGTAGATCCAATGCTTGCACTCAAAGTGAAGCATGCAAAAGCAGCTCTTTGGTGGCTATCTCTGGAAAACTTCTTAGAGCGCCGACATATCTGGCCACTTCATGACCGCGTGCGTTATTTCAAAAGAGTTCTTCAAAGACGCAGACCTTGGGGCGGCGCAAAAAACCTCAAGAGTCTCCTACACTTTTCGCAGACTGAACATTCAACTCAATACTTAAAATCCTGTGGCATTGATCCCATTCCACTGATTGACTCAATCAATGAAGATTTCCTCACGGATAAATATCTAGACAAGATTGATCATAAGCAAAATATTATTTTGTATAACCCAACCAAGGGTTGGAAAGTTACACAACAACTGATTGCGCGCTATCCTCAATGGAAATTTCTTCCGCTTAAGGGCCTAAACCGAGACCAGCTTTCTGAAAAACTTTACAGCGCAAAGCTATACATTGATTTTGGACACCACCCTGGTAGGGATCGCATGCCACGTGAGGCAGCAATGCATGGATGTTGCCTAATTACCGGGAAGCTAGGTTCAGCTGGAAATGCAATTGACCTGCCCATACCATCGCAATACAAATTTGATAGTAGCACCCCAAACTTTGTAGAAGCCTTTGATGAACTTGCTAAGGATGTGATGGAAAACTTCCCAAAACACTATGCGGATTTTGGCACTTACAGGAAGTGGCTGCAAGATGAGCCAAGAATATTCAAACAACAAATCGCCGATTACTTTTGCAAGTAAACCCTAATTCACTTAAAACCCCTTAAAAAAGGCTTTAAGTGAATTTTTCCGATAAGGCTTAGTTTTTGCATCGACATTCAATGCACAAGATTGAATTTTTTTAATGTAAGCACTGAGCAGACCTTGCCGTACTAAGCCGATATTGGCTGCGCTTTGAGCTGACATTGAGAATGCAAAACGCTGCAGATCCTCATCGGAAAAAGTATTTCTACTTGTCTTGATAAAGATGGTCTCATAAGGGTGGGCACTCCTTCCAAAATAAGATCCCTCAAAACCACTATCGCCCTCCCTTGATCTAGGATTTATATCCGCCAAGGCTTCTCGATAGTCAATCTGGTTATATTCTGGAAGCATACATTGCAAATTCAAGCCCATATCCAAAATGAGTTGAGAGAGGCGAATTTCATAATCCCGCACCGTTTCATCCTTATTAAGATCATCAACCCCCTCATAAAAACCGCCTTCAATAAGCTGACTGAGAACAGCGCGGCTCAATACATAACAGGTAGTTTGCACATGACCCAAGAACTGCTCATTTCGATCAAGCACCCCATACTTTTTACAGTACATCTTTGCAATCGAATGCTCACGGGGAGTGATGCTGATAACAGATCCGACAATTCCAACATCATCCGAAAACTTCTCAATAATTAACTCGGTCCATTTTTGATTACAGTGCCCCAAAAGAAATGGGCCGCGTACAGATGAGTTAATAAAGAAATAAAAATCGTACCGCCACCATAGGTCTAAATTTTTTATCGCCGCACAATAACCACCGTAGTCAAAATTTCTATTTTCAGTAAATAGATACTCAATATTATCTAAAGCAGGTAGTTCAATTGAATATTCGCCAGCAACAATAATTAAATAATTTAGGCTTGAGTCATAGCCAAATCTCAAAAAATGGGCAAAGTTATCAATGTATGACTGGTCTTTTTCAAAGTAATGGTAAAGCACCAATACATTATTGGAGCCCACCCTAGGCTTGATTGCAATGTCCCTCACCAAGCTCAAACTTTTCTCAGAACGCTGATTAAATGAGTCGAATGGCGAACTTGGTCCTCTATCTTGAAGGCGCCATTGAATCCATACATCCTCCCCCACTGACGCTGATCATCAAAATATTGAGAGAACGTTTCGCTCGTTATTGGATTGATATGAGTTGGATCTGTGAAGCTTGCAGAAAACGGATATACAGGTGTTTGAGCCAGAAAGAGTCCGCCAGGAGTAAGGACGCGATAAACCTCATTCATTAACTCTATAAAGGAATAGCGAATTTGAGGTAAATAAACAACCCGGGGGACGTGTTCAATAAAATCAAATGCAGTAATGTAGTCCATGGAGGCGTCGCCATGGGGAATTCCCTCTTGCGCAAGATCAGATCTAGCAATGTTGGGATTAGCGCTATCTCGGATATCAATCCCATAAAGAAGGCCTGCCTTAAATGGATTCCTAGGAATACCTCCGCAGCCCAAATCTAAAGTCCTGGAATTTGTATTATTCGGCGAGGCGGCTCGGAATTTAGAATAAAAAAGTTCCAGGTCCTCAACCTCCTCCATATCAACAATATGACTAAGAGACCGAAACATCATTTTCAGGGTTTTAAAATACTTTACAAGCCTCATATAGCCTCTGGTAGTGATTAAAAGGTTCTCTTAGCAGCAAAAGAAGTATTTAATAGCATTGTAAACTTACATAATCATCGCCACCAAGTCCTCGTCCCTCATGACCCGCATACTTATTGTTTATCAATCTAAGCCAGCCATTGTCCCCGGGCTAGAAAAGGGGTTTCAAAATGCTGGCCTTGAAACAATTAGCTTTCTAGCAAATGAATATCACCATTGGGTAGATAAATATATTTTCCATGCTATTAATAAGTGGGCGCACAACCTCAGAATACTTAAAAAAGGAAAGTTTCTTTTTTCTAAACACCCATTAACTCATTGGAATTATCTTAATACAGAGCTCGTCAAGTTCTACAAAAAAAATAATCCTGATTATGTATTTTTTATTCATGGAATTCATTACTCAGAATCAACACTCACCCAAATTAATGCCCCTAAGATTGCCTGGCTTGTTGACCCAGTTCAAGACCCCAAGCGACTGGCTTTATTTTCTACGAATCTTGATTGGTATTTTTCTTACAGCAAGATTGCGATAAGAATCCTGCAGGAGCTGGGCTTTAAAAATACAAGCTATTTGCCACATGCAGTTGACCAGAATGAATTCCGCCATCTTCCTGAAGCCAGAAAATCAATTGACATTTCCTTTGTTGGAAAACATAGCGTACACCGAGAAAAATTTATATTGGCCGCGCTGGAGGTAACAAACAAAGTTAGTCTCTATGGCTCAAGGTGGGTGGCACCAGCCCTATCAAAACCCCATTTACTTAAAGCAATTAAGGGGATTGAGTGTTATGGTGAAAAATTAAATCAACTCTACAACTCATCTAAAGTTGTCCTAAGCATCATTGCAAAACCAGAGAACGTGCTGGAGACTCAAAGCGGGATAAATATGAGGCCTTATGAAATCTTAGCATCCGGCTCGATTCTTTTTTCCGACAATTATGATGAACTTCATCCAGAGCTCATTAATAATCAGAACTTAATTCTTTTTAACAACGTCGATGAATTTAAGCAATCCCTCTCTGAGCTACTGAATGACAGTCAAAAAATAGAGAGGATTGCAGTCGCGGGAAGAAAGTTCATTAAAGGCCGCTTCTCTTACGATGAAATGGCAAAAACTATTCTGGCGAAATTTAGGGAAATTCAAAATAGCGGATCTCAATGAGATCGCTAATGAGGCAATGGGCCACCCCTAATTTCCCGCCACAATTGACATCACTGCCATGCGCACCGCAATTCCAAAGGTGACCTGATTCAGAATGACAGACTGAGGGCCATCTGCTACAGCGGAATCAATTTCTACGCCGCGATTCATTGGGCCTGGATGCATGACTATGGCGTCTGATTTAGCTAATGCCAAACGGCTAGGCGTTAGGCCATATTGCTTGAAGAAAGCATCGCCCTCTGGAACTTGTCCTGCTTCCATGCGTTCCTTCTGAATGCGCAATGTCATAACTACATCAACACCCTTTAGGCCCTCTTCCATGCTGTGGAAAACTTTCACCCCCAGCATATCTAAATCACCTGGCAAAAGACTTTCAGGCCCAATCGCACGAATATCTGTACAACCCAAAGTTCTCAATGCACAGATATTTGATTTTGCGACACGGCTGTGAACGATGTCACCAACAATGGCGACCTTCAGACCACTAAAGTCTTTCTTGAAGTGGCGCATCGTATACATATCCAGCAAGCCTTGAGTCGGATGTTGGTGGCTACCATCGCCGGCATTGACTACGTGGACATGCGCAGGAATATGTTGAGCGATCTCGATAGGCGCTCTGGAGACGCTATGACGCACTACAAAAATATCTGCCTGCATAGCTACTAAGTTATCAATCGTGTCTAAAAGACTTTCGCCTTTTGCAGTAGAAGATGTGGAGATATCTAAATTAATGACATCCGCTGATAACCGTTTAGCAGCAATCTCAAAAGTAGTACGAGTACGAGTAGAGTTTTCAAAGAACAGGTTGAAGACACTCTTGCCGCGAAGGAGTGGAACTTTTTTTACTTCTCGAGCAGGATCTGTCACGCTGACAAACTGTTGTGCGGTATCCAAAATATGCAGAATCTGTTCTTTTGGTAAACCCTCCAAAGTCAGTAAATGGGTTAACTCACCAGCTGCATTGAATTGGTTGACTGGGCTATTCGCTTGACTCATTCTGCGCGCTCCTCTAATTGGAAGCTGAACTTGCCAGCATCATCTTTTTCTAAAACTAATATTTGATTGTCGGGAACACTTACTTGTTCGCCCACAAAATCGGCTGAGATTGGCAACTCACGATTCTCACGATCCGCTAAAACCATCAACTCCACTTGTGCAGGTCTACCGAAATCAAACAACTCATTGAGTGCTGCACGAACCGTCCGGCCAGTCAGTAAAACATCATCGATCAAAATGACGTTTACGCCATTGACCTCAAAAGGAAGATGGGTAGACATCGTGCTGGCAGTGCGAAGCGCTGTCATACCCTTCTCAGCATAATCATCTCGATGAAACGCAACATTAATGACACCAAAGTGGGGAAGCTTTAAATCTGCAGCTAAACGTTCCGCAATCCAGGCCCCGCCCATTGCAAGGCCAGCCAACTCAAATGAATCGCCAGCCTTTTGGCGCTGACTCAAAGTCTCCAGTAATTTTAGATAGGACTGCTCTGCATTCATCTCAACTAATCCAATTCTTTTCAAGGAAATACTGCTCCAAAATCAAGGCCGCAGACTCGGCATCCAAATTGTCTCGCATATCGGGATCACCCTCTAAAACGACAGAGGTATAGCGCTCATCGACCCACTCCACCGGCAACTGAAAGCGTCCATGCAACTGATTACCAAAGCGGCGAGCCTTGGCACTCATTTCATGCTCGGTACCATCAGGATGGCACGGCAGTCCCACCACCAACCGATTTGGTTGCCACTCTTTGATGAGGGCCTGAATAGCCTTAAATCGCACATCCTCAGATGGCTCCTCAATAACCCTCAAGGGCTGGCCAGCCTTAGTCAGAGTATTGCCAACGGCAACACCAATGCGCCGCGTCCCGAAGTCAAAAGCCATGACCGTCAGCTCTACGCTCTTCTTAGCGCCCTCAGGCATGCCCTGCCTCACCCGATAAATGAGAGGGGTCAAATCCCAAAAGTCCCATAGTCCGCTCATAGCGCTGGCTGGAGGGCGTATTAAAAATAATCTCAACCATTTGCTTCTGGGATAAGGGGACATTGATCCAGCCATTGAGGGTAATCTCCTCCTCAAGCTGGCCTGCACTCCAGCCCGCATAACCCAAGGTCATTAAGAATTTACTGGGGCCAGAGCCGGCTGCCACCGCCTCAAGCACGTCCTTGGATGTCGTCATGGTCAATCCACCTGGAACGGCCAAGGAAGAACTGTAAGCTACCTCTGTGGTGGCCTCATGCAGAACAAAACCACGCTCGATTTGTACTGGACCACCAAAATAGACCGGTTGCTCAGATACTGGCTCAGCTTCCAGCTTGACCTCAATTTTTTCAAATAAGGCACCCATATCGAGTTCGGTCGGGCGATTAATCACCAAACCCATCGCACCTCGCTCGGTATGCTCAAAAAGATAGATTACTGAACCTGAGAAATTGGGATCGACCATCCCAGGCATGGCAATAAGGAATTGATTTGCTAAATGATCAGCAGAATAAGCAATTGAGGACCCAGCAGCAAAAGCTTGGGAAGTCTGGTCGGGTGTTGTAGCTTGACCCACAGGGGCTTTTTTAGCCATGTTCATATAAGGTTTTATTTTACAGAAATTCCTACGTATTCAAGCACTTTTAGTCAATAAGCCATAAGATGTTGCCTATGCAAAAAGCTCTCGTTTGGCTCCGTCGTGACCTGCGTCTCTATGACAATGCCGCCCTTCATCACGCCCTGAAAAATAATGGCCAAGTTTGGCTAGCGTTTATCTTCGATACCGATATTCTGGATCCGCTGAAAGCGGAAGATCTAGATGCAAGCGGCCTTAAACATGATCGGCGCGTGGACTTTATTTGGCAAGGTCTCAAGCAAATCGATGAGCAACTACAAAAACAAGGTGGCGGACTAATTGTTCAGTTTGGTAAGCCCACTACTTGCATTCCCAAAATTGCGGAGGTTTTGGGCGTCAATACCGTTTACACCAATCATGACTATGAACCATCGGCTATCGCCCGCGATGCATCTGTAGCGAGATCACTAGAGAAACTTGGTATTGAATTGGAGACCTTCAAGGATCAAGTGATTTTTGAGAAAAAAGAAATTCTCACCAACTCCAATACGGTGTTCTCCATCTTCACGCCCTATAAAAATAATTGGCTTAAGACGCTGCAGGAAAAGGATATTGCTGCTTATGATTGCGATGCAAAAAAAGGTCAGTTAGCCGCCATCCCAAAATCATTAGAGGCGCCCTTTCCATCCCTAGAGTCTATGGGCTTTAGCTCGACTGGTATTGAAACTTATCTCCCACCAGGATCTGAGGGCGGGCAGAGTTTCTTGGAAGACTTCCTCCACCGCATTGATCAATACCAAATTGGCAGAGACTTCCCCGCGATCAAAGGTGTGAGCTATCTCTCCACCCACTTACGTTTTGGCATGCTATCCATTCGGGGCTTAGTTCGTGAAGCACACCGCCGGATGCTGGCAGGCAGCATGGGCGCAACGATCTGGTTAAGCGAACTGATCTGGCGTGATTTTTATTTCATGATCCTGGCTAATCATCCACGCCTCGCTGAGGGTGCAGCCTTCAAACCAGACTATGACAATATCGAATGGGAAAGTGGTGCCACTGCTAAGAAATTATTTAAAGCCTGGTGTGATGGAAAAACAGGTTACCCCTTAGTCGATGCGGCTATGTGTCAGCTCAACCAAAGTGGCTATATGCATAATCGCCTACGTATGGTAGTTGCCAGCTTCCTCACCAAAGACCTAGGAATCGATTGGCGCTGGGGTGAAATGTATTTTGCAAAGCATCTTAACGACTTCGAACTTTCATCCAATAATGGCGGCTGGCAATGGGCATCATCTTCAGGATGCGATGCGCAACCCTACTTCCGCATCTTTAACCCTATCACCCAGTCGCAAAAGTTTGATCCTGAGGGAAAATTTATCCGCCGCTACTTGCCTCAATTAGACAAGCTCTCCAAGAAATCGATTCATGCGCCTTGGGAAGCTGGTCATATTGAGTTGGAAGCGGCTGGCATTCTTTTGGGGCGTGACTATCCGCTACCAGTTGTTAATCACGACGAAGCGCGCAAAAAAACCTTAGTGCGCTACAGCGTAGTTAAAAAAGTGACTTCTGAGGATTCCGCAACTTAATTGCGGGCCTTAGTTCGTTCCGCTTTAAGATAGGGTATGAGCAAAATCTACGCCGTCGGTGATATTCAAGGATGTGCGCCTTCACTAAAGGCACTCGTCAAAAAACTCCCGACTCAGTCTAAGATGATTTTTTTGGGTGACCTAGTTAATCGAGGCCCTGACTCCCTCGGCACCCTACGCTACTTAAAGCAATTAGAAGAAGAGAAGCGCATCGAGTGCATTCTTGGAAATCATGACCTCCATTTACTCGCAGTAGATGCAGGCATTCGCAAAACCAAGGGGCTCGATACTGTGCAACCCATCCTAGATGCGCCCGATAGAGCCGAATTAATTCATTGGTTGCGCCAGCGACCCATGGCATTAAGTGATGGCAAGGTATTGACCGTTCATGCAGGCGTCGTGCCTCAATGGGATCTGCAACAAACGATTGAGTGCGCGCAAGAGGTAGAAAAAGCGCTTCGCAAAAAATCCTATAAAGATTTTTTAGCAAATATGTATGGCAACACTCCCAATAAATGGAGCGGCTCCCTTAAGGGCTATGAGCGTTTACGCGTCATTACCAATGCGCTAACTCGTATTCGTTTTTGCACTCCAGCGGGCACCATGGAGTTTGAAAGCAAAGAAGGTTTTGAAGATGGGCCAAAGGGCTACACCCCTTGGTTCAAAGCTCCTAAGAGAAAAACGCAGGAGTCTCTAATTTATTTTGGGCACTGGTCAACCCTAGGTCTACTCCGACATGAGAATGTCATTGGGCTAGATACGGGTTGTGTGTGGGGTGGCAAGCTGACTGCTATGGAAATTCCAGAATCAGGCAAACCCAGTAAAGGGCTAGAAATTATCCAAGTAGATGGTTACGACCATCCACTCAGAATGTAAGCCTTACTAGTTCCTCTTATAGCTTTTTAAATGCAATTTTCGCTGCAGCAATAATCTCATCAACCACGGCGTTGTCGTGCTCAATAGAAGTAAATCCAGCTTCATAAGCAGAAGGTGCTAAGTACACCCCTTGATCGAGCATCAAGTGGAAGAATTTCTTAAACGCTTCGATATCGGTTTTCGTCACTGCTTCAAAAGAAGTTGGGACTTCATTGGCAAAGTAAAAGCCGAACATGCCACCAACACTATCAACAGCAAATGGCACACCTGCTTCATCCGCAGCTAACTTTAAGCCAGCCATCAATTTTTCAGTTTGACCTGTCAGACACTCATAGAAACCTTCTCTAGAAATAATCTCCAAAGTCTTTAAGCCTGCAGCTACGGCTACCGGATTGCCTGATAAGGTACCCGCCTGATAAACGTTACCCAGCGGAGCTAACTTAGACATAATTTCTTTTTTACCGCCAAAGGCAGCCATCGGCATACCGCCGCCCATGACCTTGCCAAGACAGGTAAGGTCAGGAACGATGCCCTGCAATGATTGAGCACCACCTAAAGCAACCCTAAAGCCCGTCATCACTTCATCGTAAATTAATACGCTGCCATGTTGGCTAGTTAGCTGACGTAGTGTCGATAAAAATTCTTTTGAGGGCTTAATCAGATTCATGTTGCCGGCAATCGGCTCAATAATGACTGCCGCAATCTGATCTCCCTGCTTATCAAACACTTCTTTCAGCGCTGCCACATCGTTGTATGGCAATACCAAAGTATGCTTTACTAGATCATGTGGCACACCACCAGATGAAGGTGCATTTTGAGTTGAATCTGCGAAAGTCAAAAGACCAGATCCGGCCTTCACTAAAAGACTATCAGCATGGCCGTGGTAACAACCCTCAAATTTAATAATGAGATCACGTCCCGTGTAGCCACGTGCAAGACGTAAAGCGCTCATGGTAGCTTCGGTTCCACTCGAGACCATACGAACTTGCTCAATACTAGGAACCAACTGACAAATACGTTCCGCTAACTCAATTTCGCCTTCGGTAGGAGCTCCGTAGCTAAAGCTAGTTTCTGCTGCCCGCTTTACTGCATCAACCACTTCTGGATTCGCATGGCCCGCAATCATCGGGCCCCAAGACATAATCAAATCAATATAGCGCGTGCCTTCAACATCCCAAAAATAAGGGCCTTTAGCCTTAGCAACAAAACGAGGTGTACCACCCACCTGACGAAAAGCGCGTACTGGCGAGTTCACCCCACCCGGAATAGTCTTTTGCGCACGCTCAAATAAAATGTCGTTTTGTCCCAAGATGCTGCCCTGCTTTCGCTAAAGTATTTTTAGTAATTAGTTGATTTAGAGCGATTAGATCGCCATCATTTCAAAATCTTCTTTGCGTGCACCGCACTCAGGACAAGTCCAGTTCATGGGCACGTCTTTCCAAAGCGTTCCTGGCGCAATACCCTCTTCGGGTAGACCAGCAGCCTCGTCATAAACCCAACCGCAAATTAAACACATATATGTTTTAAATTCCATTGCCGTCTTCCTTATCTATATTTTTATTTTAAATCTGCTACAGCATCGCGTTTTTGATGCATCTCAAACTTAAATAACCTACATTCCAGCGGACCATTAAATAAAGGGGTGCGCTTAGACTCCTTGATGCGCAACTGCCCTGGTAAGGCCATATCTGACGTGAGCACAAAGACATTCCAACCACCAAAAGCATCCTTGAGGTGCTGACCAAATTGCCTTAAGAACTCGACAAATTTTGGATCCTGATCTTCTTGAGCTTGCAACTTTTTGAGAGATTCACGGCTAGAGCGTTTAGCGCTCTGACGGCCCGTTTCCAAATTAAACGCATAGCGGTCCTCTGGCTCTTCAGCCTGCTCGTAGGAGTCTTGCTCCATATCGCCGCCTGCAGTGCGATCCTGACCTCGGCCACCCTTAATTACTAAGCGCTCACCATATGGGGGGTTCAAGAGCATCACGCCATCTTGAGCATTTGCAGGGGGCTTACTAGCCAAAGCATCAATCTGGCGCGTCACCGGCAGGCCAGGCAATTGAGCACGCTGCCAATTACCTTTAAACATCGCCACTAGGCGCTCATTAATATCACCGCCACTAATTCCCAAAGACTCTGAATCTGGGAACTGTTTGCGCTTTTCCATCATTTCAGCGTGTGCAGCGTCTTTCAGAGAGCCCCAGCGCTTTTGCTCTGCAGCCTCGTTAAACGGCTTGAGTCGCTGAAATCCAAATCCATGAGCTGAAGTGACCAATGGACGGTAAGCCAAGCGACTTGGCTTTGCATCGTCGCCATACATTCCCGCCCGAATGGCTCCTGGAGGAATGGCCAAAGCCATCTGTGCAGCTTCAATCAAAAAGGTTCCACTACCGCACATCGGATCAAATAAGGTTTGCGAAGGTTTCCAGCCAGTAATTGACAGAATTCCAGCTGCGAGATTTTCTTTTAAGGGTGCATCACCTTTTTCATCACGCCAGCCGCGTTTAAATAAGGCCTCACCAGAAGTATCCAAATAAATCGTGGCATGCGTTGCAGTCAGATGCGCTTGCACTCGTACATCCGGAAACGCAGTATCAATACTAGGGCGGTCACCGGTTACATCACGCAAGCGATCCACAATCGCATCCTTAATCTTCAGGGTCGCGAAATTCAAGCTCTTGAGTGGAGAGCGATGTGCCGTCACGTCCACCCGCAAAGTTTGCTTAGAAGAAAACCACTCTTCCCAAGCCAAGCCACTACCCAGCTTATATAAATCTTCTTCCTGGCGATATGGCGATTCCGCCATCTGCAGCAAGACTCGACTTGCAATGCGTGAATGCAAGTTCAAAGCCATCGCAGCAGAAATTGGTGCCGCTAGTCCTACTCCACCAGTTGGACTAGTAGGCGTCGGATCAATCACCCAAGCGCCCAAGGCCTTACAGTCGGGGCGTTGCGCAATACTTGCTAGCTCTTGTGCAAGAGGCACTTCCAATCCACCTGGACAAACAACAAAAAATCTCATGAGGCTAGCAATCTAAAAAAGGGGGAGGTAAAAAAATAGTAAGAAGAATTAAACAATTGGTCGAGGATCAGCCTTAAGGCTTAATGACCACCAAGGCTGTCACAACCAATAAAAGAATCACTGGCACCTCGTTAAACCAACGGAACCAAACTCCCGAACGGGGATTAAGGCCATTGCGAAACTTCTTCAGCAAACTCCAGCATGCATGGTGATACCCAATGACTAGGATGACAAAGAACATCTTGGCATGCATCCAAACCTCGCCAGCGCCAATCTTGAAATACAACCAAAGTGTCAGCCCCAACAATACTGCCGGTACCGCCAAAATTGTCATAAAACGAAAGAGTCGATCAGCCATACCGAGAAGCCGCGCATACACATCAGGATTTTTCTCATCCGCCAAATTGACAAAAATACGTGGCAGATAAAACAGGCCTGCGAACCAAGAGGCAATCAAGATAATATGAAAGGTCTTGGTCCATAAATATGCATTGCCCATGATGAATAATTTCCGTTCTGTTTTGAGGCTAGATTAAGTACGTATCTCGCCATGACCCATGACGATGTATTTGAGAGAAGTCAGGCCATCTAAGCCTACAGGGCCACGGGCATGTAATTTGTCATTGGAAATACCAATCTCTGCGCCTAGACCGTATTCAAAGCCATCTGCAAAACGGGTGCTGGCATTGACCATCACGCTGGCACTATCGACCTCACGCAAGAAGCGATTAGCTTGCGCTTGATTACCAGTAATGATGGCATCGGTATGTTTGCTGCCGTATTGCTCGATATGACCCATTGCCTCATCCATATCGGCAACAGTCTTAATCGATAAGATTGGTGCCAAATATTCTGTTTGCCAGTCTTCTTCAACTGCATTGACTAGATTTTTGAATCCTGCAGCCTCTAAAGTATTACGTGTAAGAGCATCAACACGCAACTCCACACCCTTGTCTTGGTAGATTTTGCATAGAGCTGGCAACACTTGCGGGGCGATGGTTTTATTAACTAAGAGTGTTTCCATCGCATTGCAAGGGGCATAGCGTTGGGTCTTGGCGTTGTCGCAAACCTTAATCGCCATTGCGATATCTGCGTCAGCATCAATATAGGTATGGCAGATGCCGTCCAAATGCTTAATCATCGGCACGCGTGCTTCTGCCATCAAGCGGGCAATCAAACTCTTGCCGCCACGAGGTACGATCACATCAATATATTCAGTCATGGTGATCATCTCACCAACAGCGGCACGATCTGTTGTTGTCACAACCTGCACCGCATCCATTGGCAAACTAGCAGCGTCCAAACCTTCTTGAATCAACTGTGCCAATAAGGCATTCGAATCAATTGCCTCTGAGCCACCACGCAAAATTACCGCATTACCTGACTTCAAGCAAAGCGCGGCTGCATCAATGGTCACATTAGGACGAGACTCATAGATAATGCCAATCACACCGAGTGGGACACGCATTTGACCGAGTTCAATACCAGATGCCTGTTTTTGCAAGGCTGTAATTTTCCCAATCGGATCTTCCAGGGAAACAATTTGCTCCAAACCCAAGGCCATAGATTCAATCGTCTTTGGTGTCATGGTGAGACGATCAATAAACGCCGCATCTTGACCATTAGTTTTTGCACGAGCAACATCAAGCGCATTCACACGCTGAATTTCTTCAGAGCGCGCTCGAACCAACTTCGCGATATGCAATAAGGCCTGATTTTTCTGTTCGCTAGATGCCCGCGCCATTGCGCGTGAAGTCTGACGAGCACGTCGGCCAATATCTTGCATCATGTGCCGAATAGTATTTGTTGAATTACTCATATCTATATTGTGTCTAAATTAATATTGTTTTATCTAAGTTTCAATCTTCACCCTAGATTCATCTAGCGCAATAAATTACCCACCAAACGCAAGCCATCCCAAGGATCTGCTGGCAATTCAGCCGCATGCAAACCCTTGGCCTGCCGATCTAAGCCTGCAGCCACCTGCATCGCTCTGCGCAACTTCAAAGGTTGCACCCGTTTTAGGGCCATAGGATATAAACGCTCTTTATTGCCCCAGATGCGATTGGCACGCATTAAATTCTGAACCGACTCTCCTGCATCACTCGCTGCCTTCAGTTTCGATAGTATCCGAAGCTCTTCCGTTACGCTCCATAGAATCAAGACCAAAGGCTCGCCCTCACCTTTGAGGCCATCTAGCATGCGATTGAGGCGAGGCAGATCACCAGCCAACATTGCTTCCGTTAATTCAAAGACGTTATAGCGAGCCACCTTCAAAATAGCTGACCGAATTTGCTCTTCCGTCAGTACGCCAGCAGGATGCAACAAACCCAACTTCTGAATCTCTTGATGAGCAGCGATAAGGTTACCCTCCACTTGCTCAGCAATAAAAGCTAAGGCGCGCTGCCCATCTGGACCTGACTGCACCTCTTGCCCCTGCTTCTTAAGTCGTCCCGCAATCCATTGCGGCAATTGCGTGCGATCCAAGGAATCTAATTGAATCGCCATGCCCGCTTCATCTAAAGCGCTAAACCAGGCAGAGGTTTTGGTCTTTCCATCCAATTTGGGCAGGATGATGCAAAAAATGGTGTCCGGTCCGCCTGGCCCCACCATCTGAGAATCAATTTGGGCAGCGAACTGTTTGAGCGCATCAGCACCATCACGACCAGGCTTACCTGTTGGTATACGTAACTCTACCCAGCGCTTATCTCCAAACAAAGACATGGTTTGACCGGCACTTAACAAAGCGCTCCAATCAAACCCACGCTCTTGCAATAAGACTTCACGATCGGTGTAACCCATTTTTTTCGCAGTGGCACGTAATTGATCCATCGCCTCCATCATGAGGAGAGGCTCATCACCACTAAATATGTACAGGGGCTTTAATGAAGCGGCTGAATTAAGCGACTTCAAGTGAGTCTGTAGGGCATCGCTCTTAACCATGCGATTCGATCGTCATTCTTTAAAAACTTTTAGCCCGCGGTGCTCGAGCAGAAGCAGAAATACGACGCAAAATCTGCACCGCAAGATCTCGACGCATCAAAGATAAAAATTGCTGCATTTGGACATCGGTCGCCAAAACGGTAGATACCGAGAAGTCCATGTCTCGAGTCATGTAGATTTCAGCTTCAGGTACGACGTCAGCTCCAGCATTGTCATAAGCCCTAAAACCAACGCGAATACTTAAACGGTAAGCAGAGACTTGACCATTCGAGTTATAGGCCAAGATCTCACGACCATCGAGATCGCTGGTAATTTCTAAAATGAGATCGGCATCTTTAGGGTTGATAGCCACCTTAGCATTGGTACCAGTCAAAATAGCTGTCTGCAGATCCGCTCTCAGAGGTGGTGATGGACTGCCTGTAATTGCGATTACCTTGAATGGCAAATCGACCATGCCACGCAAACGATAGCCACAGGCAATCAAACCACTGACTGGAGCCAAGGCCAGAAACCCAAGCATGGTACGTCGAAGGTGATTTACGCGCATGTGTTTAGTTTCTATCCAAAGTAATTTGCAACGACCTAGGCAACAATATTAATTAAGCGACCCGGCACCACAATCACTTTTTTAGGAGCTGCGCCATTTAATGCTTTTACAGCAGGCTCACTTTGTAATGCCAAGGTCTCAATTTGCTCTTTAGTGGCATCCGCAGGTACACGGATATCACCACGCAACTTGCCATTGATTTGCAACATGATGGTCAACTCAGTTTGAATTAGCGCAGTCTCGTCTACTACGGGCCATGGTGCATCCAATAGACTGCCAAAAGATAGAACGCAACCAATCTCATTCCAGAGGGCATGCGTTAAGTGAGGCACGACTGGGTAAAGCACCCGAATCAAAATACTGATGCACTCACGCAATACGGCGGGTCGGACTACAGTCTTATCACCTAATTTCACAGGCTCTAAGACATTCAACATCTTCATTGCCGCAGAAACTACGGTGTTGTACTGACGACGTTGATAGTCAAAGTTAGCCTGCTTCAGAATGGTATGCACTTCACGTCGCAATTCTTTTTCAGCATCATTTAAATCGTTTGGCAACGCCTCACTAGCCGCACGGATTGCATCAGCCTGACTGCTGGAATACATCCATACGCGACGCAAGAAACGTGATGCACCTTCTACGCCGGCACTAGACCACTCGAGTTGCTGCTCAGGGGGAGCAGCAAACATCACAAATAAACGCGCAGTATCTGCACCATATTGATCAATTAATGCCTGGGGATCAACGCCATTATTTTTACTCTTAGACATCTTCTCAACGCCACCAATAATGACTGGTGCGCCAGAAGTATCGCCTTTCAGCTTAGCGCTTTGAGGACGGCCTTTTTCATCGAGCTCAAGCTCTACATCCAAAGGGTTTAACCAAGTTTTTTTGCCAGATGCTTCTTCAGAGTAATAAGTCTCATTGAGCACCATGCCTTGCGTCAGCAAGTTTTGAAACGGCTCATCAAAAGTAATGAGATTGAGATCTCGCATGACCTTAGTCCAGAAGCGTGCATAGAGCAAATGCAAAATCGCATGCTCAATGCCACCAATGTACTGATCCATTGGCATCCAGTATTCATTACGCTCATCGACCATAGTCTTCGCATCTGGACCGGTGTAACGCATGAAATACCAAGAAGAATCCACGAAGGTATCCATAGTGTCAGTCTCACGACGTGCAGGCTTGCCACATTTTGGACATTTCACATTCAGGAAATCAGCACGCTTATTGAGCGGATTGCCACTACCATCTGGCACACAATCTTCCGGCAACACTACCGGCAAATCTGCTTCAGGAACTGGCACGGCGCCACAACCTGGGTTCTGCTCATCGCCACAATGAATAATCGGAATTGGTGTACCCCAATAACGCTGACGAGAAATACCCCAATCACGCAAACGGTATGTGGTTTTGATTTCACCAATACCCATCTTTGCCAAATCTTGAGATACTGCATCAACCGCCTCCTCATGCGATAGGCCGTCGTACTTACCGCTGTTTAAGCAAACAACATCATCCTTCTGGGCATACCAATCTTGCCAATGGCTAGTATTGAACATGTCTGAAGGAGCGCGAAGGGCAATCACCTGCTTAATTGGTAAGTCATATTTGAGGGCAAAGGCAAAGTCACGCTCATCATGCGCAGGAACACCCATGACAGCGCCATCGCCGTAAGACATCAAAACATAGTTGCCCACCCAGACTGGCACTGGCTCATTAGTCAGCGGGTGCGTCACATACAAACCTGTGAACATGCCTACTTTCTCTTGAGTAGCGAGATCTGCTTCAATCACACTACCCGTTTTACATTTCTCAATAAATGCAGATAACTCAGGATTATTGGCGGCCGCCAATGTTGCTAATGGGTGCTCAGCAGCAACTGCACAGAATGTAACGCCCATGATGGTGTCTGCACGCGTTGTAAATACATACAAATGGCCATCTT
Source organism: Polynucleobacter sp. AP-Ainpum-60-G11 (assembly GCF_018688375.1). Taxonomy (NCBI): domain Bacteria; kingdom Pseudomonadati; phylum Pseudomonadota; class Betaproteobacteria; order Burkholderiales; family Burkholderiaceae; genus Polynucleobacter; species Polynucleobacter sp. AP-Ainpum-60-G11. The sequence continues at coordinate 225,835 of NZ_CP061318.1, read as the reverse complement.
GAACAAAATTGCCATGTGCATCTTGGATCTCATGCTTGAACGCAAAACGTACACCACGACTTTTACCAATCCAGTTTTGCTGCATGGTCTTGACGCGCTCTGGCCAACCCAAACCATCTAAACCAGAAAGTAATTGCTCTGCATAGGCAGTGATATTGAAGTAATAGCCAGGGATTTCACGCTTTTCTACCAAAGCGCCTGAGCGCCAGCCGCGTCCATCAATCACCTGCTCATTTGCCAATACGGTTTGATCGATGGGATCCCAATTGACGACTTGAGTCTTGCGATAAGCAATACCCTTTTCAAGCATCTTCAAAAAGAGCCATTGGTTCCATCGATAGTAATCAGGGCTACAAGTAGCAACTTCGCGCGACCAATCAATTGCTAGACCCATCGCCGCCATTTGCTTTTTCATGTAAGCAATGTTGTCGTAGGTCCATTTAGCTGGTGGCACTTTATTCTGAATCGCTGCATTTTCAGCGGGCATACCAAACGCATCCCAGCCCATTGGCATGAGTACGTTATAGCCCTGCATGCGCAGTTGTCGCGCCATCACATCGTTGATGGTGTAGTTACGAACGTGACCCATATGCAACTTACCGGATGGGTAAGGCAGCATGGAGCAAGCGTAGTATTTTGGTCTTGGCTTGCCAGAAGCATCAACTGCGTTCTCAGCTACCTTGTAAGCTTGCGCGCTTTCCCAATCAGCGCGTGCTGCAGCTTCAATACTGCGGTGATCGTAATCCTTACTCATTCAGTACAACTCTTTTCTTCTATTCTGTTTTACTTAATTACTTACGTAGGCCAAGAACATCTTGCATGTCATACAAACCAGAGTTTTGACCTTGTAAGAAGCGTGCAGCGCGCAATGAACCTTGCGCATAAGACTGGCGGCTAGAAGACTTATGGCTAATCTCAATGCGCTCGCCCTCGCCTGCAAATAAGACAGTGTGATCACCCACAATATCTCCACCACGAATAGTGGCAAAACCAATCGATCCTGCTTTACGCTCACCGGTATGACCTTCGCGGGCATACACAGCAACATCATCTAACTTCTCACCAAGTGCATCTGCAATCACCTCACCCATTCTTAGTGCAGTGCCGGATGGGGCATCTACTTTATGGCGATGGTGGGCTTCAACAATTTCAATGTCGTAACCTTCGTTCAACATCTTGGCAGCAATTTCTAATAATTTGAATGTGGCATTCACACCCACACTCATGTTTGGCGCAAATACGATGGCTAAACTTGTAGACGCTTTCTTCAGGCTATCGATTTGCTCTGGGCTAAGACCAGTAGTACCAATAATCATTTTGCTGCCAGTCTTTTGCGCAACAGCTAAATGGGCTATCGTGCCTTCTGGTCGAGTGAAGTCAATTAAGAATTCAGCGCCACTCAAAGCCCTGGCAATATCGGATGTAATAGCTACGCCAGTTTTTTTACCCAAGAACGCACCAGCATCTTCACCTAGTAACAGGCAAGACTCATGCTCTAAGGCGCCAACCAACTCAGCATCTGAGCAATTGAGTACAGCCTCGATTAACATTTTTCCCATGCGGCCGGTTGCACCAGCAATTGCAATTTTCATCATTTATATCTTCGTTTCTTATTCAAGGTTGTCGAAAAAACCACTCGACATCAACACAACTTTATCTTTACTTCGCTTCAGTAGCCTGCGGAATATTGAGGGCGCCTGGACCTAAGGGTTGAGGATCAGGCTGGGCATCTGGTGATTTTTTTGAAAAGCTAAAAAAGTCCCAAAAAGAACTGCTAGCAGGGGCCGCAGGCACAGGCGTTCCAGCCGGCAAATTATTGGTTGGGCTAGGCACCAGTATCTCTGGCTGTTGCAAAGGCGGAGTTACTGGGGGCTTATTCGAGCCAGTCATGACGTCCCAGAATGAACGCTTAGTTTTTGCATAGCCATCAATCTCGGCAACTAACTCCACTTCCGTTGGTAAGGCGTCACCCTGGAACTTCACTAATTTATCGCCTTCGAAAAATACGGTGACACGACGCTCTTTACTCATTTGCTGGCCAGCGCGTTTGAATTCAAAAACGTAGTCCCAGCGATTGGCATGGAAATAACTAGCCAGTAAAGGTGTTCCCAAAATTTGACGGACTTGTTCGCGACTTTGGCCCACTGAGAGCTTGGCGTATTGCTCGCTAGAAATAAAGTTGCCTTGCACCACATCGGGAACATAAGGTCTAAAGACTTTATTCATCCAGGCGCGTTGCGTGTCATCAACGGCGCTGGTGCAGCCTGTAGCGATCATTACTGAACTCACAGCAACAATAACCAGCCCTGATCGAGCAAGGTCAAGAGCCCCAAAAATGGAGTTCAGTAGACGGGTAAACAGTTGAGGGCAATTTTGCATGGCAGGCCGTATCATTAAGACATTGATTTTAGCTCCCAAACCCATGAATATGAACCAAAATCCGACTCCAGCAGATTTACGCGACATTGGCCTCAAGGCGACTGGTCCACGCATGAAAATCTTGGACTTTTTTCATCAAAATAGTGGTACCCACTTTAGCGCCGAAGACATCTTTATGGCCTTAGCTAAGGATGACAAAGAAATTGGTTTAGCCACGGTATATCGGGTACTCACCCAGTTTGAACAAGCAGGGCTCTTGCTCCGCAGTCATTTTGAGTCAAGTAAAGGTGATGGAAGAGCTATTTATGAGCTCAATGAGGGTCAACACCATGATCATTTGGTTTGCCTAGATTGCGGTCATGTTGAAGAGTTTGTTGACGAAGCAATTGAGAAAAGACAGCGCGATATTGCCAAAAACCTGGGTTTTAAGCTTCAGGAGCACTCTTTAGCGATGTATGGCCACTGCCAAAAGAAGAATTGTCGCAATAAGCCAAAATCCTAATTAAGGAAGATAAGTAAAGATAATGAATAAGACCTCAATTGAGGTCTTTTTTACATAAAAAATAAGATTTTAAGCTCTTTTAGCCGTAAAGCCTGATTAATTACTTACTTTACAGCCATCAATGCTTCCGCAGCATTGAGCATTTGGACTGAATAGCCCCACTCGTTGTCATACCAAGCCAAGACTTTGACCAGCTTGCCATCTGCTGATACGCGAGTCTGAGAGGCGTCATAAATACTTGGGCGTGGATCATGATTAAAGTCGATGGAAACCAAAGGCAAGGTATTGAAACCCAAAATACCCTTCAATTCGCCCTCACTTGCTGTTTTGAGGATGGAATTGACTTCGTCTACGCTAGTAGTGCGGCTGGCAGCAAAGGTCAAATCCACAACAGAAACGTTAATGACGGGTACGCGCATTGCAAAACCATCGAAGCGCCCTGCTAAGGCTGGCAATACCAAGCCAACCGCTTTTGCAGCGCCTGTCTTTGTTGGAATCATGCTGGTTACAGCAGAACGTGCACGGCGCATATCCTTGTGATACACGTCAGTCAGAACCTGATCATTAGTAAAGGCATGGATCGTAGTCATTAAGCCAGACTCGATACCGATCTTTTCTAGCAATGGTTTAACTAGCGGAGCTAAGCAGTTGGTTGTGCAGCTTGCGTTAGAAACCACGACGTCGCCTGGTTTAAGAACTTGCTGATTTACACCGTAAACGATTGTGGCATCCACATCTTTTTCACCGGGAGCGGAGATCAATACCTTTTTCGCGCCCTGAGCAATATGCACCATGGCTTTTTCTTTTGAGGTGAATTTGCCAGAGCATTCAAGTACTAAGTCCACACCCAACTCACCCCATGGAGTTTCTAAAGGATTGCGGGTAGAGAACATTTTGATGCGATCACCATTGACTACCATGCAATCGCCATCCACTTTTACTTCAGCAGGAAAACGGCCATGCGCAGAATCATATTGGGTCAGGTGTGCATTGATGTCGATATCGCCCATGGCATTAATTGCAACGATTTTGATATCACGTCTTGGCTTACCATTGTCTTGATCTTCATACAAAGCACGTAAGACCATGCGACCAATACGACCATAACCGTTAATTGCGACACGAATTGTCATTCCATTCCCCTTACTAATTTTGAATTCTTAGATAAATACTTTGTTTCTTATGTGTCTATTTCTTTGCAATACATTGCTTCACTGTTTTAGCAATCTGATCGACCGTTAAGCCAAAGTATTCATAGAGTACAGGTGCTGGAGCTGACTCACCAAAGGTATCAACGCCATGCACAGCTGCACAACCATACTTCCACCAGAAATCAGTCACACCTGCTTCAACAGCAATGCGCGGAACGTCAGCCGGCAATACTTTTGATTTGTAAGCAGCATCTTGTTGATCGAACACGGTAGTTGATGGAATTGAAACCACGCGAATTCCAAAACCCTCACCCTCTAATCGCTCTGCAGTTTGGAGCGCCAAAGCAATCTCAGATCCCGTGGCAATAATCACTGCATCGATTTTGGATTTCTTAGGATCACGCAAAACATATCCACCACGGGCAATATCTTTTACTTGCTGGTTATTGCGCGATACAAATGGACAGTTTTGACGACTAAAGATGAGCGCGCTTGGTCCATGCTTGCGCTCAATCGCGGAACCCCATGCAATCGCACTCTCAGTGGTGTCGCATGGACGCCAAACCATCAAATTCGGAATGAGGCGCAAGCTCGCTACATGCTCAACAGACTGGTGAGTTGGACCATCTTCACCCAAGCCAATCGAGTCATGCGTAAAGACAAAGATGCTACGTAACTTCATCAATGCAGCCATGCGCAATGCGTTGCGGCTGTAATCAGAGAAAGTTAAGAATGTTCCGCCAAATGGAATATAGCCACCATGCAAAGCGATACCGTTCATGATGGCGCTCATACCAAATTCGCGCACACCGTAATTAATGTGATTGCCCCACTGGTCACCACGTACAGCCTTACATGAAGACCAGTTCGTTAAGTTGGAGCCTGTTAAGTCAGCAGAGCCGCCCATAAATTCTGGTAAGGCTGGTGCCAACGCTTCGATGGCATTTTGACTTGCCTTGCGAGTAGCAATAGTTTCTGCTTTGGTTTCGCAAGTTTTTAAATAAGCATCTAAAGTTTTAGAGAAATCTTTAGATAAGTCGCCTTGCATGCGACGCTGTAATTCAGAAGCCAGTTCTGGGTATTTATTTTTGTACGCTTGGAATTCTTTATTCCATTCATGCTCAGCAGCTTGACCACGTTTCTTAAAATCCCAGGCTTCATAAATATCATTTGGAATTTCGAACGGGGCATATGGCCAGTTCAGTGCAACACGAGTTGCAGCAATTTCAGTTGCGCCCAACGGGGAACCATGCACCTTGTCGCTACCAGCCATATTAGGCGAGCCTTGACCAATCGCCGTCTTGCAACAAATCAATGTTGGCTTGTCACTCTTCTTCGCTTTAGCGATTGCGCCAGACACGGCCTCTGCATCATGGCCATCAACATCACGAATCACATTCCAACCATATGCCTCAAAACGCTTTGGCGTATCTTCGTTAAACCAAGAAACTACTTTGCCATCAATGGAGATGCCGTTGTCATCCCATAGTGCAATCAATTTATTGAGTTTGAGTGTGCCAGCCAATGAACACACTTCATGACTAATACCTTCCATCAAACAACCATCACCTAAAAATACATAGGTGTAGTGATCAACAATATCGTGACCTGGGCGATTAAATTCTTGCGCTAATAATTTTTCAGCAACCGCCATACCCACTGCGTTTGAAATTCCCTGACCCAATGGGCCGGTTGTTGTTTCTACTCCAGGAGTAATTCCATATTCAGGATGTCCCGCGGTTTTGCTATGTAACTGACGGAAGTTTTTCAACTCGCTCATTGGTAAGTCGTAGCCAGTCAGATGCAATAAGGAATACAACAACATCGAGCCGTGACCATTTGATAAAACAAAACGATCACGATTCATCCAATGTGGATCTGTTGGGTTATGTTGCAAATGCTCATTCCAAAGACCAACTGCAATATCAGCCATACCCATTGGCATTCCAGGGTGACCGGAATTGGCTTGTTGGACTGCATCCATGGATAAAGCACGAATGGCATTAGCCATACGAATTTGAAGGTTTGACATCGTAAATTGGGTCTCTAGGAAATTAATTAGCTATATTTCAGTAATGCCTCAATTTTATCTTCCCGGCCCATGGGAAACCCAAAAGCCAAATACCCTCACCCCTGAGCTCGCACATCACCTGCGCGTCCGCCGTATCCAAGTCGGTGAATTCTTCCCCATCTTTGATGGAAAAGGCCAGATTGCCAAGGCTAAGCTACTTTCCTTGAGCAATAAATCTGGGGAAGCAGAGTTGAGTGATATTCGCCAAGATACCCATCGAGAGAGCCCCTACGCCATTACTTTGGTACAAGGTCTGGCTGGTGGCGACAAGATGGATTGGGTTGTTGAGAAGGCCATAGAGACCGGCGCTCAAGTGATTGCACCCCTCCAGTGCGAGCGCTCAGTGATTAAATTGACGCGCTCTAGCGATGCCGAGCGGGCGCAAAAACGCCTCCTCCACTGGGAGGGCATTGTTCAGGCGGCATGCGAACAATGTGATCGCACAGTTTTAGCTTCAGTAGAGCCCATTCAAAGTTTTGAAAGTTATCTACAAAAGCCACAAAAAGCCAAACTTAAGCTACTTTTAAGCCCAGATACTGACAAAAGCTTGTATTCGGTACTCATTGAAAGTCCGCCGCAGGATGTGATTTTGATGATTGGGCCTGAAGGTGGGCATTCTCCAGAAGAAGAGGCTCAAGCTCAAGCCTCTGGATATCAGATTGTTTCTCTAGGTGACCGGGTATTGCGAACTGAGACTGCTGGAATTGTGGCAATCACAGCCGTTCATAGCATTTGGGATTCAGAAATGCAAAATCGCCTCAAATAGAGGCGATTTATGCTGGGCTCTTATTTACTACTTAGCTAGTAAATGGGCAGAAATTAAGCAAAAGAATAGAACACGCGATATGGTGTGCGACGCTCAGACCAGAAGTCCACAGCATCACGGAACACATCTAACAGGGTCTCGCGAGCTTCTTTGTCAAACTTCTGAGTACAAGGCAAACCTTCGAGCACCACTACGAAACCGGGTTGCGGGCCAGACTTATCAACAGTAGTCGTCAAGGCATCGAGCAAAGGATCAAAATTCTTCGCTTGTTGCTTAGTAAATGTGTATGCAATCGCAATCGCTTCCAATACTTCGCCTTTAGTCATGGCATTTGCACAATTAGCGTAAATGAAATGTTGACCAAGCTCTGTAGCTGCTTCCTGGAGGTCAGGAGTGCGGAAAGCACGAATGGATTGCACGATATTAGGGCGCACACTGCGCAACATTGCCGGCGGTCCGGCATCGCGAACGGCCAAAGCGGCACGCCAAGAAGCTGTCACTTTTTTCCCCGAAACTTGATTTGCTGCATAGGTTTGTAAACGAGATAAACCACCCTCGGCGTAGATGTTGGCAGCGGATGACTCGGTTTCAAGTCGATCGTTGCTATCCCAACTTTCAGCTCGACTGTGTTCGTCGAACCCTACTGTAGTGCCGTTTTCAGAGCGATTATTCATGATGGGTGCTAGGTTACCCCTAACACGCCATCAAATCAAGCCCAATTACAGTGCATTTTATATAAACCATTGATTTATATAATAATTATTTATGTTAGTTATTACTAACTAACATAAATAAAAGTCTGCTATGAAGCCTTAAGCTACACCCCTAGCATTACTTGCTGCCTCAACTACCGCCAAAGTGGTGACATTCACGATGCGGCGCACAGTAGCTGATGGCGTCAGAATATGAATTGGCTTAGCGGCGCCCAGGAGTAATGGTCCGATTGCAATACCGTTACCAGCTGCTGTCTTTAGCAAGTTGTAAGAAATGTTTGCGGCATCAATATTTGGCAGCACCAACAAATTGGCATCGCCTTTTAAAGGTGATGAAGTAACGGCGCTTGCACGAATAGTTTCATCCAAAGCGCTATCGCCATGCATTTCACCATCCACCTCAAGGGTAGGATCTGCTTTTTGAATCAAAGCCAACACGTCACGCATCTTGATTGCGGATGGTGCACTGCTTGAACCAAAATTAGAATGCGACAAGAGCGCAACCTTAGGTGCTAAACCTAATTTCCGCATTTCACTTGCAGCCATCAAAGTCAATTCAGCCAATTGCTCCGCAGTTGGATCAATGTTGACATGGGTATCTACCAAGAACACTTGCCGACCTGGCAATATCAAACCAGACATGGCGCCATAGACATTGGCACCCGGCTCTTGACCCACCACCTCATCGATGTATTTCAAATGGGTTGCTAAGTTGCCAACAGTTCCACAAATCATGCCATCTGCCATGCCCTTAGTAATCATCACTGAACCAATTAAGCTGTTGCGACGACGCATTTCTAATTTTGCAAATGATTCGGTGACACCCTTACGTTCAGTCAAGCCTAAATAGGTTTGCCAGAAATCCCGATAGCGAGGATCATTCTCTGGATTGACGATTTCAAAATCATCACCAGCCTTAATGCGCAATCCAAATTTGCCAATTCGGTGCTCAATTACTGCGGGGCGACCAATCAGAATCGGGGTGGCTAAATGCTCATCGATAATGATTTGTACTGCACGCAATACACGCTCATCTTCACCTTCAGCAAACACAATACGTTTTTGTGCAGCAGGCACACGTTTAGCAATGCTAAATAGTGGCTTCATCAAAGTGCCAGAGTGATACACAAATTGCTGCAACTGATTACGGTAAGCGTCAAAGTCTTTAATCGGACGTTGAGCAACACCATCATCCATTGCAGCCTTAGCAACCGCAGGTGCAATGACCGTAATGAGACGTGGGTCAAATGGCTTCGGAATCAAATATTCTGGACCAAAAGACAAGTTCTCAATCCCGTACACAGAGGTCACCACTTCGCTCTGTTCAGCTTGCGCCAACTCCGCTACAGCCTTGACTGCCGCGACTTCCATGCCACGCGTAATAGTAGTTGCACCAACATCTAATGCACCGCGGAAGATGAATGGAAAGCACAATACGTTGTTCACTTGATTTGGGTAATCAGTACGGCCAGTTGCCATTACCGCATCAGGGCGAACTTCCTTTACTTCTTCAGGAAGAATTTCTGGTGTTGGATTTGCCAAAGCAAAGACCAATGGCTTGGGCGCCATCTTCTTAACCATGTCCTGCTTCAACACACCGCCAGCAGAAAGACCCAAGAAAATATCAGCACCTTCAATTGCTTGATCCAACGTGCGTAACTCTGTCTCCTGACAGAACGGCTCCTTCTCAGGATCCATTAACTCTTTACGACCTTTATAAGCCACACCAGCTAAGTCGGTAACCCAAATATTTTTACGCGGGATCCCAAGGTCAACTAATAGATCTAAACAAGCCAATGCAGCAGCGCCAGCACCAGATGTGACCAACTTCACGTCAGCAACATCTTTACCAACGACTTTCAAGCCATTCAGAATTGCGGCAGCAACCACAATCGCAGTTCCATGTTGATCATCGTGAAAGACCGGAATCTTCATGCGCGCTTGTAACTTACGCTCGACTACAAAACAATCGGGCGCCTTAATATCTTCTAGATTGATACCGCCAAAAGTGGGCTCAAGCGCGGCAATGATCTCAACCAATTTATCTGGGTCGTTTTCATTGACCTCAATATCGAATACATCGATGCCAGCAAATTTCTTAAAGAGAACCGCTTTACCCTCCATCACCGGCTTACTTGCCAATGGCCCAATATTTCCCAAGCCTAAAACAGCGGTGCCGTTGGTAATTACGCCAACTAAATTGCCACGCGCTGTGTACTTGAATGCATTTGCAGGATCCTTAACAATCTCTTCGCAAGGGGCAGCTACACCAGGTGTATATGCAAGCGCTAAGTCTCGCTGATTTGTGAGTTGCTTTGTAGGGGCAATCTCTATTTTTCCTGGGGTCGGAAACTCGTGATAGTGGAGAGCGGCTGCTCTTAAATCCGCTATTTGCTGTTCTTTGCTGCTATTGCTTGGTTTACTCATCAGTTCACTCATCAATCGGACGTATTCAAGTTTCTAATTCTATTCCTCTCGGATGAAAGAGTCCCAAGGGCCATAAAATGGGGCATGCAATCTCAAACATCCCCACTTGGTGAATTTGACCTGATTCAGCGTTTCTTCAAAACGCAGTCAGAACTCATGCTTGCCAAGAACACAAGCTCGGTGAAGCTAGGAATTGGTGATGACTGCGCCCTACTCAAAATTGACCCCACTGAAGAAATTGCAATCACCAGCGACATGCTGGTCTCTGGCAGGCACTTTTTTCCAGACGCCAATCCAGAGTGGCTCGGCTGGAAAGCCCTAGCAGTCAACCTCTCAGACCTAGCAGCCATGGGCGCCAAGCCTTTGGGCTTTACCCTGGCACTCGCATTGCCAGATCCTAATCCAAGCTGGCTAGAGGCCTTTAGTAGAGGCTTATTTGCCATAGCAAATGAATATGACTGCCCACTGATCGGTGGTGACACCACTGCTGGCCCACTCAATATTTGCATCACCGCCTTTGGCAGTATTCCGAAAGACAAAGCCATTCGCAGATCGGGGGCATCGGAAGGTGATGACATTTGGGTTTCAGGAACCGTTGGGGACGCAAGACTTAATCTTGCTGCACTGCGTCATGAAATTGAATTGTCGAAAGAAGATTTAGCAAGCATTGAGGCACACATGCATCAACCTACCCCCAGGCTGAATTTAGGTCTTGCCTTGAGAGAGGTTGCTAATTCCGCTCTAGATATCTCCGATGGTCTTTTAGGCGATCTGAGGCACATCCTCAAACAGTCAAACAAAGATGCGGAAGTCTTCTTAGATAAGATTCCAAAATCTGCCACATTGCGCAAACAAACTCTGGCAATTCAAAATCAATATGCTGCGAATGGTGGAGACGATTACGAGCTGTGCTTTACCGCCCCAAGTGGTAAACGGGATGTCATTACCAAAATAAGTGCAGACCTCAATCTTCCACTCACTCAAATTGGTAGCATCAAATCCATGCAAGACTCAGCACCTGAGATACACATCATTGATAACGATGGAAAAGAATTAAATTCTCAGCAAGCAGCTTCACTGCTGAAATCTTTTGATCACTTCGCATGAATACCCAAGCTAATACGACAAACTCCTCCATCCTTACACCTAGTTTCAAGTGGGTATTTAGTAAACCTAGTCGCGCCCTGGCATTCGGTATGGGTAGTGGTTTGGCGCCATTCGCCCCCGGCACCGCAGGAACACTGTGGGCTTGGGCCGCATTCCTGGTGGGCGAGTATTTTCTATCTACCGAAGCATGGTTATGGGTCATCGGAATTGGAATACTGCTGGGCTGCTGGATCTGCGGACAAGTCAGCGAAGAGTTGGGCAAAAAAGATTTTGGCGGAATCGTGTGGGATGAGATTGTTGCCTTCTGGCTCGTATTGATTTTCATCATGCCTGCAAACTTATGGGTACAAATTTTGGCGTTTGCACTATTCCGATTTTTTGATGCCGTGAAACCGGGTCCGATTGGAATGATTGATCGACACTTTAAACATTTAGAAGGTGGCGATAGCTCCTCTCCATCAAGTGTTGGCTTAATACTGTGGCGCGGCTTCGGAATCATTGCCGACGATTTGGCTGCAGCATTTTTCACGCTATTTACTATTGCGCTTTTACATATTGGATTGAGCTACATCTCATGAAAAATAATAATGATCCTCAGCATGAAATATCGAGAGCTGTTGCGCTGACTTTAATAAACCGAGGCTGGAAAATTGCTCTGGCTGAATCCTGTACTGGCGGTCTTGTCTGCGCAACCCTGACGGATTTGGCAGGTTCCAGTGATTGGCTTGATCGAGGCTACATCACCTATAGCAATGCCGCAAAATCTGAATGCTTAGATGTTCCAGTAGAAGCACTTGAATCTTTTGGAGCAGTCAGCGAGCAAGTTGCTAAAGCCATGGCTGAGGGGGCGCTCCGCAACTCAAATGTCAACGCCGCAATCTCTATTACCGGCATCGCTGGACCAACAGGTGGTTCACCTGAAAAACCAGTTGGCACGGTCTGCTTTGGCTGGGCAATTAAAGAGAGCATTGGAATTGATGTCATCAATACCGTCACGTTGACTAAACATTTCAATGGTGATCGTCAAATCGTACGGGAACAAGCGCGTGATTTTGCGATCTCTCAATTTCTGGAATTGCTTAAACCTAAAAACGCCTAATAAGCCAGTACTACAGAATTAGCGTGAGCTTAGCCAGCCCTTGTGGCGGAAGTAGCCCAGAGGGATCATCGCGGAAATCACCATAGAGATAATCGCAACTGGATAACCCCAAGTCTGTTCTAACTCTGGCATGTAGCGGAAGTTCATACCCCAGACACTCGCCAATAAAGTAGGCGGCATTAAGGCAACAGATACCACCGAGAAGATCTTGATGATCTTACTTTGGTTCAAATTAATAAAACCGACTGTCGCATCCATCAAGAAGTTAATCTTATCGAACAAGAACGCGGTATGGTTTTCTAGTGAATCAATATCTCGCAAAATCTGACGCGCTTCTTCTTGCTGCTCATCAGACAATAATTTGCTGCGCATTAAAAAAGATAATGCACGGCGGGTATCCATCACATTGCGACGAATACGTCCGTTCGTATCCTCTTCCTTAGCAATTGTTTCAAGCACTTCTTCTGCATCGTGATCAGTGATGTCGTCTTGCAGCACACGCTTACCTGCTTGCTCGAGATTTTCATAAACCTCTTCCAAAGCATCAGCGGAATATTCAGCATCGGTGGAGTACAAGTCGAGCAAAACATCTTTTGCATTACTTACTGAGCCTGGACGCAAACGGGCACGCAATCGAACCAAACGGAATACCGGCAAATCTTCATCATGAATCGAAAACAAGACTTGCTTGGTCATCACGAAAGCGACTCGCACGTTACGAGAAGTTTCTTCTTCATCCAGCAGGAAATCGGTGCGAATATGGAGATGGCCGTCATCAGCCTCGAAATAACGCGCAGAAGCTTCTAAGTCACCCAAATCATCTAATTCAGGCAAAAGAACGCCAAAAGCCTCTTTAATCCACAGGAGCTCTTCCTCTTCAGGGTCAACTACGTCGATCCAGATAGGGTTGGAGTATTGCAACAATTCATTGCGATCTTCCACTTGCTCTTGAGAGAGGCGGCCATTTTGCAGGACGAACAAGTTGATCATGGTGAACTCCTAAGGAATGGTCGCTAGTTTATCCTATAGAACATGACAGTTTCACTAAAATAAGCTTAATTCCAATGAACTCCAGCCCAAATACCTTTACCCAACAACTCCAGTCTGCATGGGCTTCCCAAGGCAGCATGTTGTGTGTGGGCTTTGATCCAGATCCAAAGCGCTTACCCGCCGTATTTCAGGGTAAGCCTGAGGGGATTTTTGAGTTCTGCCGCGAGATCGCTGACGCTACTGCGGATACCGTCTGCTCCTTTAAGCCCCAGTTCGCCTACTTTGCCTCCCAAAGAGCCGAAGCCCAACTAGAAAAACTGACTCACTACCTTAAAGATAAATACCCCCTCATCCCTGTCATTCTTGATTCCAAGCGTGGTGATATCGGCAGCACTGCCGACCACTATGCCCTAGAGGCTTTTGAACGTTATGGTGCGGATGCCGTTACCGTGAACCCTTACATGGGCTTTGACACGATCGAGCCTTACCTAAAGCATGCTGGCAAGGGCGTGATTGTTTTATGTCGCACCTCAAATCCAGGAGGCTCTGACCTTCAGTTCTTGAATGTGGCCCCCAATAGTGAACCACTCTACTTGCATGTTGCCAAGCTGGCCGCGCAGAAATGGAATAGCTCCGGTCAAATTAGCCTCGTAGTTGGCGCAACCTTCCCCGAAGAAATTGCCAAAGTACGTGCGATTGTGGGCGAGATGCCTTTGCTCATCCCAGGTATTGGTGCTCAAGGTGGCGATATCGATGCCACTGTGAAGGCTGGCGGCATCCCGAATAAACCAGGTACCGGCATGATGATTAACTCTTCGAGAGCAATCTTGTACGCGAGCTCAGGCAATGATTTTGCTGAGGCAGCTAGAAAAGTAGCAATCACTACTAGAGATGCATTAAGAGCTGTAGCCAACCAATAAAAACAAGTAGGGTCGAGCTACAGCAGATTTAACGAGCCTTTAGTTTTGGAGTGGGTGTCAAGGCCACTCTATCCATATTTTCTAAAATAAAGTCTTGCCGGGTAGGGAAGTGAATATTGGCCTTGCGACAGTATTGCGCTTTATCAAAACACTTTGGTGCTGGCAATGCAGAAGCTAAAGCTGCAGACTGCTCTCGATCAAGCAGTGAGGGCTTAATGCCATAGTAATGTTGAGAGGCAGCACCAATTCCGAAGATGCCCTCGCCCCACTCTACTGAGTTCAGATAAATCTCAAACAAACGCTGCTTAGATAGCATTGCCTCAAGTAGGCCCGTAATAATTAACTCCTGCGCTTTGCGAAAATAATTCTGCTCGGAAGAGAGAAAAAGATTCTTCGCTAGTTGTTGCGTAATTGTGGAGCCACCCCGTAAAGCGGTTTTAGATTTACTGCTCTGTTGATTAAGTTGTGAGTTTTTAGTCCAAGCTTTTTTCATATCTTCGACCCGCACACCCATATGCTGAAAAAAGATGTCATCTTCACTCACCAAGACTGCACGCTTAAGATTGCCGGAGATTTTTTCGTAAGGAACCCAAGATGAATGCACCGGGCAAGACCATGACAGACCGCAAAGACGCCAGCGTTCCGCCCTCTGAAAAGCAGTACTGCTTGGATCCAGCGCCGCCCACAAGCCAACCTGAATAACAAAGTAGATTTGCATAGCGATAAAACCACCCAGCAAACATTTCAGAAGGTAAGAAAGCCAGCGCATCGAAGCTCAGCTAGAAACTAGGAAGTGCGAAGTTCTGCCAATACAGCGCGAGGATCAATCGCATTGGCAAGCTCAGAACCACGCCAAATTAAGAAAGCATCCGCAGCTTGCTCTACTAGCATGCCCAAGCCATCACTGACCCGTGCGCCGCGATGCAATGCCTGCTGCATAAAGGCGGTTGCTTTACCGTACACCATATCGTAGGCGAAAGATTTTGGAATAAAAATATTGCTGGCTGCCGCATCGCTAATTGGTGATGCATCGGATAGGCCAGCAGCAGTGGCATTAATGACGAGATCAAAAGGAGCTAAGGTCTTACTAGCATCCTCAAGATCACTTAGAGAAACCGCTTGTAGTGCAACATCCAGTGAGCTAGCCAAGCTAGCAAACAAGTGGGCCAATTCATCGGCTTTAGCATTCGATCGATTGGCAATAATTAATTCTTTGGGTAATTGCTCCAGTAGGGGGCCAAGTACTCCACGAGAAGCGCCACCCGCTCCCAGCAATAAAATTCGGGAACCTTGAATCTGAATGCCCTGCGCTAATAGGTCCCTGACTAAACCAGCACCATCGGTGTTGTCACCAAAGATTTTTCCATCTTCAATAAGTAGAGTATTTACAGCGCCAGCCAGCTGTGCACGCGGCGTTAATACATCTGCAAGCGCCTGGGCGTCCAACTTAAATGGAACAGTTACATTCATCCCTTTGCCGCCAGCAGCAAAGAAGGCTTGTGCAGCAGTTTTGAATTGATCAAGTGCAGGCTGCAAGCGACCGTAGTGCATTTTTTGATTTGACTGCTCAGCAAACCGCTTATGGATGGCAGGTGATTTACTGTGTGAGATTGGATTACCTGCGACCGCATAAATATCAACCCCAGGAAATTGGGTGGGATCGATATGCAACTCGGCGGATGTGGCTTGACTCATAGTGACTACAGGATAAGCGAAATTGAGTGCTGTCTGCTAGATTAAGGACGCAGATCTAAGCGATCAGATCCATCTCGTGCGAAATCAAAAGTGGAGACCCAATCCAAGATATCAATTTGATTGCGCATTTCTACAGGGAAAACTCCAAAGGGAGCGGAAGCACGAACAATCGCTAGGGCCTGGCGATCTAACTCGGGATTGCCAGAACTTCGCCCAATGCTCAAACCATCTTTACCTTGTGCATTATTGGCAATACGCCCTTGGGCATCGACACTCACAACAATCACCAAGCTGCCATACAAAGGCCGACCATTAGCTCGCGGAAAAAAAGTGCTTCCATAAGCCTCAATCTTTTGACGCATGGCATCGTAATACTGCGCAAATACAACTGCCTTAGTGCTCGCTCCAGTCAAAACCTTACGACGAGGCTCGCGCCCATGGACCTGCAAACGTTTCGCTAACTCAGCCTCTAAAGAGTTCAGCTGCGACGTGGCTTTTTTCTCATCACCACTTTTACGACCACCTGCTAGAGCGCGTTCTGCTTCGAGCTTAGCTAGCATTTGTTTTTGCTGCTTCTCTAAAACTTCTAGGCGGGCATCTGCACCAAGCCTTGCCCGGTGCAATGCACTTGCATCTTGATTGGATGTATTGCCACCCCCTTGCAAATCTGCCTGAGCCAATTTATTTGCCTGCTTAGGCGCCACTTGATTACTAGCATTCACCAAAACAACGCTCAGCGGTGTGTTTAAACGGCGATTTTCTATTTCTCCAATGCCCCAGCGAAAGGATAGAAATATCAGGTGGGCCAAAATCGAGAGGCCCAAGGCATAGCCAAATGGGTAGCGGCGCCAACTACCATCTAAACGAGCAACTAACAAAGTCAACTTAGCTGAGGCTTGCATCACTCTCGGGAACTTCTGGAGCTTCTATATGAAGAACTCGAACTCCCGCAGTGAGTTGCAGAAGATCTACATCCGCAATACTCACTTCAGCTCTGGTCATACGCGGGTGAGTAGCCAACTCTGGGACTGGCAAATGCAATGGAACAGGCTCCACTCGAGACATACCTTCTTTGAGATGCCTCACAAAGACTTGCTTAGGAACTTCATCCTGAGCAACCCAGCGCAAGCACCAATATTTCTCAAGACGATCCTGGTATTCACCATAGGCTGAATAGCAGGCTTCAAAGTCAGCGGCAATACCCATCAGGGCAGCATCTCGAGGTGGAAATGGCGCTACCATTTTGGCGGTGATGCCATGCTTGGCTATGGCGATTAACTGCCACTGATTCACTAAATCTGAATAGCGACGCAATGGCGATGTACACCATGCGTAATACTCCAAACCTAATCCTTCATGAGGGCCAGGCGTCGTCTGCATACGTGTTCGCAAAGGGCCCCAGCCCTTTTGAGTTCGGAACAAACCAGGTATCCCATGTTCTGCCAGCAAGCGTCCTGAAGCACTGTTGCAATAAATCATCCACTCAGCAACGATGGTATCCAGGATTGAACCGCGCTGGCGCGGAGTAATGTCTACCCGCTGTGAACCATCCACTTCTTTGATTTGAAAATGAAAGTCTCTCGCTAAGGCATTGGGATCCAAGACCCCTAATTGTTCGGCGCGCAATCCGTTGGCTACACGCTGCTCCTGGCGGCCTGCATGCAATAACTTTGCTGCGGTCCACAACACACTGAGCTCTTGACGATAGGGATAGTTAGACAATTCATCAGCCAAACTTTCTTCCGTTACTAGATGCTCCAAATTCTCGAGCCGAAGATTAGATCCCATGGGAACCATCTCCGCACGCAACTGCAGCGTCTCTTTATCTACGACTCCAGCTGCATTGATATCTACATAAATCGATAAAGCTGGTCGAGCAGCACCCTCATCTAATGAGAACTGCGAAATCACTGTATCGGGCAACATCGTAATCTTGTCGCCAGGAAAATATACCGTAGACATACGCGTGCGTGCGACCTTATCTAAGGCATCATCCTTAGCGATCACCAAACCAGGCGCCGCGATATGAATACCAATACGATGCCCACCGCCTTCAAGCACAGTGACCGATAAAGCATCGTCAATTTCAGTAGTACCAGAATCATCAATTGAGAAGGCAGTCACTTCAGCTAAAGGTAACTCTGAAATAGCGGCATTTAATGCAGCTTGCTCAACCACCAAACTATGGTCATGTTCAGCACCCCGAGGGAAATGGGCTTTTAAGAACATGCCTTGGTGATATTGCAAAGGTGAATCAATGGCACCGCAGCGGATCATCAATTGGGCAGGCGATTCTCCTGATTCAGTACAAGCTGCAATCAGTGCTTTGTAGGCTGAGGTATTTTTATCCGGAGAAAAGAGAAGTTGATTTGCTTGAGATTTGAGTGTTTGCGGGAACACACCAGCCACCAACTCCTGTTGCCATGAAGCTTGCTGCTCTAATTCTTTTTGCTTGCGCTCGAGTGCAGCCAGACCAGCCTGTAACTGCTCCAGCGGCGCTCTTTGAAAACGTCCGCGCCCTTTGCGACGGAAAAATACCGGCGCACCTTGTAAGGCAATGGCTAATGCTGTCTTTTGCGGGATGCTGGCTTGTGCGCCAAAGTATTCTTGAGCAACATCCACCAAACCAAATTCTTCATCAGGCGCACAGTCCCATAAGAACTGCAGATCAATCTCTTTAGATAAAGTATTTGCCTCATCCATTAAGGCTTGGGGTTCTGGCTTTTCAAAACGTAGCCAAACTTCTTTGGTCTTGAGTTTGATCTTCTTCCCGGACAGGCTCGTCGCCTGCCAAGATTCAGCATCTCCAGCGCCCGAGGCAGACTGGACTGTGGCGACCTTGATGTCACCACCCTCTTCATATAAAAGATGCATGCTTAGAGAGAGATCCCGCCGCTGGCCTCAAGTGCAACGCCATTGACATAACTGGCTTCATCGCTCGCCAAGAATAAATACACGCTCGCCATTTCTTCTGGAGTACCTAAGCGTCCAAGCCAGCTACGGCTTTCAATATCCTTCAGAATATTTTCTGGCATAGCTTTGACCATCTCAGTAGCAATAAAGCCTGGGCATACTGCATTTACTCGAATACCTTTTGCACCTAATTCACGTGCCCAAGTTTTAGTAAAACCAATGACACCAAATTTCGTGGCAGAGTAATTTGTCTGACCAAAGTTTCCATAAATACCGACAACGCTTGAAGCATTGACGACAGCACCTTTGCCTGCCTCTAACATGTGTGGCACTACCAACTGTGTGCAGTTGAATACACCCTTCAAATTAACATCAATCACCGTATCAAATTGCGCTTCCGTCATTTTGACTAAGCGGGCATCTTGTGTGATGCCAGCATTGTTAATCAAGATATCAATACGTCCGTGACGCCGCATAATTTGATCAATAGCCGCTTCAACGCTTGCACGATCAGTCACGTTCACGACAAAGGCTTCCGAACCAGGAATGAGGTCAACAGCAGCCTTAACAGCGTCAGGGTTAACATCGGCAATCATGACTTTTGCACCTTCTTGCGCAAAACGTTTTGCAGTTGCAAAGCCAATGCCTTTCGCAGCGCCAGTGATGATGGCGACTTTATCTTTCAATCTCATAGTCATTGCTTTGCTTTCTCTTGTATTGCAGTCAATATTTTTTGGTGTACTCCACCAAAGCCGCCATTACTCATTACCAAAATATGGTCGCCAGGCTTTGCTTCTTTTGCCACGGCATCTACCAAAGCACTTAAATCATCAAAGGCTAAGGCACGATCTTTTTCTTTGGCATTTGATGGGGCTAAAACTTCGTTTAAATCCCAACCTAAAGAATCTTTACCAGCACTAGCGCCATAAGCAAAAATCTTATCGGCTGCCTCTAGGCTATTCGGTAGTTGCGCCTTCATCACGCCGAGCTTCATCGTATTAGACCGAGGCTCCAAGACTGCCAAAATTCGAGACTGCCCTACACGACGACGTAAGCCATCTACCGTAGTAATAATTGCTGTAGGGTGATGCGCAAAATCATCGTAGACCGTTATTTCATTTGCTACACCAATGGTTTCTAAGCGACGCTTTACATTCTTAAACTCCGCAAGTGCACGCGCTGCGTCAACCGGTGAAATGCCAATGTGATTAGCTGAGGCAATCGCCGCTAATGCATTGAGCTGATTATGTCGGCCCATGACGCCAGAGTCCGGAGCCCAGTTCACCATTGCAACTTCTTTGCCATCATGCAAAACAATAAAGCCATCTGCTGCTTGAGAAATTAAAGACCAGGCATTATTTTTATCTTGACCAAACTTTTCAATAGGCGCCCAAGCACCTCGTACGATGACTCTCTCTAAGGCAGGCTCTTCGCCATTAACCACAACAAGACCATTGCCTGGTACTGTGCGAACCAAATGATGAAACTGTGTTTCGATTGCAGCAAGATCAGCAAAAATATCGGCGTGATCAAACTCCAGATTATTTAATAGAGCTGTACGCGGACGATAGTGAACAAACTTACTGCGCTTATCAAAAAACGCCGTGTCATATTCATCTGCCTCGATAACAAAGTATTTACTCTCACCCATACGAGCCGATACCGTGAAATTCAATGGCACTCCACCAATTAAGTAACCTGGCTTGCAATCATTAAATTCCAAAATCCAAGCCAACATGGCAGAGGTGGTCGTTTTGCCGTGCGTACCAGCAACCGCCAATACATGCCTATCAAACAATACTTGCTCACCAAGCCACTGTGGTCCAGACGTATAAGGAAGGCCTTCATTAAGGATGGCCTCCATCAGCGGATTGCCACGAGAAACGACGTTGCCGATTACAAATAAATCCGGCATTGTCTCAAACTGTAATAATTGCTCGGGCGAGAATCCCTCGATGAGCTCAATGCCCTGCGCTTCAAGCTGAGTACTCATTGGTGGATACACGTTGGCATCACAGCCAGTTACGCGATGTCCGGCCTGCCGAGCGATTGCGGCAATGCCGCCCATGAAAGTACCGCAAATGCCCAAGATATGAATATGCATTGGGGAATTTTAGCTAAGGAGTTGTAATGAACCGAAGACAGTGGATTAGCATCATCGCAATTAGTCTTGCAGCACTCGTTGCGGGAGTCCTGACTTCGCAATGGATTTACAAAACAGGGCTCGCAAGCGACCCCGCTATCAAGGCCTTTTTTGCCAACCCATGGCAAACGCCCGATGGAAAATCAGCCGATACCGAGAAATGGCGAGGAAAAGTCCTTGTTGTGAACTTTTGGGCCTCTTGGTGCCCCCCTTGCGTCGAAGAAATGCCGGCTTTGGACAAATTACAAGCAGAATTTAAGACTCAAAATGTCTTATTTGTCGGCATTGGTATCGATTCACCCTCTAATATTCGTGAATTCCTTGAAAAAACCCCAGTTTCCTACCCTATCGTGATTGGTGGGCTAGAGGGTAGCAATCTATCTAAACAAATGGGGAACAGCCAAGGCGCTCTTCCGTACACCATCATCATTAATGCTCAAGGCAAGTCTACTAGCAGCAAATTAGGGAAGATAAGCGAAGAAGAGCTCAGAAAAGCTATTAAATCAGCTTTATAAGGATTTTTAAGAGCTATTCACCAATGATTATGTGGCCAAGTATTGGGTATTTCGCACCTGAATCTTGCAATATCTGCTCTTAAAATCATAAAAAATAGCTAATTTATCCCCCGTTTTTTGGGCTTACCGCTAGATTCTGGGGGTATACTTTGCCTGTACTTAGTGAGGTTAATTCTTCATGAGGTAAGCAGTTTTAGAGAAAAGCTGTATTTGCGTAATTAAACCTAACTGCCTCTAAAAATATCGATCTATGTCGAAAAATACTTCAATTCTTGTAATTCAGGGTCCTAACCTCAATCTGCTGGGCACTCGTGAGCCAGAGGTTTACGGTAAAACTACCCTAGAAGATATTCATACAAAGCTTGGCGCAATTGCCAAGACTCACTCAGTCGATCTATCCACCTTCCAAAGCAATCATGAAGGCGAGCTCATTGACCGAGTTCAAAAAGCTAAACAAGATGGCGTGGATTTCATCATCATTAATCCTGGTGCTTTTACCCATACCAGCGTTGCCTTACGCGATGCCTTGGCTGGAGTTGCCATACCGTTTACCGAAATACATCTGTCCAATATTCATCAGCGTGAAGAATTCCGCAAACACTCCTATTTATCAGACATCGCCACTGGCGTGATTTGCGGACTAGGGGCGATTGGATATGAACTGGCCTTACAAGCAGCAATCGCACGTTTATAAAAATAAAGATTAATTAAGAATTACAAGAGAGGAAGCCTTTCCATGGACTTGAGAAAACTAAAAACCCTAATCGACCTTGTTTCTGAATCAGGAATTTCTGAATTAGAAGTAAATGAAGGTGAAGATCGTGTTCGCATTGTGAATGCCGGATCTCCAGCTCCAGCTGGTCAAGTGGTTTACGCCAATCCAGCACCGGTTCAAGCAATGCAAGCTGCTCCCGTAGCCGCGCCTGCTGCCGCTCCAGCCGCCGAAGAAACGCCTGCTGAAACTGGTTTTGTAGCTCGCTCACCAATGGTCGGCACTTTCTATCGCGCACCAAATCCTGAGTCGCCAGACTTTGTCAAAGTTGGCGATACAGTCAAAGTGGGTCAAACACTGTGCATTATTGAAGCGATGAAGCTTCTCAATGAGATCGAATCTGAGCAAGCCGGTGTCATCAAGCAAATTCTGTGTGAAAACGGTCAAGGTGTTGAGTTTGATCAGCCGCTGTTCATCATCGCTTAATAGATCCCCCTTTAGATCTATTCCAATCCACCGTTACTTAACTCAGAGCCGACATGTTCGATAAGATTCTGATTGCCAATCGCGGAGAAATTGCTCTCCGTATCCAACGCGCATGTCGCGAGTTGGGAATTAAAACTGTGGTGGTCTATTCGACCGCAGACAAAGAAGCTAAATATGTGAAGCTTGCAGACGAAGCTGTCTGCATTGGGCCTGCCCCATCACCACTCAGCTACCTCAATATGCCTGCCATTATTTCAGCAGCGGAAGTAACTGATGCTGAAGCGATCCATCCAGGCTATGGCTTTCTCTCCGAGAATGCTGACTTTGCAGAGCGTGTAGAAAAATCAGGCTTTGCATTTATTGGACCTACTGCAGCTTCGATTCGCCTCATGGGCGATAAGGTTTCAGCTAAACGCGCCATGATTAAAGCAGGTGTACCTTGCGTTCCAGGATCTGAAGGTGCATTGCCAGACAATCCAAAGGAAATTATTACTACGGCAAAACGCGTTGGCTATCCAGTCATCATTAAAGCCGCAGGTGGTGGTGGTGGTCGTGGTATGCGCGTGGTACACACTGAAGCCGCCCTTCTGAATGCAGTCAATATGACCAAAGAAGAAGCTGGTCGCGCTTTTGGTAATCCAGAAGTCTATATGGAGAAGTTTCTTGAGAAACCTCGCCACGTAGAGATCCAGATTTTGGCCGACACCCATGGCAATGCCATTTGGTTGGGTGAGCGTGATTGCTCAATGCAACGTCGCCACCAAAAAGTGATCGAAGAGGCTCCGGCTCCCGGCATTGATCGCCGCTTAATCGCAAAGATCGGTGAACGCTGTGCAGAAGCTTGTAGAAAAATTGGTTACCGTGGTGCTGGTACTTTTGAATTCTTATACGAAGACGGGGAATTCTTCTTCATTGAAATGAACACCCGCGTTCAAGTAGAGCACCCAGTTACCGAAATGATTACTGGCGTGGATATTGTTCAGGAACAAATTCGCATTGCTGCTGGCTTAAAACTCAGTTATCGCCAGAAAGACATCGTTTTCCGTGGTCATGCCATTGAATGTCGTCTGAATGCGGAAGATCCATTCAAGTTCACACCAAGCCCAGGAAAGATTGGTTCATTCCATATGCCAGGCGGCCCTGGAATTCGTGTTGACTCACATGCCTATAGCGGTTATGTGGTGCCATCCAATTACGATTCGATGATCGGCAAGCTGATTTCTTATGGCAATACTCGCGAACAAGCGATTCGTCGTATGCAGATTGCGCTTTCTGAGATGGTGATTGATGGCATTACAACCAACGTACCTCTGCATCGTGAACTCATGCTCGATCCGAACTTCATGGAAGGCGGAACCAGCATTCACTATCTAGAGCATCGCCTCGAAGAGCAAGCTGCTAGTCGCGGCAACCCAAAGTCTTAGGTTAATTAATGCCCGTTTGGAGTCAGCATGTCCTATCGTGAACTCGTTTTCACGGTACCAGCAGAAATTGCCGAGCCTTTAGGTGATGCATTGCTGGAAGTGGGTGCACTCTCAGTCACTGTTGAAGACGATGCTGCGGGTGGCTATGATGAAAACCCACTTTATGGCGAACCAGGGCTCTCACCAGAGGTTCAAGCCTGGGACCGATCTTCTGTAACTGCCCTATTTAATCCAGAAATTGATGATTCTGATGCAGTGAATTTCATTCCAGAGTTACTTGCATCGCTTCAAGAAGCTGGATTTCATCTTCCAGCTCCGCAAGAAAAGATTGTTGAGGAACAAGACTGGGTTCGCTTAACGCAAAGTCAATTTGCCCCAATTCAAATTGGTGAGCGGATTTGGGTAGTACCCTCTTGGCATGAAGCGCCCACCGACCCTAATGCAATTTGCTTAGCAGTAGATCCGGGCCTCGCCTTTGGTACTGGCAGCCACCCTACTACACATCTTTGTTTGCTTTGGCTTGAACAAAATACGCAGCTAGCGAATCAAAGTTTGCTCGATTACGGTTGTGGATCCGGAATTCTGGCTATTGCCGCCGCGAAACTGGGTTGCAAACCCGTTGTGGGCACTGATATTGATCCGCAAGCCATGGTTGCAGCACGCAGTAATGCAGAAATCAACAAGACAATCATTCGTTTTGTTCTGCCCAATGAAAATGCGCCAGAACTCGCCGCAGAAACCAAATACGACATCGTGATGGCCAATATTTTGGCTAACCCACTACAAGTTTTAGCGCCTGCCCTGGTAAACAAGATGCGCCCCGGTGGAAAAATTGTGCTCTCGGGCGTGCTTGCGCG
The DNA here is from genome assembly GCF_018688375.1 of Polynucleobacter sp. AP-Ainpum-60-G11. Taxonomy (NCBI): domain Bacteria; kingdom Pseudomonadati; phylum Pseudomonadota; class Betaproteobacteria; order Burkholderiales; family Burkholderiaceae; genus Polynucleobacter; species Polynucleobacter sp. AP-Ainpum-60-G11. The sequence continues at coordinate 200,965 of NZ_CP061318.1, read as the reverse complement.
CCAAGCAGAAGAAGTTATTGCCACCTATAGCCAATGGTTAAGTCTCTCCGTTTGGAAAGAAAGTGAGGGCTGGGTCTGTTTGCGTGGCACGCTAGCTAAGCAGCTTGATACAGCGAGTTTGCTTAGTAATCGCAAAGACACTGTAGTGCCGGCTCAAAAAAAAAGTCTTAAATTAATTCTTCTCAGCCTTGCTTTCCTATTACTCCTGATTGTTGGCGAGCACCTCTCTAGAAATTCCCTGCTCCCAAGATTAGCAACGCGTGTTGATGGCAGCTCTTCTGCGTTTGCAACAAGTGCATTCTCTCTTTTAATGAAATTTGATGCGCAACTGTGTCGTGCACTAGGGTGCGTAGATCGCTCTCTGAGCGATTTTGCTGCTTGGAAAATAACTTCAGTCACTCTTTTGCCTGAAAACGCGCGAGAGGGCCTTAAAAACCCTTCAAATCAATCTGTGTTGCAAGTGGAAATACAAAATCGTCTTGCGCTACCTGTTTTATTTCCGAATTTGGAAATTTCTCTCACTGACGCAGAGGAATTGCCGATCAAAACGATTCAATTTTCTCCGCAAGAGTGGCTGCCAATACTTTGGCAAGAGTCGCACCCAAATTTTTTACGTCAAGGCGCACCCTCTGGCGAAATTATTTCCGCTGAATTCCCGATTTCTCTCCCGCAAAACGCTGCAGGCTATCGTGTCAGAGTTTTTTACCCTGAAAAATAGACTGCAAATTCGAAAATACATTCATTCCAATCGATTTTTATTAGAAAGTAATTATTTATGGCCAGCTTGATCTGCGGTTCTATCGCCTACGACACCATCATGAACTTTGAAGGCAAATTTGCCGATCAAATTCTTCCAGAGCAGATTCATATCCTTAACGTTGCATTCCTGGTTCCTACAATGCGCCGTGAATTCGGTGGTTGTGCAGGCAATATCGCATACAACCTGAGCCTTCTGGGTGGTGACCCCATCATCATGGCAACGGTGGGTGGTGATGCAGCCCCCTATCTTGATCGTCTCAAGCAACTCAAGATTGATGCGACGCATATCCGCCAGATTGAGCAAGCGTTCACAGCTCAAGCCATGATCACTACTGACCAAGCCAATAATCAAATTACCGCCTTTCATCCGGGTGCTATGGGTGAATCCCACCTCAACCAAGTTTCAGAAGTCATTGCGGAGCGCAGCAAGAATGCCAAAGGTGCTGCAAAGTTTGGCATCGTCGCCCCAGACGGCCGTCAAGGAATGTGGGAGCACTGCCATCAGCTAGCTGATGCAGATATTCCATTTGTATTTGATCCAGGACAGGGATTACCTATGTTTAATGGTCCAGAACTACTAGAGCTGGTTGATATTGCGAGCTATCTTGCCGTAAATGACTATGAAGGCGAAATGCTTTCTCAAAGAACTGGCTTGAGCCTGGCTAAGGTAGCCGAAAGGGTGAAAGCATTAATCGTTACCAAGGGTGCTGAAGGCGCAGATATCTACTTTGAAGGCAAATGCATCGCAATTCCACCAGTGCCAGCAGCAAAAGTAGTTGATCCAACCGGTTGTGGTGACGCATTCCGCGGTGGCTTGCTGTTTGGATTGGAAAATGGCATGGATTGGGAAACTACTGGTCGACTAGCTAGTTTGATGGGTTCGATCAAAATCACCCATCAGGGACCACAAAATCACCAAATGAGCAAAGATGAAATCGCCACTCAGTTCAAATCTGCCTTTGGATTTGCCCTCTAAAGCCAATAATTCTCAGAAGTAATAATAAAAAAGGGATCTCGTGAGAGATCCCTTTGAACTTCACCCGCCTACAAGCAGAGCTTATGGACGTGTGCCAGTTGGGAAGGGCCAAGCAGCAGCTGGATTCAACGTAGTTGAAGCAGCAGCTTTTTTAGCCGCGGGCTTTTTTACAGCCTTGCCCGCTTTCTTCGCCGCAGGCTTACTTACTTTTTTTTTGCTACTTTACGAGCTACTTTCTTAGCAGCAGGCTTTTTAGCAGCAGCTTTACGAGCTACTTTCTTAGCAGCAGGCTTCTTCTTAGCTACTTTTTTAGCAGCTGGCTTTTTAGCAGCAGCTTTTTTAGCAGCAGGACGCTTCTTAGCTACTTTTTTAGCAGCTGGCTTTTTAGCAGCAACTTTCTTAGCAGCAGGCTTCTTTTTAGCTACTTTTTTAGCAGCTGGCTTTTTAGCAGCAGCTTTTTTAGCAGCAGGTTTCTTTGCAGCAACTTTTTTCTTGGCGATTGCCATAGTAATGCTCCTTCACGTGAGGATTAGTACAAACTACCGATTAAGAAGACCCGACCAATTCATTTCCGCCTGGTTTTGCAACCGATTGGAGCCGACGAGCGAGCCATTCATCGGCGCGCGGCTTGATGCTAAGTGCTGCACGCTAATGAATCCTGGAAAAAAAGCCGTGGCCCCAAAGGGCAACGGCTTCTTAAATTTGCTGGAAAAAATAGAGAGAGTAGACCAGACACCCTTGAGGAAGGGTTTTCGGACTTGAGTCTGGTTTTGCTGACTTTTAAAACTATCCAACCGTCTAATCTCCTATTTAGCCGGCTATGCGCTTTCTACCTGACTACTATTCCCAACTTAGCGCACCGCCAGTTTGATACTCAATAACGCGTGTCTCAAAAAAGTTTCTCTCTTTTTTCAGATCAATCATTTCTGACATCCATGGGAATGGATTCTCTTCATTTGGGAACATCGCGTCAAGTCCTATTTGCAAACATCTGCGATTACAGATGTATCTTAGGTAACCTTTGAACATCGGCGCGTTCAATCCGAGCACTCCGCGAGGCATCGTATCCTCTGCATAACGGTACTCTAATTCCACTGCTTTTTCGAAGATGGATTTGATCTCGTCTTTGAACGCAGAAGTCCATAACTGCGGGTTCTCCAGCTTGATTTGATTAATTAAATCGATGCCAAAATTACAGTGCATAGACTCATCGCGAAGGATGTATTGATACTGCTCAGCAGCACCCGTCATTTTGTTTTGACGACCCATTGCAAGTATTTGCGTAAAACCAACATAAAAGAACAAACCTTCCATCACGCAAGCAAAAACAATGAGTGATCGCAGCAAAGTTTGGTCAGTTTCTAATGTTCCAGTTTTGAAATTAGGGTTGGTTAATACGTCGATGTAAGGAATTAAGAACTCATCTTTAGCGCGAATAGACTCAATCTCGTTGTACGCATTAAAGATTTCACTCTGATCTAAGCCTAGTGATTCCACAATATATTGATAAGCGTGGGTGTGAATTGCCTCCTCAAATGCCTGGCGCAATAGATATTGACGGCATTCTGGGGCAGTAATGTGGCGATAAGTACCCAAAACAATGTTATTTGCCGCCAATGAATCTGCTGTCGTGAAGAAACCAAGATTACGCTTGATGATGCGACGCTCATCTTCAGTTAAGCCGTTAGGATCTTTCCAAAGCGCGATATCACGATTCATATTGATCTCTTGCGGCATCCAGTGATTTGCGCAACCGGCCAAATACTTCTCCCAAGCCCACTTATATTTAAATGGAACTAATTGATTAACGTCAGTCTTGGCGTTAATCACACGCTTATCGGCAGCATTAACACGCAAAGCTGCACCACCAGACAATGGGGCTGCTTGCACTGGTGCAACATCTTGAGGCGCAGCAATCGCAACTTGATCGGGTTGCGGGCGCTGCGGTTCGGCTACCACTGGTTGTGGCGCTAGACCGGCTTTTGCTAATGCGGGGGCAACTTCTTCTTCCCAATTCAACATGATTCTCTCCTAATTCTTATTTTTCTAGATCAGTTAGCCAATGGCTTACTGACATGCTTCACATTCTTCAAAGCCAGCATCACCTGGGCGCATTGTGCAAACTGGACCATCCGCTTCTTGTGCAGCTGCAGCATCCGTTCCATTGACACCGCCACCACTAGATACTGAATTCAACTGACCACTAGTCACGGTTGATTTCTCAACATGCGTTGCAGCCATTGTGCGGAGGTAATACGTGGTCTTCAATCCGCGTAACCAAGCTAACTTGTAAGTGTCATCCAATTTCTTGCCAGATGCACCGCCCATGTAAATATTGAGTGACTGCGCTTGATCAATCCACTTCTGACGACGTGAAGCGGCCTCTACCAACCAGCTTGGCTCAACTTCAAATGCAGTAGCGTACAAATTGCGCAAATCTTGTGGAACACGATCAATTTTGGACAAAGTACCGTCAAAGTACTTCAAGTCCGCAATCATGACTTCATCCCAGAGGCCACGGTCTTTCAAATCACGGACCAAGTACTCATTTACTACAGTGAATTCGCCTGAGAGGTTGGATTTCACAAACAAGTTCTGGAATGTAGGTTCGATACAAGCTGAAACGCCAATGATATTGGAAATCGTTGCTGTTGGCGCAATCGCCACACAGTTCGAATTACGCATACCGTGCTGCTTAATGCGAGCACGTAAGCCATCCCAATTCATGGTGGATGAGCTATCTACCTCAAGATAACCGCCACGCTCTGCTGCCAACAAGGCCACTGAGTCTTGTGGAAGAATGCCGCGATCCCATAATGAACCTTTGTATGTGCTGTAAACGCCACGCTCTTCAGCCAATTCATTAGATGCTTGGTAAGCGTAGTAGCACACTGCTTCCATGGATGAATCCGCAAACTTCACTGCTTCATCACTAGCGTAAGGAATGCGTTGCATATGCAAGCAATCTTGGAAGCCCATGATGCCCATACCGACTGGACGATGCTTCAAGTTAGAGTTGCGCGCTTTAGCAACAGCGTAGTAGTTGATATCAATCACGTTGTCCAACATGCGCATGGCAGTGCGAATTGTTTTCTGGAGCTTCTCATGATCCAAAATCATCTTGCCGGACGCATCGGTAGTCATATGCGCCGTCAAGTTCACGGAACCCAAGTTACATACTGCGATTTCACTCTCGTTTGTGTTCAGAGTAATTTCAGTACAGAGGTTGGAAGAGTGAACTACGCCGATATGTTGTTGTGGGCTACGAATATTGCAAGGATCTTTAAATGTGATCCATGGATGACCAGTTTCAAACAACATACCCAACATCTTGCGCCACAATTGTTGCGCAGGAATACGACGGAATGGTTTTAATTCACCAGCATCTGCTTTTTTCTCATAGGCAACATATGCCTCTTCAAAAGCCTTGCCGAATTTGTCATGCAAGTCAGGTGTATTTGAAGGTGAGAATAATGTCCACTCACCACCCTCCATCACACGCTTCATGAACAAGTCTGGAATCCAGTTAGAAGTATTCATGTCATGCGTACGGCGACGATCATCTCCGGTGTTCTTACGCAACTCGAGGAACTCTTCAATATCTAAATGCCATGTCTCTAGGTAAGCACAAACTGCACCCTTACGCTTACCACCTTGATTCACTGCAACCGCTGTGTCATTAACCACTTTTAAGAATGGCACAACACCTTGTGACTTACCGTTAGTGCCTTTGATGTGGCTTCCCAAAGCGCGAACATTAGTCCAGTCGTTACCCAAACCACCGGCAAACTTAGACAAGAGTGCATTCTCTTTTAGGGCTTCATAGATGCCATCCAAATCATCATCTACAGTTGTCAAGTAGCAGCTAGATAATTGAGGGCGGGTTGTCGCTGAGTTAAACAGAGTTGGCGTGCTGGACATGAAATCAAATGTAGAAAGGATTTCATAGAATTCGATTGCACGACGCTCACGATCCAACTCATTCAAAGATAAGCCCATGGCAACGCGCATAAAGAAGGCTTGAGGCATCTCAATACGACGCTCTTCAATATGCAAGAAATAACGGTCATATAAAGTTTGTAAGCCGAGGTAGTTGAACTGCAAGTCACGGCTTGCGTTTAATGCAGCGGCCAATCTTGGAAGATCAAACTCGCGCATACGGGGATCTAAAAGCTCAGCAGAAATGCCTTCATTGATGTACTTTGCAAAGTAGCCGCTGTATTCAGCTTGCATATCACCTTGCAATACTTCTTTCCCTAAAATTTCTTTACGAATTACGTGCATCAAAATACGTGCAGTTACTTGACTGTATGCAGGATCTTTTTCAATTAATGTACGTGATGCCAAAATCGCAGAGTCATACACCTGCGCCATTGGCACGCCATCGTATAGATTCTTGATGGTCTCAGTAATGATTGGGCTTGCATCAATATTGTTGCCGAGGCCTTCACATGCCGCTTCAATAATGGTGCGCAAAGCAGCCATATCGAGCAATTTCTCAACACCGTTATCAGTCACCTTCAAACCTGGCTCTAAGGTTTGTGTGGACGCCTGAGTTTCTTGAGCTGATACCTGCTGCGCAGCACGTTCCTGATTACGCTTTTCACGATAGAGAACGTAGGCGCGGGCAACGTTGTGTTCACCACTACGCATCAAGGCCAATTCAACTTGGTCTTGAATATCTTCAATATGGAAAGTGCCACCGTTAGGGCGACTACGTAACAAAGCGCGCACTACTGAATGGGTTAATTGCTCCACTTGCTCGCGAACGCGTGCAGATGCTGCGCCCTGACCACCATTAACTGCCAAAAATGCCTTTGTAACTGCAATTGCAATTTTGGATGGCTCGAACGCCACTACTGAACCATTGCGACGAATGATTTTGTAATCAGACAATTGAGTAGCTTGCCCACCACCAACTCCACCAGCTACAAAGCCAGCAGACGGCGCTTGATTCATCGACTCAGAAGGATTCATTCCTGGATTATTTGTGCCGGCAGTCTGTCCTGCTGTCTGGGGGTTGGCATATGTCATATTTCTCCTGCTTATATATAGTTATTTGGGCAAAAAATCGTTAAAAAACAATAGGGTATTGCTGTATTCAAACACTACATCTAGTGTCTCGAAGTGCATTTGACACTAAGTATAGGGAAATATTCGGAATTTGGTAAGACATTTCTGATGAATATTTATAAGTATTTTTCCTAAGTTTTCCAATAATTTAGGGGCTATTTTGGTGCGAAATTTCTAGCCCTTTTTAGTTAAAGGGCAAGAAAGTGAGCGTGTGCTCACATACTAATTTAGAGGTCTAGCGAGGGTCTAAACCAAAGGGTAATTTTTTGACTGGAAGATTGGTGTTGGCTTGGAACTTTTGCCAACTAAATTGAATCCCGGGGTCTGTTTTTCTGCCAGGGGCAATATCGCTATGTCCAGCAAATTGAAGATTGGGGTAAATAGCGCTGAGTTGGGAGCTTAATTTAGCCAGGGTCGAGTACTGAATATCTTCAAAAGGGTGTCCGCTATCGCCCTCCAACTCAATCCCAATCGAGAAATCATTGCACTTTTCACGACCTAAGAAGGATGAAACACCAGCATGCCATGCTTTGTTATGGGTTGAGACGAATTGAAAAACCTCACCACTACGTGAAATCAAGAAATGGCTAGATACCTTTTGCCCAGCAATTTCTTCAAAATATGGATGCAGCGATGAATCTAGCTTGTTTTGGAAAAAATCCACAATGAATTGTGTTGAGTTGCGACCTGCAAAACCACCGGGCGGAAGACTGATGTGATGAATCACCACTAAATCAGGAGCGACGCCTTCTGGCCGAATATCTTGATTTGGTGAAGTTCGCCAAGCAGCCGAGCCCAGCCAACCCTGAGCATCTAGACTGTCAAGATGCTCTTTAGAGCAATAGAAGCGCTCCTCCTGTTTAATTGCTTCAGATTTTGGAAGATGCACTGAACAATGACGGCACTGAACAATCGCCTCTGGTTCAGTGACCTTGCTTCGTTCAGCATGAGCCTTGGCATCCTCTTTTGCATTGAGCTTTGTCTGCTTTTTCCCTTTTATCCAAAGGTATAAAACGCCTGCACCTGCAAATAGTAGAAGCCATTTAATCAAAACGTCATGCCCTCTGGAGTATCACTTCCAAAACAAATCGGCTGCCCACGTAAGCCAGCAGTAAAGCGGTATAAGCACTTAAGACCCAACGAACAGCAACGCGCCCACGCAAACCTACGCGCCAACGAGCTATCAGGAGTCCAGAAAATAACAGCCAGGAGATTAAGGCAAAGATAGTCTTGTGATCAAAAACAAGTGGCTTACCAAATAGCGCTTGGGAAAATAGGAGACCAGAAAACACTGTCAAACTCAGTAAAGCAACCCCTACATAAAGCAAATTAAACAGTAAGCTTTCCATTGTCATCAAAGGTGGCAAATCTTCCAGCCAATGGGCTATACGACTATTAGGGATGATGGCCAACTGGCGGTGTAATGCTCGATCCTGAATGCTCATCAACATGGCATGCATCGCAGCCAAACTCAACAAGCCAACCGAAATAGTGGCAACAATAAAGTGCCCCTTAAACCAAGGGTCAGAAACGGCCTTTGGAGAAATCAGGGTGCCAGAAAAAATAGTGGGTAAGGCAGAGCAAATCAACGCAAAACACAAAACCAGCCAACGCAAACTGGAGATGGGTAAAAACCAGGACTGAAACCAATAAAAAGCGAGGCCGACCCAAGCAATCAAAGAAAGGTCTTGGGCAAAACCAAATACAAACCCCTCTGGCGTAAAGACCGAGTCATGTAGCTGTATACCGTGCACCAAGAGAATCAACAGAATAAACGCCTGAACCAAGCCTGTAAAAGCTGAGGATTCCATTTTTCCCTTTGGCCGCGAACTTAAAAAGACCAAAAGCAGTAAATAAAGTGCAGATGGGAGCCATCCAGAGCCTGAGTAACCTAAAATATCCATCTGGAAAGTCTAATCGATAAATGCTAGAGAATCTCACCGACCGCCTATCTCGTGTTGTTAAAACAATGCGGGGGCAAGCCCGCCTTACTGAAGCAAATACCGCAGAAATGCTGCGGGAGATCCGCCTGGCCTTATTGGAGGCGGACGTTGCGCTTCCCGTCGTTAAATCTTTACTAGAACAAATTAAATTTAAAGCCCTTGGCGAAGAAGTGGTTGGTAGCCTCAGTCCAGGCCAAGCACTGGTAGGCGTTGTGCAGCGTGAACTTGCTCAAGTCATGCGTGGCGATACTTCACAAAGCGGTGAACTCAACTTAGCCACTCAACCACCAGCAGTAATTTTGATGGCGGGCTTGCAGGGTGCAGGTAAAACGACTTCGGTTGGTAAGTTGGCCAAGTTTTTGCAAGAGAAAAAGAAAAAAAAGGTATTGACCGTTTCTTGTGACGTCTATCGCCCGGCGGCTATAGAGCAGCTAGAAACCGTTACCAAACAAGTTGGGGCTGAGTTTTTCCCAAGCGATATCAATCAAAAGCCCAGTGAGATTGCTACGGCAGCTTTAGATTGGGCTCGGCGCCATTACTTTGATGTTCTCTTGGTTGATACAGCCGGTCGTTTGGGTATCGATGAAGCACTTATGCAAGAAATCAAAACATTGCATGCCAATCTCAATCCGGTAGAAACACTATTTGTAGTTGACGCGATGTTGGGCCAAGACGCCGTTAATACAGCCAAGGCCTTCCATGAAGCACTCCCACTGACGGGTGTAATTCTGACTAAGCTTGATGGTGATTCACGCGGTGGTGCTGCGCTTTCAGTGCGACAAGTTACTGGCGTGCCACTAAAGTTCATTGGTGTTGCCGAAAAGATGGATGGCCTCGAAGCATTCGATGCCGACCGGATGGCAAACCGTATTTTGGGTATGGGCGACATCCTTGCCCTAGTTGAGCAAGCCCAACAAAACGTTGATGTTGCCAAAGCAGAAAAGTTAGCAAGCAAAATTTCTAAAGGTGGGTTTGATCTCGGCGACTTCCGCGATCAACTGGCGCAGATGCAACAGATGGGTGGTATGGCTAGCTTGATGGATAAGTTGCCAAGTCACATGGCCCAAGCAGCATCCAAAACCAATTTAAGTGCTGCCGATAAGCAAACTAAGCGTATGCGCGGAATCATCGACAGCATGACGCCAAAAGAGCGTGCGAAACCGGAATTACTGAAAGCCACTCGTAAGCGCCGTATTGCTGCTGGTGCAGGCGTTGAAGTTCAGGAAGTGAATCGTCTATTGGCGCAGTTTGAACAAATGCAAACCATGATGAAACAATTCAAGGGCGGCAAAATGGCGCGCACCATGGCATCCATGGCAGCTAAAGGAGCCGCCAAAGGTATTGGCGGACTCTTTAAAAAATAATAGTTAAAAACTGTTTGGCTTAAGAAACGAGTTTCTTGGCAGCCTCAATTGCAGAAATCACTTTTGCTTTAATTTCTGGCAGTGGAATATTTTCTGATTCAGCATCGGTGCGGCCTTTAAATTCCACTTGGGCGTCTGCAAGACCACGATCACCGATCACCACACGGAATGGAACGCCAATTAATTCCCAGTCAGCAAACATCGCGCCCGGTCTTTCTCCACGATCATCGAGCACTACATCCACTCCAGCAGCTATTAACTCATCATGCAATTGATCTGCGGCAGCTTTGACAGCTTCGGATTTTTCGTAACCCATTGGGCAGATCACTACTTCAAATGGCGCCATTGAAATCGGCCAAATAATTCCGCGCTCGTCATTACCTTGCTCAATTGCAGCGCCTAACAAACGAGTGACGCCAATGCCATAGCAACCCATCACCATCGGTTGTGCCTTGCCCTGCTGATCAAGATAAGTACAACCCATCGCCTCTGAATAACGCGTACCCAGTTGAAATACATGGCCCACTTCAATACCACGACAGATATCGACAACACCCTTTCCATCAGGGGAAGGATCGCCGATTACAGCATTACGCAAATCCATCACCAAAGGCTCTGGCAAATCACGGCCCCAGTTCACGCCAGTTAAGTGATAACCAGCATCATTAGCACCGCATATAAAGTCAGCCATATTGGCAACAGTACGATCTGCAACCACGGTTACCGCAGCATCAATACCAACCGGCCCTAAATAGCCCGCTGGCGCATTACAGGCTTGTTTGATTTCAGCTTCGCTAGCAAAGCGTGACTCTGCCATACCAGGAATCTTGCTAGCCTTAATTTCATTGAGTTCGTGGTCACCGCGCACCAGCACCATAAATAATTTAGCTGGGCCCTCTTCTTGATCTGCAGCGAACAGAAGTGACTTCACAGTTTGCTCGATCGGCAACTTTAAAAACTTGGCCACGTCAGCACAATTTGTTTGATCTGGGGTTGCGACCTTTGTCATTGCTTGAGTTGCGGCCGCGCGGGTCCCAATCAATGAGACTGATTCAGCAGCTTCGAGATTGGCAGCGTAATCAGAGCTCGGGCAATACACAATCGCATCTTCACCAGTATCAGCAATTACATGGAACTCTTGACTACCTGATCCACCAATAGCGCCGTTATCCGCCGTTACTGCACGAAACCTCAAACCCATACGTTTGAAAATTCGGGTGTAGGCATCGAACATAATTTGGTAAGACTTTTTCAATCCCTCGGCATCGCGATCAAATGAATAAGCATCTTTCATGCTGAACTCGCGCCCACGCATAATTCCAAAACGTGGACGACGTTCATCACGGAACTTCGTTTGAATTTGATAGAAATTCACAGGGAGCTGTTTGTAACTCTTGATTTCATTGCGCGCTAAATCGGTCACCACCTCTTCAGAGGTCGGCTGAATTAAAAAGTCACGGTCATGACGGTCTTTGATGCGGAGCAACTCTGGCCCCATCTTCTCCCAACGACCGGTCTCTTGCCATAACTCTGCAGGCTGAATCATAGGCATAAGTAACTCAATGGCACCTGCGCGATTCATTTCTTCGCGGATGATGTTTTCCACTTTGCGAATGGACTTCAAACCCAAAGGCAAATAGTTATAAATGCCCGCGCTGAGCTTGCGAATTAAACCGGCACGCACCATGAGTTTGTGCGAAACCACCTCAGCGTCGGAAGGGGCTTCTTTTAGCGTGGCGAGAAATGACTGTGAAGCTTTCATGTATGGATATAATCAAATCATTGATTTTAAAGGATTTGAGGCACGATCTCATGCTTGACCGTGAAGGGTATCGACCCAATGTCGGCATAGTCCTCCTCAATAGCCATAACGAGGTTTTCTGGGGAAAACGCGTTGGGCAGCATTCGTGGCAGTTCCCGCAAGGCGGGATTCAGCATGGTGAGAGCCCAGAGCAAGCCATGTACCGCGAATTGCATGAGGAAGTTGGCTTGCTACCGGAACATGTCCAAATTATTGGACGAACCAGGGACTGGCTTCGTTATGACGTCCCGGAGGAGTTCTTGCGTCGTCAACATACCTCCAAAACCCATCGAGCCAGCTATCGCGGCCAAAAACAAATTTGGTTTTTACTGCGTTTAGTAGGCTTGGATAGCGATATTCATCTGCGCGCTTCAGAACATCCAGAATTTGATGCTTGGCGCTGGGTTCCTTTTTGGATTCAACTAGACACCGTGATTGACTTTAAGCGTGACGTCTATCAATTAGCCCTATCCGAGCTTGCACGTTACCTATCCCGTGGAATGCGTATGCAACAGCTTGCCTGGGGATCCCCGCTAGATCTATTTCAATCCCTGTATGGGGGCGAAGAAGATGAGCCTAAAGAAACAAAACCGACTGATAAGCCATGATGAAACTCTCTATTTGCAATCTTCGACTTTCAATACTTGGCTTAGGCGTCACTTTGGCTATAGCGGGATGTGCCGGCGATCCCCTTGAGAGTGGGGTTGATCCTTTTGCACCGATGGTTTTCAAAGAGGGGGCAACAGCAATGCCGCTGAATCCTCCCAATAAATCAACCATCCAGTCCTTTTATGTTTCGGAACGTACTATTTTTAAGTTTGCAGTCGACACTGGCTCCATTCTCATCGGTAACGACGGCATTACGAGATACATCGTTATTCTGACCAGCCCAAATGGCAACAGTCAAGTTCAGTACGAAGGCATTCGTTGCGATTCATTTCAATGGCGTCTCTATGGCACGTTTGAGAATAATGTCTGGAAAGAAAATCCTCTTTCGAGTTGGCGTGCCATCCAAAGTAATGTACCTAATCGATACCAAGCTGCATTGGCGCAAGGCGCTTTCTGCAACTTCGATTCACAGGAAAAGAACATCAAAACTATTATTCATTCCCTTAATCCAAATGGATTTACTGGGGGCACAAAACCTACTAATTCATACGGCTTATTTGAATAAAATCCTAACGAACTAGATGTCGTAAATTGGCACTTATTCAGCAGCCAAATAAGTGCCAATTTTCTCACCACGCATCAAGCGAGTGAGAACCTGAGGCTCGCGCCCAGAAGCAATGATAGTTGTGGCACCCGTTTGTGCGGCAACTTTCGCAGCCAATACTTTGGTTAGCATGCCACCTTTACTAAGTTCACTAGCAGCGCCACCAGCCATTTTTTCCAAAGCGGGGTCGCCAGCAATAGCATCACCTAAAAGAGTGGCGGAAGTATCTTGACGCGGATCAGCCGTGAATAAGCCGCCCTGATCAGTCAGAATTACCAATAAATCCGCATGAATTAAATTCGTCACTAAAGCGGCTAAGCTATCGTTATCGCCGAACTTAATTTCATCAGTAACTACGGTATCGTTTTCATTGATGATGGGAACAACGCCAAGCTTTAACAATGTATCTAAAGTCGCATTGGCATTTGCCTTACGTTCTACGTGGGCTAAGTCTGCATTTGTCAGCAACACTTGCGCGCTGCGCAAATTAAAACGTGCAAAACAACTTTCATAAACCTGCACTAAGCCCATTTGACCAACGGCAGCTGCAGCTTGTAGCTGATGAATTTCTGTTGGGCGCTTAGACCATCCTAAACGTTGCATGCCCTCAGCAATCGCTCCAGAGCTGACCATCAACACCTCATGACCGGAAGATAACAAGGCAGCCATTTGCTCTGCCCACATGCCGATTGCAGCACGATCCAAGCCCTCACCATTATTGGTAACTAAGCTCGAACCTACCTTTACTACGATGCGTTTCGCTTTCTGAGTGTTCATATCAAATACGGATCTCGAATGACTGCTACTTAATCTGGAGTTTTATCTTCTGGCTGAGTTTGCTCTTGATAACGTGGGTCAGCAGCGCGCTCATCCTCATCATCCCTGTCCTTGCGAATAGAGTCTAAATAATCTTGTAATGAGTAGCACAGCTTATCGCAACCTAAGCCAGTTAAAGCGGATATCTCAAATACAGGACCCTTCCACTTAAAACGCTTAATAAAGTCCGCAACAACCTTCTTGCGATCTTCTTCGGGAATCATGTCGACTTTGTTTAGCACTAACCAGCGTGGTTTTTCAACCAAAGCTTCATCGTACTTACGCAACTCATTCACGATAGCAACAGCATCTGCCACTGGATCAATATTGTCATCAAATGGTGCGATATCGACTAAATGCAACAGCACACCAGTGCGCTGCAAGTGCCTTAAGAAGCGATGGCCTAAGCCCGCACCTTCTGCAGCACCCTCAATCAATCCCGGGATATCGGCAATCACAAAGCTACGCTCAGCACCTACACGCACCACACCCAAATTTGGATGCAAAGTTGTAAACGGATAATCTGCAATCTTTGGACGCGCATTAGATACTGCAGTAATCAAAGTGGATTTACCGGCATTCGGCATGCCTAGCAAACCTACATCAGCGAGTACTTTTAATTCGAGTTTGAGCTTTCGACGCTCACCCTCTTTACCATTCGTCTTTTGGCGAGGAGCACGATTCGTACTACTCTTGAAGTGAATATTTCCCCAACCACCAACACCGCCTTGCGCCAAACAAAGACGCTCACCGTGGGTAGTTAAGTCAGCGATCGGCTCACCAGTTTCGTAATCAGAAATGATGGTGCCAACTGGCATACGCAACTCGATATCGTCGCCTGCGCGACCATAGCAATCAGCACCACGGCCAGGCTCACCATTTTTTGCGGTGTGCGTTTTAGCGTAGCGATAGTCGATCAAGGTGTTGATATTGCGATCTGCAGTTGCCCATACACTTCCGCCTTTACCGCCATCGCCACCATCGGGACCACCGAATTCGATAAACTTTTCGCGGCGCATAGAGGCACTCCCGGCGCCACCTTGGCCGGCGATGACTTCAATACGAGCTTCGTCTATAAATTTCATGAATAAAAAAGGCCTCGCTTAGCGAGGCCTGTTCCTAAGAGTTAAATTCGGAATAAATCTGAATCAAACGTGTCTCAGTCAGGCGTCTTATGAACGCGGGAGAACTGAAACCTGGGCCTTCTTCAAAGCACCCTTAACGCCAAATTCCACTTGTCCGTCAACTAAGGCGAACAAAGTGTGATCTTTACCAATACCAACGTTCATACCCGGATGTACTCGTGTACCACGTTGACGAATGATGATGCTGCCAGCGTTGATTTGCTCGCCGCCAAAAACTTTAACGCCTAAGCGTTTCGATTCTGAGTCGCGGCCATTTCGTGTCGAGCCGCCGCCTTTTTTCTGTGCCATATCTTTCTCCTGCTATTTAGCCGTTAGCCTAAATTAGGCTTTGATCGTGTTAATCAGAATTTCTGTGTAATTCTGACGATGGCCTTGGTGCTTTTGATAATGCTTGCGACGGCGCATCTTAAAGATTGTCACTTTATCGTGACGTCCCTGGGAGACGACAGTGGCCATCACAGCTGCACCATTAACCAATGGATCACCCAATTTGAGTGAAGCGCCTTCGCCTACGGCTAAGACTTGGTCAAGAGTGATTTCGCTGCCGATTTCCGCTGGTATCTGTTCTATTTTCAATTTTTCGCCTGCAGCAACTTTATACTGTTTGCCACCGGTTTTTATGACCGCGTACATGGTTTGAAACCTCAATTAATATCTACATTTAAGCTAATCCACCCTGGATGAGCTAAGCCCATTATTATATCTTGCATGACGAGCACTGTCAAAACCAATGAGTTAAGCCAAATTTTGGCCCCAATTGCCTTAGATTTCAAGGCCTTAGATGAAGTGATTCGCCTGCGATTAGCCTCAAAAGTGGCTTTAATCGACCAAATCTCGACTTACATCATCCAGGCGGGCGGGAAACGGGTTCGACCAGCCCTATTACTCTTAGTAAGCAAGGCCTTAGCCAATGGTAAAGAAACTCCCCATGCCTTAGAGCTGGCGGCCGTAGTGGAATTTATCCACACCGCCACCCTACTTCATGATGATGTCGTCGATGAATCCACCCTGAGAAGGGGTAGAGAAACTGCAAATGCTGCTTTTGGCAATGCTGCAAGCGTACTTGTGGGTGATTTTCTGTATTCCAGGGCCTTTCAGATGATGGTGGGGCCCAATGACCTCCGCGTCATGGAAATCCTATCTGATGCAACCAATACGATTGCTGAGGGAGAAGTTTTACAACTCCTCAATATGAATGACCCTGAAGTAGACGAAGAGAGCTATTTACGGGTGATTCGCTATAAAACCGCTAAGTTATTTGAAGCCTCCACCGAGCTGGGGGCAATTTTGACAAACGTCCCAGATGAATTCCGAGAGCAAGCTGCTGCATTCGGTCGCCACATTGGTACCGCCTTCCAGTTAATGGATGACCTTCTGGATTACACCGCTGATGCATCCCAAATGGGGAAAAATGCTGGCGATGATTTGAGGGAAGGCAAACCGACATTGCCGCTCATTTACCTGCTTGAAAATGGCACTACTGAAGAGCGCTTACTGGTTCGCGCCGCAATCGAACAAAATCAAGATTTACCAGATGATGTCTTCCAACAGATTCTGAGTGCAGTTCAAAATTCAGGTGCTTTGGATTACACCCAAGCCGCTGCGAAAAGGGAGGTTGATTTGGCGCTCGAATGCCTCAAAGACTTCCCTGCAAATGAGGCAACAACAGCATTACATGCCTTGTGCAAATACTCTTTATCTAGGCAGACCTAAGCACCAACACTTTTGACTCTGATATCGCGTGCAGTGATGCGCGCCTTTTCTGCCTCATCACGCAAGCGCGCAATTTCCTCAGCGGTAAGTCGTTCAAGATTGGAATAATCTAATTTCCAGGCAGGATCAGAAGCCCAAACTAAAGGGGACTGCACCGTTGTTCGCGCACCTGGAGCACCCTCTAACAAACGAAGAGCTAATTCAAAATTGGAGTCTTGCGATTCAATATCATTGGGCAGCGCTGCAGCATTACCCAGCGGAAAATCACTAAAGAGGAAACGTGGCACACCGCAATACTCCACAATATCTTTTGCTGCACCCATGATGACTGTTGGAATACCGGCAGCCTCCAGATAACGCGCCAACAAACTTTGACTTTGATGACAGATCGGGCAATTCGGAATCAGCACGGCAACATCAACGTGATCTGCACGCATCTTACTCAGAATCAAGGGCGCATCAATCTCCAGAGTATGTCGTTGACTACGATTAGTGGGTAGACCATAAAAATGCTGGGACAAGGATTGAATACGCCCCTTAGCAATAGCCCGTCTGGATGCATCCAATGGAAACCAACAATTGCTATCCTGCATATTCGCGTTCCGCCTATCAATACCAACGTGCGCAATACGCAAGTCTGCATCCTCGTCAATTGAGCGGATATAAGGATCGTAAAACTTAGCTGCAGCGTTATAGGATGCGCCAGGTCCTTGAGGACCTTTGCTGGCATCAAAGGGTACTGCGGTGGTGACTAAGCCCAGGATCGATTGATTGAGCGGCTTTTGCAGTGGGGTAAAAGGCACTTCAATGTAGTGCGCCCAAACATAGGGTGTTTCATACCCCAAACCAAGATAGTAATTACGAGTGCGCTCAATATAGCGAACGGGCTGGTCTAATTCGGGCGCAAACTGCAATTCAGAATTTTTGCTCATCAATCCATCCCTGTAAGATATTGCTTATTAAATATTAACTATCAGGAGAATTCATTATGGCGCAATGGCTCAGATTTCAACATCAAGGCAAATCCGGCTTAGGACAAATACAGGGCGATCAAATTGCCGTGTATACCGGCGATCTATTTAATAATCCCCAGGCTACTGGAGAGTCATTAATGCTGTCTAATGTCACCATCGATATCCCATGCACCCCATCGAAAATGGTTGCCATGGTCGACAACTTTCATGCACTGGTGACTAAGCTTGAGCATGCCGTACCGGCAGAGCCCTTATATTTTCTGAAAGGCAATAACTCTTTCTTGGCCGCCAATCAAGTGATTCGCACGCCAAAGTCATACTCTGGAAAAGTCGTTTATGAAGGCGAACTCGGCATTGTCATTGGCAAACCATGTCATGAAGTTGATGAATCACAAGCAGCTGCTGCAATTTTTGGCTACACCTGCATTAATGATGTCACTGCAATTGAGATTTTGAATCGCGATCCTGGATACGCGCAATGGACACGCTCTAAGAGTTTTAATACCTTTGGCGTCTTTGGCCCCTACATCACCACTGATGTAGACCCAAGCAAGTTAACAATTAAAACCATTCTGAATGATCAAGAGCGTCAGAACTATCCCGTTGTTGACATGATTTTCCCGCCAGCAAAATTGATCAGCCTGATATCTCAAGATGTTCCACTACAAGCTGGCGACATTATTGCTTGCGGAACTTCCGTGGGCGTTGGCTCTATGAAACCCGGCAGCACTGTCAGCATCATCATTGATGGCGTTGGACGCTTAGATAATCGTTTTGAATAAGTCATCTTATTTTCCGATCTAAAGCTTAGACTGAAAACAAAAACCCTCACCATGATTAGTGGTGAGGGTTTTTTAATACTGAATTACTTTAACTATTGAATCTCAATATTTCTATAGATTCTTAGTAACCAGAAACTGAAGGTAATGCCAAGCTTCCTTTAGATGCTTGAACATTTTCATCAAGGTACTTAGTTAATGCAAAGACCGTATTGAGGCAAGGTGTTGGTGTTTCGGTAATCTTGCCAAGCTCAATCACAGAGCCTAATAAAGCATCGATCTCTAAGCTACGGCCCGCTTCCAAGTCTTGCAACATCGATGTTTTGTGTTTGCCCACTTTTTCGGCACCAGCAATACGACGCTCAATATCGACACGGAAAGTCACACCCAACTTCTCAGCAATAGTTTGTGCTTCAGCCATCATGTTGCGAGCCAACTCTTTGGTAAGCGGATACTGGCAAATGCCTTCCAATGTGCCATGAGTCAACGAGCTGATTGGATTGAAAGTCATATTGCCCCACAACTTCAACCAAATTTCAGAGCGAATATCCTCCAGGATTGGTGATTTAAATCCAGCGGCTGACATCATTTCAGACATCTTCTGAATACGATCGGTCTGCTTGCCATCTAGCTCACCCAATGGAAAACGATTTCCCTCAACGTGACGAATTACGCCAGGGGCTTGGGTAAAGGTGGCTGGATACACCACGCAACCAATAATGTTGTTTGGATTAATTGCATTCTTCGCAACACCACCAGCGTCCACTGTTTCAACTGAATGGTCTTGATAGTCACCACCCAACTTCTGGAAGTACCACCATGGAATTCCATTCTGCATCGGAATCAATATAGTTTCTGGGCCCATGATGGCAGCAAGATCTTCAATGATCGGCTCAACCTGATGCGCCTTCACCGCCAAAATCACTACGTCTGGCGTTTCTGCATCTCGAATTTTTTCAACTGCTTTTACCTGGGCAACCAAAGGCTCAGGCTGGTCATCCATAATCAATGCCAGTCCGCGTTCTTTGATCGCAGCTAATGTAGTGCCACGCGCAACAACCGTGACATCATTGCCAGCTCGCGCCAACATGACAGCAAGGTAACCGCCAATTGCGCCCCCTCCACCGATCACACAGATTTTCATAAGAACTCCATAAAGATAAGAAATTTTGAATTAATGTCATTTTAGAGGTGAATATTTTGCAGTGCAACAAAATAATATGCCTCATATTTAAGCAATTTTGTTCAACTCGCAATCAATCTAGCCCTAGGCACCAATCCGCCTAAAAGCATGCCCGCAATACTGGCAAATAACCCAGCCAACTGAGGGGGGAGAATAGCTTCAGGGGCAAGAACTTCGCAACTAATCCACACAGTAAGGCCGCAAACCACTGATAACAATCCACCTAAAGAATTGGCTCTAGACCAATACACCCCGAAAGCCAGTGGTACAAAAGCAGCGACCAAAGTCACTTTATAGGCGTTCTCAACCATCTTAAAAATCGATAAATTCGAGTTAATAGCAAAGAAGGTGACTACGACTGCAAAACAGAGCACTGTGATGCGCATTACTTTCAGCAAGTCTTGGTCGGATAGGTGTTTAAAAAAACCTCTCACAATATTTTCAGCGAAGGTCACCGAGGGTGCCAGCAAAGTAGCGCTTGCGCAACTCTTGATGGCTGATAGCAAGGCACCAAAAAACATCACCTGCGCGATCAGCGGAGCATGATTCAAAATCAGTTTTGGCAAAATCATTTGCGGATCGGTATATAGATACTGCTTCACTAAATCTGGGCTAATGATGGTTGCTGAATAGGCCAGATATAGCGGTACAAATGCGAATATGAAATACAGCACCCCACCAAGCAAAGCAGCTTGCACCGCAATGTTGACGTTCTTGGAGGAGGTGATCCGCTGAAATACGTCTTGCTGCGGAATAGAGCCCAGCATCATGGTGCACAAGGCAGCCGTAAAGCCGAGGATAGAAGCCAGATTCATATCAGGCCAGAAGTTAGAGAACTGCCCAGCGGCGGCGGCATGCTCCAAGACAACACCAATGCCACCAGTTTGAGCTGTCATCTCACCTCCGATGTACAGCATGCCCACCACAATAATGATCATCTGAATAAAGTCAGTAATTGCAACTGACCACATACCACCAAAGAGCGTATAAATGAGAACACTACCCGCACCAATGAGCATGCCGCCAGTTTGGGTAATGCTACCTTCTGAAACAACGTTAAAGACAAGGCCAAGGGCTTTAATCTGCGCAGCCACCCAACCCAAGTAGGAGACCACAATACAGAGCGTGACCAATACCTCAACGGTGCGGCCATACTTTTCTCTAAAGAAATCCCCAATCGTGAGCATGCGGCGGTTGTAGAGGTGGCGCGCAAAAAAGAGTCCAACCAAGATCAAGCACATGGAGGAACCGAAAGGATCAGAAACAATACCCCCAAGCCCTTCCTTCAAAAAGGTGGCTGGGATACCCAATACGGTTTCAGAACCAAACCAGGTAGCAAATACCGTAGCAGTAACAATCGGCAAAGGGAGGCTGTGACCTGCTGCAGCAAAGTCAGCAGTATTTTTGACCCGTAGCGCAGCCCAGAGCCCAATACCTACAGATACCACCCAATAGATGATGACAAACCAAATCAACATCGCCCAATTTCTCCTTCAGGAATTTGCTCAAATTATATGACCTTGTTACTTATGACATTTAATCAATCAGAGCTAAATTTGGGCATACGGTCTGACATAATTCATAGGTGAATTCCGCCCCATACCCTAAAGAGAACCCCAATAGCGATCTGGCCTATCAAAAGGCGATTTTGGGTTCCGTATCGCGCACCTTTGCACTCACTATCCCCCTCCTGCCTCCCGCTATTGAGGCGGTGGTTGGTAACACCTACTTACTGTGTCGGATTGTTGACACGATTGAAGATGCTGCCGAACTCAGCCCAATCGAGAAGCAAGGTCTATCTAAGCTCTTTTTAGAAGCGGTTCTAGGAAATATTTCGGTAGAGGCTTTTGTAAGCCCCTGCCTAAAGGCGCTGAAGGACTACTCCAATGTCGATGAGCTCGATTTAATTGCGCATACACCCACTGTTCTTCGTATTCTGCATACCTTTCCTGATAAGGATCGGGCAGCCATTAGCCGCTGTGTTTCGATCATGTCGGATGGCATGTCCCATTTCCATGGAAGACAAACGCAAGAAGGACTAAAAGATCTCGCAGAATTTGAGGAGTATTGCTATGTAGTAGCCGGAGTAGTGGGAGAGCTTCTGACAAGTATTTTTAGCAATTACTCGATTAGCTTTGCAAAACAGATTCAAGGGCACGAACAACTGGCCGTCGCCTTTGGCCAAGCTCTGCAAATGACTAATATTCTGAAAGACTCCCCAGAAGACCGTGCACGTGGTGTTTCTTGGAAGCCTGCATCAATGAGTCAATCTGAGCTACTCAGAATTGCCTACGAAAAGCTGCAAGACTCCATGAGCTACATTCTCTTAATTCCACAAAATGAAGTGGGTATGAGGCGCTTCTGCTTTCTAGCCTTCGGGCTTGCAGTCATGACACTTGAAAAAATTGCCACCAGAAAAGAATTTAGCAATAAGTCCGAGGTAAAACTTTCTAGAAATGCAGTTTGGAGTTTTTATACCTTTACAAAGATTGCAGCCGGCAATGCCTTCTTAATGAAAGCATTCTTTTTCGCAGCATCTAGCCAACTCAGAAAACTATCTGCAAAGAAACCTTAGAGCACACCCTCATGCTTTAAGAGCCAAATTTTGATCTGGCGATAAAAACCTGGAGCATCTTCTTTCATAAAACCCCCAAGGCCTTGGGCGGAAACCACTCTGTGGCAAGGTGTCACCAAGGGATAGGGGTTAGCACCGCAAGCCGTTCCGACTGCGCGGGGCCCACTTTTAATCTTCTTAGCAATCTCACCATAGGTGCTCGTCTCCCCAACGCCAATAGCTAGGGTCGCATTCCAAACTTTTTGCTGATGCGCCGTTCCCGCAGGTTTGAGGGGAACATCAAACACTGATGATGCATCCTTGAAATATTGAATGCACTGTATTGAAAAAGCCTTGGCCAATTCATTCCTAGGAGGGTGCAATGTAGTTTTAGGGGGCAGGTAATCGACTTTTGAAATCATCAAACTACCGTCTACCAACTCAGTTTGCACACCCAGACACCCAAATGGGGCGGGTATCACGCAATACTCGGTTGATGTCGGGGTGGGCATGCTGAGGATTCTGACACATATTGAGGGACTAATTCGTGCAGGATTCCGAAATGGCTATAGCTAGTCAAATGGCACTTTGCTATATTGGTTGTTCCTTATTCTTTACAGGCATTACTGATGGACACTTTTTTTGATGATTGGCCCTTTATTGGTCAAGTCGCATTAGTTATTTTCCTACTCGCACTATCCGGCGTCTTTTCGATGGCCGAAACCAGTATGCTTTCCTCCAATCGCCATCGCTTGCGTGCAATGGCTAACGGCGGAAATGCTGGCGCCGCTCTTGCTGAAAGACTATTAAAGCGTATTGATTCTCTGCTTTCAGTGCTGTTGATTTCCAACAACCTCATTAATACCATCCTCCCAATCTTAGTAACCGGCATTGCTTTGCATATTTTTGGCGATAGCGGTCTGGTATTGTCGATTGCCACTTTAGTTGTTGCACTACTCATCATCATCTTTAGTGAAATTACCCCGAAAGTAATCGGCGCTGCTTTTCCTGAAAAGATTGCCAGCAATGTTGGCTGGTTCATTCTTCCCCTTACATTCATTCTCAAGCCGCTGCTCTGGTTCATTAATAGTTTTGTGTCAGGATTAATGAAGGTCTTAGGATTACAAGCGTCAACCGATAACAGAGTAATGAGTAAGGAAGAATTGCGTAGCTTAGTTTTAGAATCGAATCGCTTTGTTTCTGCTCATCATCGAAATATTTTGCTCAACCTCTTCAATCTTGAAAATATTTTGGTGGATGATGTGATGACGCCTCGCTCCAAGATTGAGATATTAGATCTTGCTCGCCCTATTGATGAGGTAGTTGAGCAATTAGAAACCTGCTATCACAACAAATTGCCAGTATGCGATGGCGACTCCGAGCGTATTGTTGGCATTCTGTCTGTTAAAAAAGCATTGTCTCTGCTGGGTAATGCAGAGCTAAATCACGAAGACTTCAGGTGCCTGTTAAATGAGCCCTATTTCATTCCGAGTGGGACGCCCGTTCTGCAGCAAATGCAATTTTTTCAGGACAACCAACAACGGCTAAGCCTAGTTGTAAATGAATATGGCGAAGTACTTGGCCTTGTGACCTTTGAAGATATCGTTGAAGAACTGATTGGTGAGTTCACCACCTCATTCTCCAATCTTTCCAATGATCCTCATTGGCTTGCTGATGGCACCTATCTTGCGAGTGGTACTGCATCATTGCGCGATTTAAATCGATTATTGAATCTCGATCTTCCGCTTGATGGACCCCGCACCTTAAATGGTCTCATCCTAGAAAAGCTTGAAGCGATCCCCGACTATGATGTCAGCATTCGCATTGCTGGCGTAGTGATGGAGATTGTTCAATTTGATGAGCAGGGTGTAAAAACAGTGAAGCTTTATCGACCCCTCACTCAACCCAATTTAGATTGAGTGAACTACTGCATGACTCTCACATTATTCGGGCCTGGCATGATATTGCAGTTAATGCACTAAACACTCGGGCTACGGATATTCATATTGAGGCCAGAACTCAAGAAACCGTAGTGCGTACAAGAATAGATGGTCGGCTCGAATTACAAAATCAATTCCCCATTGATCTACATGAGAGACTCATTACGCGCATCAAAATACTGGCGCGCCTGGATATTGCAGAAAAGCGTTTGCCTCAAGATGGACGACTTGTGATCGGCTATGACTTTAGCCGACCCAACATTGATTGCCGCGTATCTATTCTGCCGACCTTGCATGGTGAAAAAGCGGTTATTCGTATCTTGCCAAGTCGCCTCGATGAACTAGACTTAGATCAGATTGGCTTGCTACCGGAACAACTCCAAACAGTTCAAGCGGCCATTGCTCAAACTAATGGATTGATTCTAGTAACGGGGCCAACCGGATCCGGTAAGACTCGAACCTTGTATAGCTACTTGAGCGCACTGAATCAAGTTCAGCGCAATATTTGCTCCGTCGAAGATCCCATTGAAATCCGACTTCCCGGAGTCAATCAAATCGCTTATCACCCAAAAGCAGGGTTAGACTTTGCGACAATTATTCGCGCTCTTCTTCGCCAGGATCCGGACGTCATCATGATTGGTGAAATACGTGACACAGAAAGTGCGCAGCTTGCCATCCAGGCGGCCCAAACAGGTCATTTAGTTTTAAGCACGCTGCATACGCGCAATGCCATGGGCGCTTTAACAAGACTCAAAAGCCTCGGTATCGATCAAGAATCAATTGAATCCTGTCTTCGCTGTGTCAGCTCTCAAAGATTAATTCGAAAGCGCTGCAAGCAATGCAATGCAATTCCACAAAAGGCGCCCTGTGATCTTTGTAAAGGATCGGGCTATTTTGGTCGCATTGGAGTACATGAAGTTTTGGGAAGCAAACATTTATTTGAATCAGCTCAAGCCCTAGGTATCCACTCAGCAGCAATACGATTACTGAAAACTGGCTTAATAGATCAGATATCTCTAGAGTCTGAGCTTGGCACTTGGCATTAGCCTATATGTTTTTCAAAAAAGCACTTAGCAAGTCTGAGCAACTTCACTTTGCGCAGCAGATGCTCGCCCTTCAGCAAGCTGGACTTCCCCTGCTGAATGCCATTCAACTATTGATTCAGTCGGCACCCAAACCTTGGCAAACTTGGTTATTAGATATTCGTGCCCTTCTTCAAAAAGGCAATAGCTTTTCTTTTTGCTTAAGTTCACAAGACGGAAAATTTTCCCCAGAGTTTTCTAACCTCATCAGAGTTAGCGAGAGAACAGGCGATCTTAGTTTGGCGCTACGCACCATTTCACATCAACTGGAGGAGCAGATTGAGCTACAGAGAAAAGTACAGCAGTCGTTAACTTATCCCATCATTACTTTAGTAACTTCTTTTCTACTGGTGCTAGTAATGATGATTTGGGTTGTACCTGTATTTAAAGATGTCTTTGGGCACTTTCAAGCAGAGCTACCAGCACCAACGAAGATCTTGATTGCCACCTCCACAGGTATCCAGAATTTCGCTGTGGAAATTTTATTGAGCGCACTGATGATTGTCACCAGCTTTGCATACACATGGATTAAATCTAGCTCACTCCAGAAATACTATGATGCCCTTTTGCTCCGTATGCCATTTTTTGGAAATTTATTCAGACTAGCAACTCTGACGCATTGGTGTCGAACCTTAGGGCACTTGCTAGAAACGGGACTGCCCCTCCCAGATGCACTGAGAGTGGCTGCACAATCCTCGAATCACTGGGTGAGTCATGACTTTAGTGCTGAAATATTTAAACACCTTACTCGTGGCTGGCCTTTGGGTGAGTCACTCAAGCGAGCAGATCCTAAATCACGACTGCTTGATGTGGAGACATTGCTATTGCTTCATATCGGCGCTGAAAGTGGCGCATTAGCAGAAATGCTCAATAAGCGCGCTACTGCACTAGGAGCACAATTGAGCAGTCAACTCAATGCACTCAGTCAAAGTTTAGAGCCCGCACTCATTCTTTTGGTTGGCGCCATTATTGGCAGCTTAGTCATAATCCTATATTTACCCATCTTCAATTTAGGACAAATCGTTTAGTGGAAGCTTCGGCAAACATCTGGATAGTTAAAGGTCTGCTGATACTGATCTTGCTTTACTTGGCCTATGTCGATTGGCGCACCCTTCGCCTACCGAATGCCATTACATTCCCATTGATTTTTTTGGGTCTTGCTTTTAACGCAGCCTCAGACCTGCGCCTCACCACCCCAGGCTCTGCAATCATCGGCGTACTCCTAGGGTATTCATCGCTGTGGGCCTTAAATGCCAGCTACCGTCTTCTAAAAAACCGCAATGGCATCGGTATGGGGGATGCAAAGCTCCTGGCAGCACTCGGCGCTTGGTTAGGTTGGGGCACGCTACCTAGCATTCTCCTAATAGCTTCTGCCACAGGAATAATCGGTGGCATCATCTGGCTTAAATGGCGCGGCCATCAACTCCAACAAGCTTTCCCTTTTGGCCCCTTTTTAGCTATTGCTGGCATCATTGAGTTGTTATGGCCTCAACTCATTCCAATCTTGATCCTGCCCAAGCTGATTTAAAAGCCCTCAAGGGGAAAATCCCTTTAATTGGCTTAACTGGTGGCATTGGGTCTGGCAAAACGGCAGTTAGCAACTTGCTAGGGGAGCTGGGCGCTGGAGTCATTGATACAGACCTGATTTCTCATCAAATTACCGCCCCTGGTGGAGAAGCCATTCCGATGATTGCGAAAGCATTTGGGGATGACTTTATTGATAGCCAAGGCGCACTTATTCGCTCCAAAATGCGAACCCTAGTCTTTGAAGACATCAAAGCCCGCGAGCTTTTGGAGCAGATTACTCATCCATTAATCCAGCAGGAAACCGTTAAACAGGCCATGAAGCTGGCTAAGTCTGGAGTGCCCTACCTTGTTTTTGTAGTCCCACTGCTCATCGAATCTGGATCTTGGGTAAAGGTGATTGATTACCTCGTAGTGATTGATTGCCCAGAAGAGAGCCAGATCCAAAGAGTGATGCACCGCAACAATATGACCCGCGTTGAGGTCGAAAATATCCTCAAGGCACAAACCAGCCGAAATACCCGTCTAGCCGCAGCTAATTCTGTAATTGAAAATGAGGGCAAGCTGGATGAGCTCAAATCAGCAGCCTCAAAACTGCACCAACAATTGCTCAAAATTTAGGAAGAGCTCCTGAGTTCGTCATAGAATATAGGCTTGTGATTGTCTACGAATACCCCTTCAATGAATTAGTTCGAAGCATGCTTCGGCTGGAGTATTTGTTCGCCCGCTTCAATCACTTCCTCCGATCGGATGATCCCGAGCTTCACCACAATGCAGTTGCAATGTTATTTGACTTGGGTGACATAGGTTCTCGAGGTGATATCAAATCCCTCCTACTCAAAGAATTTGAACGTCAAAAATATGCCTTGAATGGTTTAAAGACATCCCAAAAGGTAGACCAAGAAGCATTGTCACAAACACTATCTGAAATTGACAAAGCCGCTAAGAATATCAATCAGTCGATGGCTAAGCCGAATGCTGCCATTACTGAGAGTGAATGGCTCAACGCTATTCGGACTCGATTAAATATTCCTGGTGGAACTAGTCCAATTGATTTGCCGAGCTACCATGCTTGGAAAAATACACCCTCAACTCAGCGCAGAGAATTACTAGAAAAATATGTAGGGCCACTTCTGCCATGGCATGAAGCTTGCCAAATTTTCTTAAGATTGCTGCGTCAATCTGGAGAAGCTAAAGATGTTGTGGCATATCAAGGCTCCTATCAACAGGCGCCATCTGGCAAAGTCTATCAATTGATGCGTATCGCCGTAGAGGATGACACCCTCTTCTCCGAAATCAGCGCTAATAAATATTTGCTGTCAATTCGTTTTATGAAAATTGATCAGGATAAAAAACCGCAGATCATGAATGAGAATGTCCCATTCAGACTCACACTCTGTCAGCTTTAAGCTTTTAGTAGTTTCAGCTTTTCCAGCATAGGCCACGCAGCTGGTAATAAAGGCTCCACCGTTGGTAGTGCATTACCAAGCATTTGCCAAGATAGCGCCTGACCCTCACATCCCTTTGGTATCCCACTCCATTTTCGAATGATGCTGACATGCAAGCGGACGTAGGCATGTGGGTAGTCATGCTCTAAAACGACCAACTCTTCGCTAGACTCAATATCAATCCCAAGCTCTTCTTGTAATTCACGCTTCAGCGCTGCAAATACAGACTCACCACTTTCAATTTTTCCACCAGGCACTTCCCAGTAACCTGCATACGGCTTACCTTCAGGGCGCTGGCCCAGAAGATAGCGGCCTTCTGCATCCAATAGAATCCCAGCAGCGACCTCCGTCACAGGGCGATTAGCGTCATTCATGAGTCGTCAATGATTAAGCAGAATGGGAGCCAGCCCAGTGCTTAGCAAACTGCCAAGCTACGCGGCCAGAGCGTGAGCCGCGCTCCAGAGCCCAAACCAACGCTTCAGCTCGTGCACCCTGAATCTGTGCATCGCTCAAACCAAAATGACCTAGCCAGTGAGCAACAATTTCTAGATACTCATCTTGCTTTGGTGGATAGAAAGATAGCCATAGGCCAAAACGCTCAGAGAGAGAAATCTTTTCTTCAACCACTTCACCCGGATGAATTTCTCCATCATCACCATGGACATAGCCTTCGTTGTCCTTCATGTATTCAGGCAAGAGGTGACGTCGATTGGAGGTAGCGTAAATCAAAATATTGTCGACTTGAGCAGATACAGAGCCATCTAAAGCGGACTTCATTGCTTTATAGCCAGACTCCCCATCCTCGAATGAGAGGTCATCACAAAAAACGATAAAACGCTCTGGGCGATCAGCCAATAAATCCGTGATATCAGCTAAGTCCGCTAAGTGCTCTTTTTCTACCTCAACCAAACGCAAGCCTTGGCTAGCAAACTCATGCAGGCTAGCTTTAATGAGTGATGACTTACCCGTGCCACGAGCGCCCGTTAATAAAATATTATTGGCCGGCTTTTTTTGGATGAAGTTCTTTGTATTGTCACGAATCGCATCACGCTGACGATCAATATTTTTGAGATCTTCAAAACTAATATCTGCAACATGTTTAACTGGCTGCAAAAATCCAATACTCCCGAAAATACTATCGCGACGACGCCATCTAAAAGCGGTTGATGATTTCCACTGCTCTTCCGTCAAGGCTTTAGGCAAAAACGTTTCGAGATGACTGAGGAGTTGCTCCAATTTTTCATTCATGTAACAAATTCCTATGAGCGGTAATCAGCATTAATGGAAACGTAGTCATGCGATAGATCGCAAGTCCACATCGTCTGCCGTGCTGATCCGCGACCCAAATCAATCTTGACAGTAATTTCCGGGGCCTGCATTACTCTTTGACCGTCAGCTTCTTGGTAATCAGGATTACGGCCACCATTCTTAGCAACCCACACATCTCCAAGCCACATTTGCACTTGGTTAACATCAAGATCATGAATACCTGCATAGCCAATTGCAGCCAAGATGCGGCCTAGGTTGGGGTCACTCGCAAAGAAAGCGGTTTTTACCAAAGGTGAGTGAGCGATTGCCTCTGCAACCAAGCGACACTCCTCTTCAGTCTTGCCACCTTGCACATCAATCGTAATAAATTTAGTTGCCCCCTCGCCATCCCTCACAATCATTTGGGCAAGCTCACGGGCGAGATCAATTAATGCGGATCGAACTAAGTTATAACTAGCATCACTAGTTGATTGAATCCGTACCGCTGACTGGCCAGTCGCCATGATGATGAATGAATCATTCGTCGAGGTATCGCCATCAATCGTAATAGCGTTAAATGAAAGATCAGCAATCTCACGAGTTAATGTATTTAACAAGCCTGGAGCAAACCCAGCATCAGTGGCAATGAATCCCAACATAGTTGCCATATTTGGATGAATCATGCCTGCGCCCTTGCAGATACCCGTGATCGTTACAGGTCCAGACGGAGTATCCACAGTGGTAGATGTAGCCTTAGGCTGCGTATCCGTTGTCATGATGGCTTCTGCAGCATCGAACCAATGGTCTTCACCTAAATTAGCCACTGCTTTAGGTAAAGCGGAAATCAACTTATCAATTGGCAGCGGCTCAAGAATCACGCCGGTTGAAAACGGCAGAATTTGTTCTGGATTGAGCTTCAATTCTTTTGCTAATTCGGCGCAAGTGGATAAGGCATCTTTCATGCCGCGCTCGCCAGTTCCGGCATTGGCATTTCCGGTGTTGACTACCAAAGCGCGAATCTCACCCTTAGATCCATCCAGAGCTAAATGCTCACGGCATATCTGAACCGGTGCAGCGCAGAAACGATTTAAGGTAAAGACACCAGCAACCTGGGAGCCAGGCGCTAAGGTCATCACCAATAAGTCTTTGCGATTAGCTTTCTTGATTCCAGCTTCAGCGATGCCCATCTGAAAACCTTTAACAGGCTTAAGTTGGTCTTTTTGGGGGAGTGGTAGGTTAACTGTCATGATCTGACAATTGTAGATGAGGCATTGCGGAGCTGCCGAGTGCGGCAGCTCTTTTTAAATCCCAGTTAATTTAACTTAATGCGCCGCAGCAGTTCTTGTACTTCTTACCACTACCGCAAGTACAAGGATCATTGCGGCCGACCTTAGGGCCAGCGCGCATAGGAGCAGGAGTAATTTCAATTGCTGCGCCACGATCGCCAGTTGAACCAGCTACCTCAAGATCGGCATCGGCGTGCTGATACTGCACATCGGACAGTTTAGCTAAATCTTCATTCATCGACTCAGATGCTTCATCCAACTCGCTTGCACTACGAATCTGGACTGTCATGATGCTTTTTACAACATCATTCTTGATGACGTTAAGTAACTCACCATAGAGCTCAAATGCTTCGCGACGATATTCTTGTTTTGGATCTTTCTGAGCATAGCCACGCAAATGGATACCTTGACGCAAATGATCCAAAGCAGCTAAATGTTCACGCCAATGCGTATCTAAGCTATAAAGCAAAACAGAGCGCTCAAATCCAGCAAAAGATGTGCGTCCAGAAAGCTCTACTTTTGCATCATAGGTTTCTTTTGCTGCCTCTAGAACGTGATCAACGATTTGCTCGTCGTCCATAGACTCAGCATTTTCAACCCAATTTTTTAGATCAACGGTTAAACCCCAATCGCTAGCCAACACATTCTCAAGGCCAACTAAGTCCCACTGCTCTTCCATGGACTCTAGGGGAACGTACAAGGCACAAATGCCACGTAATACATCCTCCCGCAAATTGGCAATCAACTCACCAACATCGGCGCTTTCAAGAACTTCATTTCTGAGGCGATAAGTTTCTTTACGCTGATCGTTAGCAACGTCGTCATATTCCAACAATTGCTTACGAATATCAAAGTTACGACCTTCAACCTTACGCTGAGCAGACTCAATTGAACGAGTCACCATGCCAGCCTCAATCGGCTCGCCATCAGGCATCTTGAGACGATCCATTACTGCGCGCAGACGATCACCAGCAAAAATACGCAAGAGTGAATCATCCAAGGAAAGATAAAAACGTGAAGAACCAGAATCACCCTGACGACCAGCGCGACCACGCAGCTGATTATCAATACGGCGACTCTCATGACGCTCTGTACCAATGATATGTAAACCACCTGCAGCCAATACTTGATCATGCAGGCTTTGCCACTCATCTTGCAAAGTCTTAATCTTGCTTGCCTTGTCTGCATCCGATAGGCCAGCATCCGCTTCAATTAAGGAAGATTGTTTACCAACATTGCCACCCAAGACGATATCCGTTCCACGACCAGCCATATTGGTGGCAATGGTGATCATCTTAGGTCTACCAGCTTGAGCAATAATCTCTGCTTCGCGAGCATGCTGTTTTGCGTTCAAAACTTGATGTGGCAACTGACGCTTGTCGAGCAAGCCTGCAATTAATTCTGAGTTCTCAATCGAGGTTGTACCAACCAATACAGGTTGGCCACGCTGATAGCAATCCTCAATGTCTTTAATGACTGCATCGTACCGCTCACGCGATGTCTTGTAGATCTGATCTTGACGATCTTTTCTTTGGCTGATGCGATTTGGAGGAATGACTACCGTTTCAAGGTTATAAATTTCCTTGAACTCATACGCTTCAGTATCAGCAGTACCAGTCATACCAGCCAACTTGCCGTACATACGGAAGTAGTTCTGGAAGGTAATCGTAGCTAGGGTCTGATTCTCATTCTGAATCTGCACGCCTTCTTTGGCTTCAACCGCTTGATGTAAGCCATCAGACCAGCGACGACCCTGCATTAAGCGTCCTGTGAACTCATCAACAATAATGACTTCACCGTTTTGAACAACATATTGTTGATCACGGTTGTACAGAGTGTGCGCACGCAATGCTGCATACACGTGGTGCATCAAAGTAATATTTTGCGGGGCATACAAAGAGTCGCCATCATTCAAGGCACCAAGCTCAACTAAAGCCGTCTCAGCTTTATCGTGACCGCGCTCTGTTAAATAGACTTGCTGGGACTTCTCATCTACCCAATAATCACCCGGCCTTTCAACGCCAGTGCCGTCTGCTTTTTCTTCACCGATTTGACGCTCTAAGTAAGCAGGCAATGCATTGATCTTGATATATAAATCAGTGTGATCTTCAGCCTGACCAGAAATGATCAACGGAGTACGAGCCTCATCAATCAGAATGGAGTCGACCTCGTCAACAATTGCATAAGCTAGTCCACGCTGTACACGTTGACCCAAGTCTTGCACCATGTTGTCACGGAGGTAGTCAAAACCAAACTCATTATTAGTACCGTAAGTGATATCAGCTGCATAAGCTTCTTGTTTGGTAGTGTGGTCCATCTGAGATAGATTGACGCCAACCTTCATGCCTAAGAAGTTATAGAGTGTTGACATCCACTCAGCATCTCGCTGAGCCAAGTAATCATTTACTGTAATGACGTGAACGCCCTTACCGGTTAAGGCATTCAAATACACAGGAAGCGTAGCGGTTAAGGTTTTACCTTCGCCCGTTCCCATTTCAGCAATCTTGCCTTGATGCAGTGCCAGGCCACCCATCATCTGCGCATCAAAATGACGCATCTTCATTACCCGCGTGCTCGCTTCACGAACCACCGCAAAAGCTTCTGGAGCAATATCATCTAATGACTCACCCGCAGCTAAACGTGACTTG
Source organism: Polynucleobacter sp. AP-Ainpum-60-G11 (assembly GCF_018688375.1). Lineage (NCBI taxonomy): Bacteria > Pseudomonadati > Pseudomonadota > Betaproteobacteria > Burkholderiales > Burkholderiaceae > Polynucleobacter > Polynucleobacter sp. AP-Ainpum-60-G11. Next base: position 167,496 of record NZ_CP061318.1, on the reverse strand, counting down.
AACTCAGCAGTTTTAGCTTGCAGTGCGGCATCATCCAAAGCTTGCAGGCTAGGCTCTAAAGCACTAACTTTGGCAACCACTTTGCGATACTGTTTTAAGAGGCGGTCGTTACGACTGCCGACCAGGGTTTTAAGAAGACCGATTACCATGGGATATTGAAGTAAATTAAGACCTTGAGTTTATCACCCGCACCCTCTTTTTATATGAACTTCCCCCCTAAACCTGTCCGCACGAAAGCCGCCCATGAGTGGTTGGAGTATTTGCGGGACTCAGAGGGCTTAGGCGGTATTTTGGCTAAAACAGAAGATCTTGCCAAACTTAAAATTGCCCTCAAAGCAGCTCTTTTTGAGCTAGATTTGGATAACTTAGCACCCAAAATTGAGGCTGGCTGGCGCTCCGGCGGACAGAACGAGCTGTTTTTATTAGTGAATGGCGCCAGTATCGCCACCCGCCTTCAACAGGTTTTACCTAGTTTAATCAATGAGTTAGATAAAAAAGGGGTGGTCTGTGCAAGTATTAAGGTGCGCCTCAAACCAGCACCACCGAGCTGGGAAATTAAACCTCGCGTGGGACAGCAGGCTAGCCAAAAGCCAAAAGGCTTTAATGCTGTGGCAAGAGCTTCCTGGGAATCCTTATTAGAGAAATTGGCGCCAGATTCTGATCTACGCAAGGCGGTTGAGCGCCTACTTCAAAGTAAACCTAAATAAACCTAGAAAAAGAGGGGTTGGCTCTCTTTGGAATAGGCTGCGGGAGCCTTGCTTTCAAGGAAGCTGCTAATTTCGTAGGAACTAGGGTCTTCCAACAGCTTACGCAAGAGCGCGTTATTTAAGGCGTGTCCTGATTTTTCAGCTACGTAAGAGCCCACAATAGGGTGTCCGACTAAATACAGATCGCCAATAGCATCCAAAATTTTATGGCGAACAAACTCATCTTCATAACGTAACTCTTCGTTATTGAGGATGCGATGCTCATCAAGCACGATCGCGTTATCTAAACTGCCGCCGCGTGCCAATCCCATTTCTCGCAATGCCTCAACTTCATGAGCAAAGCCAAAAGTGCGCGCACGACCAATCTCGCTTCGGTAAGCATGTTCCGCAAAATCAACTACAAAGCGCTGACCAGTCTTATCTACTGCAGGATGCTTAAAGTCGATTGTGAAATCTAACTTATACCCAAAGAAAGGTTCTAAGCGAGCAAGCTTATCGCCCTCTTTCACTTCTACGGGTTTTTTAATCACCACAAACTGTCTTGAAGCCTCTTGCTCAGCAATACCAGCTGATTCCATCAGAAATAAGAATGAAGCTGCACTGCCATCCATGATCGGAACTTCTTCGCCATCAAGTTCAATCAATAAATTATCAAGCCCTAGACCTGCACAGGCTGAAAGTAGATGCTCCACAGTGGAAACACGAACTCCATCTTTTTGAATTACTGAGGCTAAGCGTGTGTCGCAAACCGCCAGAGCAGTAGCCGGTACAACCGATTGCTCTGGGGTATCTACACGTACAAATAGGATTCCTGAATTAACTGGCGCAGGCTTAATAGACAAGGTCACCTTGCGCCCAGAATGCAAGCCAATCCCCACAGTTTTAATCGGAGTGGCGATCGTGCGTTGCTTCATCATAGTTTTATCTAAGTTCAGGAATAATTTCTTAAAGCTTTTTCAAAATTGAAGCAGCGTCGCTCACTTCAAATTTACCAGGAGCTTCACGATCCAGGCATGTCACAACACCATCCTCAACAATCATGGCATAGCGATCTGAACGAACGCCTAAACCACGGGCAGTCAAATCCAACTCCAAACCGAGTTTCTTAGTAAATTCAGCGCTGCCATCACCCAACATGCGAATCTTTTTACCTACTTTTTGATCGCGGCCCCAGGCGCCCATCACAAATGGGTCATTTACTGAGATACACCAAATTTCATCAACACCTTTTGCTTTGATTGCATCAAAGTGCTCAACATAGCTAGGAACATGCTTCGCAGAACAGGTTGGCGTAAATGCACCAGGTAATGCAAAGATCACGACTTTTTTTCCAGCAGTCAATTTCTCGACTTCAAATGCATTTGGCCCGATAGCGCAACCTTCGCTAGCTTCATCTAAAAACTCATAAAGAGTAGCGTTAGGTAATTTTTGTCCGACAGCAATCATGACATCTCCAATAAGTAATTGTTATTTAGCATGCCAACGCAAGCGCGGGATTCGTCGTCCGGAGGGGCGCCGCGCTGGCATTCTGCATTACCTATTGTATTAAGCAGTTAATTAATCTGCTTGCTTACGTAAAAAAGCTGGGATTTCATAATAATCAGCCCCTTTATCCAACATGGATTTTGCCTGTGGTGAGCTATCAGCACCTAAAGTAGGGGCTGGTGCAGCTTCACGCGAACTACGGAATACACGTGGCAAATCGTATTGACTGTAGTCAACACCGCTAGTGGCTGGCTGAGCGGCGATCGAAGGCGTACTACCCGCACCCGTCATTGCCAAACCAGCGCTAGTGCCCAAAGCTGAATCAAGACTTACCTTGCTCATTGCTGCTGAAGCACTTGCTGGAGCAAAGCTGTTTAAGTCAGCCATTGTTGGCATTGCATCGTGTGTACCAGTGGCTTGTCTCCAAACCACCTCTGGTTGATGATGTTGACGTGCTTGTGGATTATTCAAACCCGTAGCAACCACAGTCACGCGCAAGGCATCACCTAAGCTCTCGTCATAAACGGTACCGAAGATCACTGTTGCATCATCTGCAGCGTAGCCACGAATTGCTGCCATAACTTCACGAGTCTCGGACAACTTCAGTGAACGGCTAGCAGTGATATTCACCAATACACCACGCGCACCGGATAAATCAACACCTTCGAGCAATGGTGAAGCAACGGCAGCTTCAGCAGCCAAGCGTGCACGGTCCATGCCAGAAACTGTTGCAGTTCCCATCATTGCCTTGCCCTGTTCGCCCATCACTGTTTTCACGTCTTCAAAGTCGACGTTGATCAAGCCTTGAACGTTAATGATTTCTGCAATACCTGAAACAGCGTTATGCAATACATCATCAGCACATGCGAATGCCTTATCAAACTCAGCATCTTCACCCATCACTTCAAAGAGTTTTTCATTAAGAACAACGATTAATGAATCAACATATGCTTCTAATTCGGCTGCCCCATTCTCTGCAACTTTAAGACGCTTGACGCCCTCAAAATCAAATGGCTTGCTGATAACACCAACCGTCAAAATACCCATCTCTTTAGCAACTTGAGCAACGATTGGAGCTGCGCCAGTACCTGTACCACCACCCATGCCGGCAGTAATGAATACCATATGTGCACCTTGCAATGTGTCTGCAATGCGAGCACGGGCCTCCTCAGCAGAAGCCGCTCCAATTTCAGGTTTTGCACCAGCACCGAGTCCGCTAGAGCCCAGTTGCAAATTCACAGATGCCTCAGAACGCTGTAAAGCGCCAGCATCGGTGTTCATGCAAATAAACTCTACGCCATTAACACCGCGACGAATCATGTGCTGAACTGCATTACCACCTGCACCACCAACTCCAACCACTTTAATAATGGTTTTGCCGGCTGTTTCTTGATCTAACATTTCAAATTCCATATACCCTCCTAGGTAATAAGTACTACATTGACGACGACGAAAAACTTAAAAATTTCCTGCGAACCATTCCTTCATGCGCGAGATCACACTCTGCAACGCGCCTGACTGAGATACTCGACGGCCACGCAACAACTGCGCTTGGCCTTCCATTAATAAACCGATGCTGGTAGCAAAACGTGGGCTACGCAAAACTTCATGCAGATGGCCGCGGTACTCGGGTGTACCAATGCGCGCTGGGCGCAAGAACACTTGTTCAGCAAGCTCAACCATGCCTGGCATTAATGCAGTTCCACCGGTCAGTACGATTCCTGAAGAAACCATATCTTCATAGCCAGAATCGCGAACCACCCCTCGCACCAAAGTGAATAATTCTTCAACTCGGGGTTCGATTACTGCAGCTAAGGCTTGTTTTGACATTGGTCGTGGCTCACGATCACCAACACCCGGGACATCAATCATGGTGGTCGGATCAGCCATATCTTGGCGAGCAATACCGTATTGAATTTTGAGATCTTCCGCATCAATAGTCGGTGTGCGCAACGCCATTGCTATGTCATTGGTAATTTGATCGCCTGCAATTGGAATCACTGCAGTATGTCGAATTGAGCCCTGACAATAAATAGCAATATCGGTCGTACCGCCACCAATATCCACCAAAACAACGCCTAATTCTTTTTCATCTTCAGTTAATACGGCTAAGCTAGATGCAAGCGGCTGCAAGATGAGATCATTTACCTCCAAGCCACAGCGACGTACACATTTCACAATATTTTGCGCAGCACTCACGGCGCCAGTAACAATATGTACTTTCACTTCTAGGCGTAAACCGCTCATGCCAATTGGCTCACGCACATCTTCTTGCCCATCAATAATGAATTCTTGAACAAGAATGTGAAGGATTTGCTGATCCGTTGGAATATTGATTGCTTTAGCAGTCTCTAAAACACGCTCAACATCGCCAGCGCTGACCTCTTTATCGCGAATAGCCACCATACCGCTGGAGTTAAAGCTCACAATGTGATTTCCAGCGATACCAGTAAAGACCTGAACGATCTGGCGATCAGCCATCACCTCAGCCTCTTCAAGCGCCTTTTGAATAGACTGGACTGTTGCCTCAATATTGACAACGACACCTTTTTTCAAACCTTTGGATGCAGTTTGGCCAACACCAACAACATTGAATTGGCCATCAACACCTAGTTCGGCGACCAAAGCAACCACCTTGGAGGTTCCAATATCCAATCCGACCAATAAATCGCGGTTGTCTTTACTCATTCTCATTCCTCATTGCTTCTGCTCACTTTTTTTACCGTCTACTTCATTCTTTTTCAAACTTACCGAAGCGAGATGCACTGCAAAACCATTTGCATACCGCAGATCAATTGCATCTACCCGATTTGCCCACTTCTCTTGAACCTCTGGCCAATATTTAAAGAGACGCGCTACGCGATCTTCAGTTAATGTTTTGTCGGAGTTCTCTTCATCCCTACCGAACTCCACCTTCATGCCATTGGATAACTTCACGTGCCAGGCATAACGCTCAGAGAGAGTGAGACTTTTCACTTCGGCACTCCAAGGCTTAAACCATGCGTTTGCTCTCTCATACAGGCGCATCACTTCTTTACTTGCATCTTCTGGACCGGTGAAGTCAACCAACTGAATACCATCGCCCACATCAGAAACACGACCAGCAAACAGCTCACCATGGGTATTCATTAAGGTGTGACTATCAACCCCACCCCAAGTACCAAAGGGCTTTTGCTCTTCAATACTCACAATCAATCCGTTAGGCCAGACTCTGCGAACATTTGCATGACGAACCCAGGGCATTGACTCAAACCCACGTTTCACATCCTCCAGCCTGACGCTGAAAAAGTTACCCTTTACCGTCTCTAAGACTTGTTGCTTCACTACGGGTTTATTAATATGTTTGAGTGTTTGCCCAGCTACTGGCTCAATGACAACTTGGCGCAAGGCGAAGACTGGGCGCTGACTTAACCACACAAATATTCCAACGCAAACCATGACTGCAAAACAGCGCATCAAGAAACGGCTCAGCTTTTGCATCCGCTCTGGATAATTCCAAAGCGGAGATGCCAGTGAAGCAAATACTTCACCGAAGCCATTTAAGAAGGCGCTCATCCGACTCATACTTGCGTAGACCCTTTGGTATTCAAGGTTTGGCTAATGACCCAGAGAACCAATTCAGCATATTCAACACCGGCTGCTTTGGCAGCCATTGGAACTAAAGAATGTGAAGTCATGCCTGGAGATGTATTCATCTCCAAGAGATAAGGTTTGCCAGTTTTTTGATCGAGCATCACATCAGCGCGACCCCAGGTTTTGCAACCAAGCGCACGATAGGCGGCCAACGCCAAATCTTGAACAGCCTTGTTTACCTCTGGCGCTAAATCAGTTGGGCACAAGTATTTAGTCTCATCAGAGAAATACTTGTTGTGGAAATCGTAATTGGCCTCTGGCGGGATAATTTTGATCACAGGCAAGGCCTCAGCATCGGCGCCAAATCCAACCAATGGGCAGGTCAACTCGTCACCAACAATACAAGTTTCGGCAATCACCTTTTTATCCATCCCTGCAGCCAACTTATAAGCTGCAGGCAACTCATCGACGGATTTCACTTTAGTCAGACCAAGTGAAGAGCCTTCATGCGCTGGCTTGACAATCAATGGCAAACCTAAGTGCTTCACCACCGCATTCCAATCGCTATCCGCTTTCAACTCCTGAAATTCTGGCGTTGAAAGGCCGCTACTGAGCCAAACAAGCTTCGTTGCAATTTTGTCGATCGCCAGTGCGGATGCTAATACGCCGCTACCGGTATAAGGCAACCCTAAAAGTTCGAGTAATCCTTGGATGGTGCCATCTTCACCGTAGCGTCCATGCAAGGAAATAAAGATACGGTCAAAGTTTTCTCTTGCCAGTTCAGTTGGGCAACGCAACCCTGGATCAAATGGATGTGCATCAACCCCTACAGAGAGCAGCGCTTCCAAGACGCCATTACCCGACATCAAGGAAATCTCACGCTCACCAGAGCGACCGCCAAGCAATACACCAACCCGACCAAGAGATTTAACATCGAGAATGGCGAGCTCATGCTTCACTCGCTCACCCCAAGAAAGATATTGTTGATTTTGCTTAGACATGTTTTGCCTCCGCCAATACATGAGGCAAGCCAGAGATAGAGCCTGCACCCATCGTAATTAAGACATCACCATCACGCAATAAAGCGCTGAGTTTTTCTGGCATATCTGCAACGCTAGGTGCAAAAGCTACGGAAGCGAAGTCTAATGAACCATTTGCAGTTTTATCAGCAGTAAGTGCTGCTTTCATGAGACTTTGACCATCAGCGCCTGGAATCTTCGCTTCACCAGCGGGATAGACCTCGGTTAACACGAGAGCATCAAAGTTTTTGAGTACCTGTACAAATTCACCAAAGCAGTCACGCGTTCTTGTAAAACGATGTGGCTGAAATGCCAGTACCAAGCGACGACCTGGAAAAGCGCCACGGGCCGCAGATAAAGTAGCCGCCATTTCAACAGGGTGGTGACCGTAGTCATCTATTAATGTGAAGCTTCCACCAGATAGCAAAGGAATCTCTCCATATCTTTGGAAGCGACGCCCAACACCACTAAATTCAGATAAAGCCTTAACAATTGCTTCATCACCCACACCAAGCTCAGTAGCGATACCAATTGCTGCTAGAGCATTGCGAACGTTATGCAAGCCCGGTAAATTGAGTTGCACTTCAAGTCGACCAGGCTTATTGCCGTGACGACGTACCGTTTTACGATCAACTGTAAAGTGCATGCGAGTACCCTCAGCTCGTACATTACTTGCTCGAATGTCTGCATCATCAGATAAGCCGTAGCGCAATACCGGTTGTGACACAAATGGAATAATGTCGCGAACGTTTGCATCGTCTATACAAAGTACTGCAACACCATAAAAAGGCATGCGCTGAATGAACTGAACAAACGCTTGCTTCAACCTTGCCATGTCATGCTGATAGGTATCCATATGATCAGCGTCAATATTGGTGACCACTTCCATCGCTGGAAATAATTGCAGGAAAGAGGCATCCGACTCATCCGCCTCAACCACAATAAAGTCGCCCTGGCCCAATCGTGCATTAGCACCTGCGGAATTTAACTTTCCACCAATCACAAAGGTAGGATCTAAGCCACCTTCAGCTAAGACTGAGGCGACCAAACTGGTGGTGGTGGTTTTGCCATGTGTACCTGCAATAGCAATTCCCTGCTTCAAACGCATGAGTTCACCGAGCATGACAGCACGCTGAATAACGGGAACTTTGGCTGCACGAGCAGCCAGCACTTCAGGGTTGTTTCCTGCAACTGCAGTAGAAATTACTACCGCCTCTGCAGTACCAATATTTTTAGGATCATGCCCAATATGAATGACTGCGCCTAAATCTTTTAGACGCTTAGTTGTAGCGCCTTCGGCCAAGTCAGACCCAGATACCTGATAGCCCAGATTCAGCAGTACTTCGGCAATGCCGCTCATGCCTGCGCCGCCTATACCAACAAAATGAATTTGCTGAACGATATGTTTCATATACCTACTCCTGCACAGTCTGCACATACCTCAGCCACACGCTGAGTTGCATGGGGCTTTGCTAAAGCATGGGCACGCTCAGCCATTACTTGTAAATCTTGGCGGCTAAAGTTTTGAATCATGGATGCGAGATCCTGGGGATTGAGATCTTGCTGTGGGAGCAAAATGGCTGCATCTGCAGCCGACAAAAAACGCGCATTTGCAGTTTGGTGATCATCAATCGCAAATGGGAATGGAATTAAGCAGGATGCAACACCACATGCTGCGATTTCTGAGATAGTCATCGCGCCAGATCGGCAGATAACGAGATCTGCTTGAGCATAGGCGGCTGGCATGTCATCAATAAAAGGACGGATATCGGCGGCCACACCCAAGTCGGCATAACGCTTCTGTAAATCTACGAGATGTTTATCGCCTGCCTGGTGAATCACATGAGGACGTGCATCTTTATCCATCAGTGCTAAGGCTGCTGGAATTACTTCATTTAAAGCAGCCGCGCCTAAGCTGCCACCAACCACTAAGACCGATAAAGGTCCAGTACGCGCCTCATATCGTTTTGCTGGCACGCCCACGGTTTCAAACTCTTCACGAATAGGGTTTCCTACCCACTCAGCATGAGCCATCGTATCTGGGAAACCAGTTAAGGTACGCATAGCAATCTTGGCTAAAGCGCGATTGGCACTTCCTGCTACAGAATTAGCTTCATGCAAAACCAATGGCTTCTTCAAAAACTTTGTCATCAAGCCACCGGGAAATGTAATGTATCCACCCATACCTAAAACCACATTTGGCTTAATGCGGCGCATGATTTTCAAACTCTGAAAACTCGCCCTTGCCAGGTTGAATGGCAGCATCAATTTTGCTTTGATGCCTTTGCCACGCAGGCCACCAAACTCAACAGCTTCAAATGGAAAGTCGCAAGCTTTTACCAAGCGATATTCCATACCGCTTTGATTGCCAAGCCAAAAAACTTTCCAGCCACAGATGCGTAGATATTCAGCAACCGCCAGGCCCGGGAAAATATGTCCACCAGTGCCGCCGGCCATAATCAAAATAGATGGCTTGGTCATAACTTGCCACCCCGCATCAAGATTCGGTTCTCATAATCAATACGCAGGAGCATTGCTACTGCAACTGCATTCATCAAAATTCCTGAGCCGCCATAGCTAACTAAAGGAAGGGTCAAACCTTTAGTAGGAAGCAAACCCAAGTTAACGCCCATATTGATAAATGCCTGCCAACCAATCCATATCGCCACACCTTTAGCGGCAAGACCCGCAAAGCTGCGATCCAATTGCAATGCAGTGCGTCCAATCAAGAATGCGCGACGTACGATCCAATAGAACAAAAAGATCATCACTACCACACCAACAAAGCCAAGCTCCTCACCAATCACCGCCATGATGAAATCGGTATGCGCCTCTGGTAAGTAATGTAATTTTTCAACACTGCCACCCAGACCCAAACCAAACCATTCGCCACGACCAAATGCCATAAGTGAATGAGTTAATTGATAACCTTTATTGGCTGCGTTATCAACTTGCCATGGATCCATAAACGCCAACATGCGACCACGACGGAATGGTGAAAGCGCAATCATGGTGGCGCCACTCAACAAACCAACCAGGATCAAACCACCAAACAACTTTGCGTTAATACCACCCAAGAACAAAATTCCGAACGCAATTAAGGCAACCACAACAAATGCACCCATATCAGGCTCAGCCATCAATAAGCCGCCAACCAATGCAACTGCAATACCCATTGGCAACATGCCTTTAACAAAGGAGTGAAGATATTCTTGGCGCTGCACTGTGTAACTTGCGGCAAAAATCACGGCTGCAAATTTCATTAATTCAGATGGCTGGAAATTCATGAGCCCCAAAGGAATCCAACGCTTGGCGCCATTCACCCCTTTTCCAACACCAGGGATGAGCACGGCAATTAATAGCAGAACCGTGAAACCAAAAATCACTGGTGAATAGCGATCCCACACATGGGTGGGGATCTTAAATACCCAAATAGCAACCCCAATAGCAATAGCCAATGAAATGCAGTGACGGATTAAAAAGAAGTTACTGCTGTAGTTTGCATACTTAGGGCCATCAGCCAAAGTAATGGAGGCGGAGTAAACCATCACCAAGCCAATTAAGGCCAGAGACAATACAGCCCATACCAGTAGCTGGTCATAGTCCATCATGCGCGAACGAGTTTGCTCAACACCAGAAACCGCATCTCTCAAGCCGCTACGGAAATTATCAATTCCGCCTCTGGAAAAATTCCAGAAGCGGCCAAGGGCCATACGATTCTCAGGAAAAAGTTTTTCCCTCAAACTCATGCATCGACTCCTTCGAATTGCATTCCCAATTCTTGGACTTCTGCAACAAATGCTTCAGCGCGTGCTACGTAATCACTAAACTGATCAAAGCTAGCGCAAGCTGGCGAGAGTAAAACGATATCGCCGGACTGGGCTTGCTTGGCAGCTTCTGCTACTGCATTTTTGAGAGTCTCACTCATGACGTAGGGCACCGAATCAGCCAAAGCCTCCGCAATAATTGGTGCATCTTTACCAATCAGGAAGACTCCTTTTACAAAACGTAGCGCAGGATCACGCAAAGGGCTAAAGTCCTGGCCTTTGCCTTCACCACCAGCAATCAACCAGATCCGCTTGCCAGATTCATTCGCGCTCAAACCATTTAACGCGGCTACTGTTGCGCCTACATTCGTACCTTTACTGTCATCCACATACTCAACATTCGACACAATTGAAACACTTTGAACACGATGAGGCTCGCCATGATAGTCGCGTAAACCATGCAAGAGCATATTCATTGGTAAACCAGCTGCTCGTGCCAAGGCTAATGCGGCCAATGCATTCAACGCATTGTGGCGGCCACGGATACGTAAAGCATCAGCAGGTATTAAACGCTTCAGTCTTAATGGCTCTTCTTCTTCTGCAATAACTTTTCGGCGACGCTTAGGTTGGGGCTCAAGCTCTTCATCTACCTCAGCCCAGACTAGCCAATCAATGCCACCGGCACGCAGATCATGCTCAATACCAAAATCACCCTGCTCATCAGGACGACCTGCTCCAAAAGTAATGACTGATTTATTAGCTTTTTGCTCTTCAGTTAGTAAATTCATTACTAATGAATCATCACGATTCAGAATGCTGACAGTGTCTTGCCCAAAGATATTCGCTTTTGCATCAACATAGGCTTGCATATCACCATGCCAATCCAGGTGATCTTGCGTAATATTTAATACGGTTGCTGCAGTTGCATTGAAGGTACTGGTGTAAACCAGTTGGAAGCTGGAAAGTTCAAGCACCCAAATCTCAGGCATATCAGCGACTTGATCGGATTCATCCAAGCAAGACATCAATTTATCTAAAGCTGCAGGGCTGATATTGCCAGCAACAGCAACTCGCTTACCAGCGCGTTCGCACAACTGTCCAGTCAGTGCAGTTGTAGTTGTCTTTCCATTGGTTCCGGTGATTGCCAATAAGGCCGGCTTATATTCTGACTCTAAGACTTGGGCCATGCGATCTAATGCAGCAATCGCTCTGGCAAAGAATTCCAACTCTCCCCAGATATCAATAGTGGCTTCTTGTGCTTTCACCAAGAATGAGGCTACTGGCTCTTGAAGTGGCGATAAACCAGGGCTAATTCCGATGACATCAATATTTTTTAAATTCAGGTCATCAAGCGGACCAAAGTGGGCTTCTTTGAGCCCCGCAAATTCAAGATCAGCTAACCAGGCTTTTTGATGCTCATTTAACTGTTCACGATCACGCGTATCGGCCAGACTAACTTTTGCAGCGTTCCGCAAACACCACTTAGCCATGGCATAACCAGACTCTCCCAATCCCAAGATTAAGAAATTCTGAGGCGCTTGATAACCCTCATCTTTGATGAGAGCTGGATTAGCGAAGGCTTGATCTAAGTTATGCATATTCCTTGGCTTACCGTAATTTCAGGCTGGAGAGGCCAATGAGAACTAATAAAATGGTGATGATCCAGAAGCGAACCACTACCTGAGTTTCGCGCCAACCTCCCAATTCAAAATGGTGATGTAGTGGTGCCATCCTAAAAATGCGACGACCCTCACCAAATCGCTTCTTGGTAAATTTGAACCAAAAGACTTGCAGCATCACTGATAGTGTTTCCGCCACAAAGATCCCACCCATAACGAAGAGCACGATTTCTTGACGAACAATCACGGCTATAGTTCCGAGTGCACCGCCTAATGCAAGTGCGCCAACATCGCCCATGAACACTTGAGCGGGATGGGTGTTGTACCAGAGGAATGCGAGCCCCGCACCACCCATGGCCCCACAGAAAATCATGAGCTCACCTGCGCCAGGAATGTATGGGAACAATAAATACTTTGCGTAAATTGCATTACCCATCACATAAGCAAAAGCACCTAGAGCAGCACCCACCAATATTACTGGCATGATCACTAGACCATCTAGTCCATCTGTAAGATTTACGGCGTTACTACTACCAACAATCACTAAGTAACTCAAAATAATGAAACCCATTACGCCTAATGGGTAACTCACTTCTTTCATAAACGGAATCAGTAAGTTTGATTTAGCTGGAAGATCCAATGCGAAGCCGCTCTTAAGCCAATCAAAGAACAACTGCAAGACTTTGAGGTTATTTACTTCAGATACAGAGAAGGCTAAATAAATAGCGGCAAATAATCCAATCAAAGTCTGCCAAAAGAATTTTTCTCTTGAAGCCATTCCTTTAGGATCTTTGCGCGCGACTTTGCGGTAATCATCAACCCAGCCGACCAAGCCAAATCCAAAAGTCACAATCATCACAATCCAGATAAAGCGATTGCTCAAATCAGCCCACAACATGCAGGAGATAAAAATACCCAAAAGAATCAATACACCGCCCATTGTTGGGGTGCCTGATTTCACTAAATGGGTTTGTGGACCATCCGTACGGACTGCTTGACCCATCTTCAATGCAGTCAACTTGCGAATAACCCATGGACCAGCCGCCAAGCCAATTAGCAAAGCAGTCACTGTTGCCATCACCGCTCTAAAAGTGATGTAGTTAAAGACTCGGAAGAATCCAAAATCGTCCTGTAACCATTGCGCCAATATCAAGAGCATGTTTTAGCCTCCTCTAATAAGGCCTGCACTACACGCTCCATACGCATAAAACGAGATCCCTTAACCAAAATATCTAAGTGCAACTGCTTGCTTGACTCTTGATCTGCTAGCGCCACATTAAGCCCCTCAAGTAAATGATCCAATGTGGTGTAGTGCGCAGCACTACTAGCATGCTGAGTCTTCGATAAATCATTAAAGCCCTGCACTGCAAATTTGCACTGCTCTCCAAGAGCAAATAATTTAGTAATCCCCTGCTCAGCAGCATAGGCACCAACTTCCTCATGGAACGCGGGGCCTTGATCGCCTACTTCGCCCATATCTCCCAATATCAACCAGGAGACATTCCCAGACTGTTTCAGCGCATCAATAGCTGCTCTGACAGAATCAGGGTTAGCGTTGTAACTATCGTCAATCAAGGTACGGCCTGCATCCAAAAGCTTTGATTGCATGCGTCCATTTACTGGATGAAAGGATTCCAGACCCATTTTGATTTGCTCCAAACTTAATCCAGCGCCCAGAGCAACTGCACTAGCCGCTAAGGCATTGCGCACATTGTGGCTTCCCAAGGTATTGGGTTGAACCTCAACTTTGCCAAGTTCAGTTGAAATCTCAATTTTTCCGCTAGCTAATAACTTTCCAGTCACAGAGGCTTTGACTAATGCCGAGTCCGCAGATAAAGCAAAATCAATTACCTTGCGTCCAGCAGCAGCTTGCCGCCAAACACTAGAAAATTCAGAATCTGCTGGGAAGACTGCAACACCATCCACAGGGAGTGCCGCCAAAGCTGATGCATGTTCTTGCGCAACAGCTTCTACTGTCGCCATAAATTCTTGATGCTCACGCTGCGCATTGTTAATTAACGCAATATTGGCCTGAGCAATGACGGCTAACTCTGCGGTTTCGCCAGGATGATTCATTCCCAACTCAATCACTGCCAAGCGATCCGTTGAGCGCATGCGTAACAAGGTTAAAGGCAGACCAATATCGTTATTGAAGTTACCTTTAGTAACTAGAGTGCCCTCTTCACCCACAGCTGTCCTGAAGATTGATGCAATCATCTCTTTTACTGTGGTCTTACCATTAGATCCAGTTACCAAAGCTACTGGAATAGAAAACTGTGCACGCCATGCTTTTGCTAGCTCACCTAAGCCTTGTTTAACATCCTGAACACAAACTGCAGGCAAGTTCTCTGGACAGGCTTGTGTATTACTAATGAGCGCAGCGCTAGCGCCCGCTGCAGCCACATCACCCAAAAAATGATGCGCATCAAAACGTTCGCCCGACAAGGCAATAAATAATTCACCAGACTGGATCTGACGACTATCACTGCCAACATGAGAAATAGAAATTCCTTCGGCAGACTTTGCATCAGTATGAATCAACTGACTACCTGGCAACATGGCATGTACTTGGGCGAGGCTAGTCATAGACATACTCATATGCCACCTCCTGCTGCCAAACGAATATGCTCTTGATCAGAAAAATCAAATTTCTTGCCATTGATTTCTTGAGTAGACTCATGCCCTTTGCCAGCAACCAAAACAATATCTTTGGTATCAGCATGTCTTACTGCAGCCATAATTGCAGCAGCCCTGTCAGACAGCACTTGAACATTTGCCAAGTCGCCAGACATACCAGACTGGATCATGGTAATAATGGATTCTGGATCTTCAGAGCGCGGGTTATCACTTGTAATCACAATGTAATCGGCAAAATCTTGAGCAACCCTACCCATTTGTGAGCGCTTACCTGAATCTCGATCGCCGCCACAACCAAAGACACACCACACTTTTCCGTCACGTTGATCTGCAATAGGGTGCAAGGCATTCAATGCTTTAGTGAGAGCATCTGGTGTATGCGCATAATCCACAACTACCAATGGACCTTCGGTTCTTTGCGTTTTATTCACAGGAATCAATTCCATACGGCCTGGAACGGGACTTAATTTGCACATACGCTTGGAGGCTTCATGTGGATTCAAGCCCTGCGCCAATAGAACTGTCCAAACAGCAAGACAATTGCTCAGATTGAATTCACCCAATACTGCAAGTTGGACAGCACATGGTCCAGATGCATCACAGCTAAATTCAGATTCATAGCCTGTAGCCGTAAATACAGTGTTTTCTGTAGAGGCACGCTTCAGACGATCGCCAAATTTTTCAAACCCAGAAAATGCATCAATACTTAATGCGTAGCCCCATACTCGAGGACCGTCGACAGCGAGGAGCTTCATTGCTAATTCGCGACCAAAGGGATCATCAAAATTAATAATGGCATTTTCAAGCCGAGGCAATTGGAATAGTTTTGCTTTTGCCTCAGCGTATTCACCCATCGTGCCGTGATAATCCAGATGATCTTGGGTCAAATTAGTAAATACCGCGGTACGCACATCCAAACCAGTAACGCGATCTTGATCGAGTGCATGAGAGGAGATCTCTATCGCCACTTGCTGAGCACCTAAATCAAACAATTCTTTCAATTGAGTTTGTAGGCGAGGCGCATCGGGTGTGGTGTAACCAGTCTGAACCAATGCTCCTGGAAATCCAGTGCCTAAGGTGCCTAATACCGCTGTTCGATGATTTGACTCATCCAAGGCCTGTGCTAACCACTGAGTGATGCTGGTTTTGCCATTGGTACCGGTAACACCTATAACATTCAGCTGTTTACTTGGGTAGTCATACCACTCTGCACAAAGCTCTCCAGCCAAACTTGATAAATTCTCAACAGCAAAACATTCTGGGCGATCTAAGTATTCATTAGCTACACCATCTGCAGGATCAAATACAACTGCCGCAGCACCATTCGCTAGGGCGGCAGCAATGTAATCACGACCATCACGCAGGGCATTTCCATGACCAACAGGGTACGCAAAGAAGATATCGCCAGATTGAATTTGACGGCTATCCGCAGATACCTTGGCATCTACAGATGTGAGATCGCGTAAGTGCGAGATCAAGAGATGCGGTTCGATATTCACCATTGCCATCATCTCTTTAAAACCGCGGCATTTGTTTTAACCGCAGCACTCTGAATATCTACACTGTTTTTATCTTCCAACATTGCCTGATTCACATTGCTATCGGGGGCAACATTCAGTGTGCGCAAGGTTTCACTCACAATAGTAGAAAACACTGGTGCAGCTACATCACCGCCATAGTGACTCCCGCCAGTTGGTTCATCGATCATTACCGCCACCACAATACGTGGCGCACTAATTGGCGCTAGACCTGCAAAGTACGCACGGTATTTATTGCCATAGCCCTTACCCACTAATTTATGGGCTGTACCTGTTTTTCCGCCAACACGATAACCTTCAGCCTGTGCTTTGATTGCAGTGCCGCCAGGCTCTGTTACCGACTCCATCATGCTTCGCATTTCCATGGCAGTCTTAGCGGAAATAACATGTGTACCTGGCTTAAATTCTGGGCTGCGCTCAATCGTGAGTGGCACTAATTCTCCATCGCGGGCAAAGATGGTGTAAGCACGAGCAACTTGAAAAAGTGAGCCTGAGATGCCATAACCAAAAGCAATCCGCGCCTGATCTGTTGGCATCCACTTTTTATAGGGATGAACTGTGCCAGCTACAGCGCCAGGAAATCCAATCTTCGGCGCCTGACCTAAACCAACAGAGGTGTAGAAATTCCACATCTCTTCTGCAGTTAAATTGTTCATCGCAATTTTGGCTGTACCAATGTTGCTTGATTTTTGAATAATTTGAGAAACAGTTAAATTACCGTAGGGATGTGTATCTGTGATGGGTTTAGGCCCCACTAAATATTTAGCACCAATCACCATATTGGTATTGGGAGCAATGACACCTTTTTCCAAGGCAATTGCTACAGTTAATGGCTTCATTGTCGAGCCGGGTTCAAAGGTGTCAGTTAAAACGCGATTACGCAACTGCTCACCCGTTAACTTCTTGCGATCGTTAGGGTTATAGCTTGGGTAATTTGCTAAAGCCAAGATCTCACCAGTCTGAGTGTCCAATACCACTGCGCCACCTGCGCTAGCGCGGTGTTGCTCGACCGCACTCTTAACTGCGTTATAGGCTAAAAACTGAATCTTGCTATCAATAGAAAGTTGCAGATCCTTGCCATTTTGTGGCAACTGCAAAATGGCCACATCTTCGACCACGCGACCCAGGCGATCTACAACCACTCGACGCGCGCCTGGATGTCCAGCCAAGTCTTTTTCTCGAGAGAGCTCCATACCCTCTTGACCACGATCTTCCACATTTGTAAAACCAACAACGTGCGCCATCGCTTCACCCTCTGGATAAAAGCGACGGTATTCATTATTTAAGCCAATGCCGGGAATTTCTAATTGTTTAATCTGTTGCGCCACCACGGGATCTACTTGGCGCTTCAAGAAAACCTGCTTACGATCTTCTTTTAACTTTTTACGCAGTTCTGATTCGCTGATCTGCAATAGTCTTGCTAACTTTTGCACCTTATCAACCGCCAAATCATCTGGTACGGTGTCGTTATAGGCAATCACAGACTTTGCCTCCAAGCTCGTAGCAATCACTTGGCCATTACGATCCAATATCTTTCCGCGAGAAGCTGGCAACTCTAACTCGCGCTGCGTACCACGAACACCTTTTGCCTCATAGAAGGCATTGCCCGGACCCTGAATCCAAAAAGCTCGCACTAATAACAGCATGAATACGAAGAACAACATAAATAGCATGAGGCGTGACCGCCACATTGGCAGACGCAATACTAGATTTGGAGTAGTAGAAAAACCTACCGTCCTCATCTAGCCTCCTTCAGGTACAAAGTACGCTCTGGAGATATAGGCACCATCCGCAACTGATTGCGAGCAACATCGCGAATCCGCGCAGACTTAGATAAATTGCGCTGCTCATACTCTAAGCGTAACCAGTCTTGATTTAATTTACGCTCTTCAATTTGCGCGCGATCTAAAGAGATAAATAATTTACGTGCACGCTGCTGTGCTGCCACCAAAGATAGTGCGCAAACTAATAGCAATACCAATAAGGTCAACGTGGCGCGATTCAAGTTGGCACTCCCGCACGTTTTTCAGCAACGCGCATGATGGCGGAACGAGCACGTGGATTCTCTCGAATCTCCTGATCACTTGGCTTAACCCGTCCAATAATTTCTAAGGCACTTTGCGGTAGATCTCTATCGCGTACTGGCAAACCCCGTGGGATTTCAACCTTCGCGTGCGACTGCATGAATTGCTTCACGATGCGATCTTCAAGCGAATGAAAACTGATTACCGCTAAGCGTGCACCTGGCTTTAATAAATTGAGCGCAGCCTTCAATCCGAGCTCCAAATCTTCCAACTCACGATTAATGAATATTCGGAGAGCTTGGAAAGTTCTCGTGGCAGGATCTTGCCCCACTTCTCTTGTGCGTACCACGCTGGCTACCAAGCCTGCTAGCTGCAAGGTTGTTTTTGGAGACAAGCCCTCTTCTCGCTTTGCCACAATGGCTTTAGCGATCTGAAATGCAAAACGTTCCTCACCATAAGTCTTAATCACGCGCGTGATGTCCTCTTGTGATGCTTGCTCCAACCATTCTGCCGCCGTTAAACCGTGATCCGTGTTCATGCGCATATCCAGCGGGCCATCCTTGCGAAAGGAAAATCCCCGATGCGCTTCGTCCACTTGTGGAGAGCTGATCCCAAGGTCTAACAAAATTCCATCGACTGATTCTGGCTCCGCGTACTGGTCCATCTGCGCAAAACTGTCGTGCACGATTCGTAAACGGGGATCGTTGATTTTTTCCGCTACTGCGATCGCATCTAAATCCTTGTCGAAAGAAATCATTTGCGCGCTTGGAGGCAATTGCAAGAGCAGTGCTTGCGTATGGCCACCGCGCCCAAAGGTTCCATCGATCAAGAGTGGATTTTTTGATGCCTCGGAAGATGTGATGCGTGGACCACTGATCAGCGCCGTCACCGCCTCGGCCAGTAATACTGGGCGATGAGTTATGTTCATGGCACCCTGTCATCAAAAATTAAATTGCTTCAGGGCTTCAGGCATACCTTGTGCAATGGCAGCCTGTTCTTTTGCAGCGTAAGTAGCGGCGTCCCACAACTCCAGATGACTACCCATTCCGAGCAGCATCACTTCTTTTTCAATGCCGGCAGCTGAGCGCAACTCTGGGCTCACCAAAATTCTTCCAGCGCTATCCAAATCAATTTCCGCAGCATTACCGAGGAAAATACGTCGCCACCAATGGGCATCCATTGGCAGTTGCGCAACACGCGAGCGGAAGGTTTCCCACTCAGGGCGCGGGAACAGCAGCAAGCATCCGTCGGGGTGTTTTGTGAGCGTAATTCGGCCCTCGCCTTGAACTAACAAGGCGTCACGATGCTTTGCCGGCACAGACATGCGGCCTTTTGCATCTAAATTGAGAGCTGACGCACCTTGAAACACCATTTACCCCACTTTTTCACACTTCCTCCCACTTTAGAGGATCGCAATAAGAGGGTCAAGTGTTTTTGGGTAATTTTTTAGGAAATTTCCTAGTGATTACAAACACTTAGCGTCATGTGTTAATAAAATGGTGCCTATAAAAATGCTACTTGAAACAATGGCTTGGAAAATATACTTAAGAATAGGTCTTAGCTATTTATCCTAATAATAGATAAATATACTGTATTAATAAACAGTATTCTGAATCAAATTAAACAAAATTATTAACTTAGAACTAGATTTTGTAAGCAGTGCTTGTCATGACTTTGGACATCGCCTGCATTAACTTCTGAATCGGCTCCGGCAAGGCCGCACCTCCAGCAGAAATGGCAGCTTGTCCATGCTCGATTTCATCGATGCGCATTTGATCAACAATAGCTCGAGAACGCTCATCTTCTATAGGCAATTTTTGAAGATGGCTTTCGAGGTGATTCTCTACTTGTTTTTCTGTTTCAGCAACAAATCCTAAACTCCACTTATCGCCCGCTAAGCCAGCAGCCAGGCCGATTGCAAAGGATCCTGCATACCAAATTGGATTGAGATAACTCGTGTGCGAACCTAACTCCTGAAGACGTGTTTCGCACCAAGCTAAATGATCCATTTCCTCTTGGCCAGAATGATCCAACATCTGCCGAATTTCAGGATTACGGGCCACTAATTTTTGGGACTGATAGAGAGCTTGGGCACAAACCTCACCCACGTGATTGACACGCATTAATCCAGCAGCATGCTCTCGCTCTTTGACATCTAGCAATGCAGTAGATTGAATATCCGAACCTGGGGTTGGGCGATGGGCATGAGCTCCCCCAACTACCGAGCGCAAGGCTGTATCAAACTCAATAATGAAGCGATCAATTAGCGCCATAGGCTTGAAAAACTAGACCAAAACCTCTGCTTTGCAGCTTTGCTTAGTCTTCAAACCCAACTCAGCCAAAAGCTCACGGTCCTGTTCTGCCTCGGGATTACCGGTAGTGAGTAGTTGCTCACCATAGAAAATAGAATTCGCTCCAGCCTGGAAGCACATGGCCTGAACTGCCCTGCCGAGCTCCTGCCGACCAGCCGATAAACGCACCCGTGCACGCGGCATCGTGATGCGAGCAACAGCAATAGTTCTGACGAATTCCAGTGGATCTAAGGGCTTCTGATCTGCCAAAGGAGTGCCCGCAACAGGAACCAGGTGGTTAATTGGAACTGACTCTGGATATGGGCTTAAATTGGCCAAGCGGGCCAAGAAAGCTGCACGCTGTTCACGGGATTCACCCATGCCCACAATGCCGCCGCAACAAACTGACATACCGGCTGCACGTACATTAGAAATCGTATCTAAACGGTCTTGATATCCCCGAGTAGAGATGACTGAGCGATAGAAGTCTTCGCTGGTATCCAAATTGTGGTTATAGAAGTCCAAGCCTGCTTCCTGAAGGGCTTGAGCCTGATTAGCCTCTAGCATCCCTAGGGTGGCGCAGGTTTCAAGGCCTAAAGCTTTCACTCCCTTAATCATGGCGGTGACTTTTTCAATATCGCGGTCTTTAGGCTCCCGCCAAGCGGCTCCCATACAAAAACGGTTTGATCCTGCTGCTTTAGCAGCCTTAGCCGCCTCAAGCACCTCGTCCAAATCCATCAACTTATTGGCCTTCACGTCAGTGTCGTAACGGGCTGCCTGAGGGCAATAGCCACAATCTTCAGGGCAGCCGCCAGTCTTAATGGACAAGAGCGTAGCTAATTCCACATCGCCATCAGGGAAGTTGGCGCGATGGGTCTCCTGCGCTTTAAACATCAATTCACTAAATGGGAGGGCAAATAGAGCCTCAATTTGAGCAACCGACCAAGCGCCCGATGCATCGACCTCTTTATGCAAATCCTTTTGAGATTTGACTTGGGTGAGGGGTTTTTCAGTAGTTTGGGTGGCCTGCATGGTCGAATTCCAGAAAATAGATCAATTCAAGGCATAAACATAACAGATACAGGCCTAAATTAGGAAAAACTAGTGGTCAAATACCAAACATGAAGCTTATTTCTGATCCAAATCAAACCTCTCTGGTTGATCGCAGCCTAGATGCTGTTTGGCATCCCTGCACTCAGATGAAGCATCACGAGTCATTGCCATTAATTGCCATTACCAAGGGTAAGGGTGCTTGGCTCTTTGATGACAAGGGAAATGCGCTGCTGGATTGCATTAGCTCTTGGTGGACCAATCTGTTTGGCCACTCCAATCCACGCATCAATCAAGCCATTACTGAGCAACTTGAAAAAATTGAGCATGTCATGCTCGCCGGATTTACTCACCCACCTGTAGTAGCGCTTTCCGAGAAACTGTCTGCTTTAACTCAAGGTCATTTGGGTCACGTTTTTTTTGCATCCGATGGCGCTTCTGCAGTAGAGATTGCTTTGAAGATGAGTCATCACTTTTGGCGTCTGAACAATCAAGCGCAAAAGAAAAAATTTGTCTGTTTAGAAAATGGCTACCACGGAGAAACTTTAGGTGCATTAGCAGTCACCGATGTTGCAATCTTTCGTGAAGCCTATGGCTCACTTTTACAAGATGTTTTTACCGTCCCTTCACCTGATGCGCGCAAAGTAAAGCTTGGTGAAAGTGCTGATGATGTTGCTAGACAAGCTGCAAAAAAATTAGAGGCGCTACTAGAAACAGAACATCACCATATTGCCGCCATCATTGTGGAACCACTCGTTCAATGCGCAGGACAAATGGCGATGTACTCACCAGAATATTTACGCTTAGTGCGATCACTCTGCGATCGCTATAGCATTCATCTCATCGCAGATGAGATCGCAGTAGGCTGCGGTCGATCAGGAAAGTTTTTTGCTTGTGAACATGCGGGAATTTGGCCGGACTTCTTGACGCTGTCTAAAGGCATTAGTGGCGGCTACCTTCCGCTGTCGCTCTCCATGACGACTGACAAAATTTATCGCGCCTTTTATGGCGATCAAATGCAACAAGGCTTCTTACACTCGCATTCCTATACAGGCAATCCATTAGCATGCGCTGCAGCGCTTGCGTGTTTAGAAATTTTTGAAACCGAATCTGTTCTTGAAAAAAATCTTGAACGCAGCAAAGATCTTGCTAATGCATTTGCTTGGGCAAAAGCAGATCCTCGCATCGAACATTGGCGCCAGCAGGGCATGATCCTAGCCTTTGATATCAAACTCGCAGCACTAAAAAATTCAGCTACGTTTTCACGAGACATGTTTTCAGCAAGCATGGCAGAAGGCATTCTCATTAGACCGATTGGCAATACGATTTATGTGATGCCACCGTACATTCTCTCTTCAGAGGAAGCAATACAAATGGGCGCCTCTGTAGAGCGCGCTCTTAATCAGGTGCTGGTATGAGTGCACACTTTAAAGCTCGCGATATGGCGGAGCAACAGATTGCCGACTTAGACGCGCAACTACTGAGACGCAAGCTGCGAACTACCGAATCACCTTGCGACACCAAGGCACGCGTTGGTGAGCGAGAGCTAAAAATGTTTTGTAGTAATGACTACCTAGGTCTAGCAAACCATCCCAAATTAGTTGCCGCGCTTACGGAAGGCGCAAGACTGTATGGGGTTGGGAGCGGCGCATCGCACCTCATTAGCGGTCATAGCATTGCACATGATTTGCTTGAAAAAAAATTAGCTGCCTGCGAGGAAAAGCATATTCCCAATGCAAGGGCACTGTTCTTTAGCACTGGCTATCTTGCCAATATCAACGCCATTACTGGACTTGCTAGACTTGCCGAGCAGGGTCAAGCCAGTATTTACTCAGCCAAACTCAATCACGCCTCCTTGATTGATGGCGTCCGCCTGGCAAGCGCACAAACTAAGGCCAAGGTGACTTTGTTTGATCACCAAAAACTCGATTCGCTCGAGGAATCGCTAAAGCAAGATACCCATTCCCTTAAGTTGATTGTGGTCGATGGCGTATTCAGCATGGATGGGGATATCGCGCCCGTAGAAAAACTACTGCACATTGCCGAACAATATGATGCTTTGTTAATGGTGGATGACGCCCATGGATTTGGCGTGCTTGGCGATCAGGGTCATGGTATTTTGGAGCAAGCGGGCGTGCATTCAGAGCGAATCATTTATGTCGGCACACTTGGTAAGGCAGCTGGCGTTAGCGGCGCATTTATTTGCGCAGCTGCACCGTTTATTGAGTGGCTTATCCAAAAGGGACGCCCCTACATTTATAGCACCGCTACACCACCGGCGATTGCGCATACTCTACTCAGCAGCCTTGCGTTAATCGAAGGTGATGAAGGCATTGCTCGCCGAAAAAAACTCAATGAGCTAATTCAGATTTGGCGCGATGAAATGACTTTCCATATCTGGGAAAAAACCCCTTCGTCCACTCCAATTCAACCAGTCATATTGGGAAGTAATGCAAATGCATTGGCAGCAGCTAGTCTCCTGGATGAGGCGGGTTATTGGATTCCAGCAATTCGTCCACCTACTGTTCCCGTTGGCAGCTCTAGACTACGCATAACCTTCTCGGCTAACCACGGTGTCGATGATTTGCGTGAACTCATTAAGACATTACAAGTCATCGAACAAAAAGTTGGAAATAATTCATGACATTAAATGCACCTGCTGGATTTTTTGTCACAGGCACTGATACTGAAGTCGGAAAAACTTTAATCAGCGGCGCTCTCATTCTTAAATTGAGAGAGATGGGTGCAAGCACAATCGGTTTTAAACCCGTAGTGGCTGGCACCTATACCAACTCTAGCGGCCAAAAATTCAATGAAGACCTAGAGACATTAAGAATTGCCTCAGGATTAAATTCTCAGGAGCAGAATCTTTGCCCGTATATTTTGGATGAAGCAGCTGCACCGCACCTTGTTGCCCAGAAAAAGAAGGTTCGTTTAGATGCCACCCTGATCCTGGATGCATTCAATACATTAACTTCCGCATTTGATTCGGTAGTAGTTGAAGGTGCGGGTGGATTTTTAGTTCCCTTGAACAACGAAGAAGATTTAGGGGATGTAGCGCAGGCGATGGACTTACCAGTCATCCTTGTAGTCGGCATGCGTTTGGGCTGCATTAATCACGCCTTACTCTCCTGTGAAGCAATTCAGTCACGACAGTTAACTATTGCTGGCTGGGTAGCGAACACGCTTTCGGAGGAAATGC
The DNA here is from genome assembly GCF_018688375.1 of Polynucleobacter sp. AP-Ainpum-60-G11. Classification (NCBI taxonomy): domain Bacteria; kingdom Pseudomonadati; phylum Pseudomonadota; class Betaproteobacteria; order Burkholderiales; family Burkholderiaceae; genus Polynucleobacter; species Polynucleobacter sp. AP-Ainpum-60-G11. The sequence continues at coordinate 142,584 of NZ_CP061318.1, read as the reverse complement.
CTCTTTTAGACGAAAATATTCAATCCTTAAAAGAGAGGATATTTGCGCCTTTTCTAGGCGTCATTCCCACGCTTCCTCAGCAGCTTCACAAATCTGATAATGCCCCCTACTCCATAGAGGCCTTACGATTTGCTGCAGGGCATATAAAACTGCCTGAGTAAATTCAGATAAGATGAAGTTATGCGATTACTTCCAGAAATCATCGACTCCGCATCAGCCATTCAAGAGATTCGCCGCAATATTCATGCGCACCCAGAATTACGTTTTGAAGAAAACCGCACTTCTGATCTTGTAGCTGAAGCTCTCTCGAGCTGGGGCATTACGGTCTATCGCGGCCTTGGAAAAACTGGGGTTGTTGGCAGGCTTGATGGCGACTTAGGTCCAGGCAAGATGATTGGTTTGCGTGCCGATATGGATGCACTGCCACTGCAAGAACACAATACTTTTGAACACACTTCAAAGAATCCGGGAAAGATGCATGCCTGTGGCCATGATGGTCACACTGCCATGCTCTTAGGGGCGGCTCAATACCTGTCTAATCATCGCGAGTTCAAAGGCTCAGTCATTTTTATTTTTCAGCCCGCAGAAGAAGGTGGTGCTGGTGCGCAAGAAATGATTAACGACGGGCTGTTCACGCAGTTTCCTTGTGATGTCGTCTTTGGTTTGCACAACTGGCCCGGGCTTGCCGAAGGTCATTTTGGCGTCACTTCTGGCCCGATGATGGCTTCCAGCAATACTTTTGAAATCACTATCAGAGGCAAAGGTGGACATGCCGCCTTGCCGCACAACAGTGCTGATCCCGTTCTTGCGGGCGCTCAAGTTGTCCAAGCTCTACAAAGTATCATTACCCGCAACAAACGTCCAGTCGATGCAGCCGTGTTGTCAGTCACGCAGTTTCATGCGGGCGAGACAAGCAACGTTATTCCGGATAGCGCATTTATCGGCGGGACTGTTCGCACATTCACAATAGAAGTTTTGGATTTGATTGAGCAACGTTTACGAGAAATATCTCACAACGTCTCCAGTGCATTTGACTGTCAAGCGGAAGTCAGTTTTGCTCGCAACTATCCCCCGCTAATTAATCATGATAAGGAAGTAGGCTTCGCAAGCGAGGTCATGAGTGAATTAGTTGGAGCGCAAAACGTCAACACGTCAATTGACCCAACGATGGGTGCCGAAGACTTTGCATTCATGCTGCTGGAGAAACCTGGTTGCTATGTGTTCCTAGGCAATGGTGATGGCGATCACCGCGCAGTAGGTCATGGCATGGGTCCATGCCATCTTCACAATCCTTCTTATGACTTCAATGACGCACTGATTCCAGTGGGCGTCAGCTACTGGGTCAAACTAGCCCAACGCTACTTGGAAAAATAATTCAGTCTGAGCAGTAATTTTTTACGAGTTTGTAAATTTAGCAGGGCGCTTTTCCATAAAAGCTGCCATACCTTCTTTTTGATCATTGGTCGCAAAGCAAGTATGGAACAAACGACGCTCAAAATGAATGCCTTCTGAGAGCGTTGTTTCATAAGCAGCATTAATTGCTTCTTTCACCATCATTGCGGTCAGTAATGGCATGTCTGCAATTGTCTTAGCAATCGCTTTCACTTCTTTTAGCAAATCCGCCTGAGGGAAAATGCGGGCAACCAGCCCTGAACGCTCCGCCTCAGCTGCATCCATCATGCGACCTGTTAAAGCCAAATCCATTGCCTTTGCTTTTGAAACTGCGCGCGGTAAACGCTGAGTACCACCAGCTCCAGGAATAATTCCCAACTTCACCTCTGGTTGCGCAAACTTAGCATTGTCAGCTGCCATGATGGTGTCGCACATCATTGCCAGCTCACATCCACCACCAAGGGCGTATCCAGACACTGCCGCAATCACTGGCTTACGTACTTTTTTCATCTCCTCCCAATTGCGAGAGATAAAGTCACCGCGATAAACATCTGCAAATCCATACTTCGCCATCGTTGCAATATCTGCGCCAGCAGCAAATGCTTTTTCACTACCGGTAACTATGATGCAGCCAATGTTGTCATCAGCATCAAAGCCAAGGAGGGCTGCGCCCAATTCATCCATTAATTCATCATTAAGGGCATTTAATACTTGTGGGCGGTTGAGAGTAATGACAGCAACCTTGCCATCTACTTCAGTCAATATGGTGTTGTAAGTCATCAATCTCTTTCAAAAATAGATTTGTTCAGCGCGGCAACAATAACCACATCTTGCCATCTTGTTTCATGCGTCCAGCCAATTCACCTGCAGAATCCCCTGATCCCCAATAGTAATCCGCTCGCACCCCGCCCACAATGGCTTTGCCCGTATCTTGAGCCATCACCAATTTTTGCAAGGTTTGGCTACTCAAGGGCTTGGTCGTACTCAAAAAAACTGGAGCGCCCAAGGGCATGGCCTTGAGATCGATGGCAATGCTACGCTCGGCAGTCAAAGGTACTCCCAAAGCACCATTGGGGCCAAGATCTGCGCTGACATTCCCAGGGAGCTCTTTGAAGAACACAAAGCGAGGATTGGCATTTAGCATTTCCTCCACACGTCCTGGATTACGCTTAGCCCAAGCAGAAATACCTTGCATCGTTGCCTCGCTCCGCGTGATTTCCTTACGGTCTAGCAACCATTGTGCAAAAGACCTAAAGGGCTGATCATTAGTACCGGCATAGCCGAGTCGCAATACGCGCCCATCTTCTAAACGAATTTTTCCTGAGCCTTGGATTTGCATAAAGGCAGCAGCCACAGGATCTTGCACCCAGGCAATCTCGGAACCGCGCAGCACTCCAGAACTCATTAACTCTGCGCGTGGCGGCGCAGGATTTGGCTTAGAGGCTTTCCATGCGCTTGGTAGGCCATACAAAGGAACAGAGTAAGTAGCGGTTCGGGTCTGGGAGCCATTCATCACAGGCTCGTAATAACCCGTGATGAGGCCGGACTCTTTCCCAGTAGCGATATTGCTCACTTCGTAGACTTGAAAATTGCCTTCAAAATATTGGCGAATTGCACGTCCATCACGAGCTGAAACATTACCGGCCTGCGCACATGCCTGGCGCCAATTAATATCACCATTGCGTTTGCGCAGGGCATCACAACTCTTGAGCCAAGCTGGCCAAGCCTGGGTTAAATCGTCCTCTTGCCAACCAGGCAAGTCTTGCCATGAGACCGATCGAAAGCTGGCGATTGGGGAGGTGTAGGAAGATGGGGCACTACCGCTAGACCGGTAACCAGATCCACGAGTAGAGGGCGTAGAGCAAGCGGCCAGTAAGCTGGCAATACTGATTACGAATACACTGCAGACAAGAATCCGCGAAGGATTCTCACGACTTATTAATTTGGATATAGAAATCATGATTGCCAATTTACTCGATGAATACCCCATGATCTTGTTTGCCGTTGAGGGAGGAGTCGCCTTAGCCCTCCTGCTCTTTATTGTCCTTTGGACCGGTAAGGGTAAAAAATAGCGCTTTGAGGACCTAGTGCAGGGTCCTTGGCATTACCAAGGCAAATTCAGGGATTGGGGCTTGGAAAAACTGAGCCTCTTCAGTCACGCAGAAGTACTCACCACGCATAGTCCCTGCTGGTGTCGGCAAAGTAGCCCAGCTGGTGTACTCAAACTGCTCACCCGCTCGAAGAAGCGGTTGTTGGCCTACAACCCCCAAGCCACGGACTTCCTGGACATCATTGTCCCCATCAGTGATGAACCAATGGCGAGCAATAAGCTGAATACTTGCCGTACCGGTATTTCTGATTGTGACGGTATAAGCAAACGCAAATTGGCGGTTATCGGGGTCGGACTGGTCGGACAAATACTGAGTTTTGACCGTAATGCTGATTTCATGAGGATTCATGCTCGAATTCTGCTCCATCCTAAGCCCAACTGCAAGCTAGAATCTAGGGATGGATAGCCAGAAATCACCCTCAAATAGCCAGTTTGTCATCGCCCCCTCCATTTTGTCGGCTGACTTTGCCTGCCTAGGCAAAGAAGTTCAAGATGTTCTCTTGGCGGGCGCAGATTGGATTCACTTTGATGTGATGGACAACCATTACGTTCCGAACCTGACTATTGGGCCTTTAGTTTGCGAGGCGATACGCCCGCATGCAACAAAAAATGGCAAGCCAGCGATGATTGATGTGCATTTAATGGTTGAGCCGGTAGACCGCCTCATTCCAGATTTTGCAAAAGCTGGTGCAAACCTAATTAGCTTTCATCCAGAGGCAAGCCCCCATGTGAACCGCACAATTAATTTGATTCGCGATCAAGGCTGTCAAGCTGGCTTAGTTTTAAATCCAGCCACTCCACTTGATCACCTCGATCACACGCTTGAATTACTCGATCTGGTTTTATTGATGTCAGTGAATCCAGGTTTTGGTGGTCAGTCATTCATTCCAAGCACTCTCAATAAAATTGCGCAGGTACGTGCGCGCTTAGATCGCCATCAACAAGAAACGGGTCGCCATATTCGACTTGAGGTAGACGGTGGAATTAAAGTCGACAATATTGCAGAAGTAGCCAAAGCTGGTGCAGATACATTTGTTGCAGGCTCCGCAATCTTTGGCAAAGAAAATTATGCCGATGTGATTAAAGCGATGCGCGCAGAACTAGCGACGTCAGGAAAAGCGTAATGCAGTACGAAGAATTTCTTGCCCTAGCAAAACAGGGTTTCAATCGCATTCCTTTGGTGAAAGAAGTTTTAGCCGACTTAGAGACGCCTCTCTCGCTGTACGTCAAACTCACACAGGCTTTTGGACAAAAAAATACTTATTTACTTGAGTCTGTTCTAGGTGGCGAGCGCTTTGGTCGCTTCTCTTTTATTGGTCTGCCTGCTAAAACTGTTTTAAGAACAGTTGGCACTCCAGATGCGCCACTGACTGAAGTCCTCTTCAATGACAAAGTGATTGAAACCAATCATGACAACCCATTGGATTTTGTAGATGCCTATTTCAAACGCTTAACAGTAGCCGTTCAACCTGGTCTCCCTCGCTTCTGTGGCGGGCTTGCTGGCTACTTTGGTTATGACACGGTTCGCTACATCGAATCGCGTTTAGCGAAACATCATCTACCAGATGAATTAGGTGTGCCTGATATTCAGTTGATACTCACCGAAGAATTGGCAGTAGTTGATAACGTTGCGGGTCGCATTTTTTTAATTGTCTATGCAGACCCAAGCGTTGCCGATAGTTTTGAGAAGGGCCAAGCTCGATTAAAAGAATTACTTGCTTGCCTCAGCAAACCAGTAAGCATGCCAGCGTCATTACCAAGCACCAAAACAGAGTTGGTACGCAAGTTCAAAGCGGCTGATTTTGAAAATGCCGTTCTCAAAACTAAAGAATATATTTTGGCTGGTGATTGCATGCAGGTGGTGATCGGTCAACGTATCAGTAAACCATTCACAGATTCACCCCTCGCCCTATACCGTGCGTTGCGGTCTTTGAATCCATCGCCTTATATGTACTTCTATGACTTTGGTGACCTGCAAGTAGTAGGCTCATCTCCAGAGATCTTGGTTCGCCAAGAGCAACGAGAAAGCCAAAAGATTGTGACGATTCGTCCACTAGCTGGCACACGTCCACGTGGCGCAACACCTGAAGAAGATGAGCGTCTTGCCACCGAATTGCTTGCTGATCCAAAAGAAATTGCTGAGCACGTCATGTTGATTGACTTAGCACGCAATGATGTAGGTCGTATCGCAAAGACAGGCACCGTCAAGGTGACTGATTCAATGTCGATCGAAAAGTATTCTCATGTACAGCACATTGTGAGTTCTGTTGAGGGCGAATTGCTAGACAATATGAGCAATATGGATGTTCTACGCGCAACCTTCCCAGCCGGCACTTTATCGGGTGCTCCAAAAATTCGGGCGATGGAAATTATTGATGAGATGGAAATTGTGAAACGTGGCGTCTATGGTGGTGCGGTAGGCTACCTCTCCTTCTCCGGGGATATGGATGTAGCGATCGCCATTCGCACTGGTGTGATTCGTGATGGAGTACTGCATTCACAAGCTGGCGCTGGCGTAGTTGCAGACTCTGACCCCACCGCCGAGTGGAAAGAAACCGAAGCCAAAGCCCGAGCAGTATTAATGGCGGCTGATTTAGTACAAGGAGGACTCGATGCTCCTCATGATTGATAACTACGATTCATTTACCTATAACCTCGTTCAGTATTTTGCAGAGCTTGGTGAAGAGGTCAAAGTTTTCCGTAATGATGAAATTTCGGTTGAAGAGATTGCCAAAATCAATCCTGCGCGTATTTGCATTTCACCTGGGCCATGCAGTCCAGCTGAAGCAGGCATTTCTGTAGCCACGATTCAGCGCTATGCTGGACAGATTCCGATTCTTGGGGTCTGCCTTGGACATCAGGCGATTGGTGAAGCATTCGGCGGCAAGATTATTCGCGCTCAAAAAGTGATGCACGGTAAGACGGATGATATTCACCATACTGGTGTTGGTGTTTTCAAAGATTTACCAAACCCATTCAAGGTGACGCGTTATCACTCCCTCGCGATTGAGAAGAGTTCATTGCCAGCAGCTCTTGAAGTCACAGCCACTTCTTCCGATGGCGAAATTATGGGCGTACGCCACAAGGAACTTGCAGTGGAAGGCGTCCAATTTCATCCAGAATCCATTCTTTCTGAGCATGGTCATGCACTATTGAAGAATTTCTTGCAAGCAAAATAACTCAAAAGCATTAACTCAATCCTTATGCCTATTACGCCTCAGCAAGCACTACAACGTTGTATTGAACATCGTGAACTTTTTCATGACGAGATGGCAGCAATGATGCGTCTCATCATGAGTGGTGAGATGCCGCCAACTTTAGTAGCTGGTCTACTAGTTGCTCTGCGCACTAAAAAAGAGACCGTTGGTGAGATTGCTGCAGCAGCTCAAGTGATGCGTGAGTTTGCGACACCAGTACACGTCGAAGATAGAAAAAATTTAGTCGATGTAGTGGGCACTGGCGGTGATGGCGCTCATACTTTCAATATTTCTACTGCTGCCATGTTTGTGGCAGCAGCAGCTGGCGCCAAAATTGCTAAACATGGCAATCGTAGCGTCAGCAGCAAATCAGGTAGCGCAGATATTCTGGAGTCGCTAGGCGTGAAGCTATCACTTTCACCAGAACAAGTCGCACAATGCATTTCAGAAGTTGGGGCTGGCTTTATGTTTGCCCCGAATCATCACCCTGCAATGAAAAATGTTGTCCCGATTCGCAAAGATTTGGGTGTGCGTACGATTTTTAATATCCTGGGCCCCCTTACCAACCCAGCTGATGCCAAGCGTATTTTGATGGGCGTGTTTCATGCGGACTTGGTAGGCATTCAGGCGCGTGTATTGCAGGCTATGGGCATGGATCATGCATTGGTAGTTTATGGCCGCGACGGTTTAGATGAGATTTCTCTTGAAGGCTCTACTCTCGTAGGCGAATTAAAAGATGGTCAAGTCCGTGAATATGAGATTCATCCAAAAGATTTCGGCCTAAGTACAGCTCCAACCAATAGTTTTAAGGTGGCTGATGCTGAAGAATCTAAAGCCATTGTTTTAGATGTCCTCAATAAAACACCTGGCCCAGCGAGCGACATTGTTTGCCTCAACGCTGGAGCAGTGCTGTATGTAGCAGATGTGGCACCAAACATTGCTAGCGGTATTCAGATGGCTCAAGCAGCCATTGCTTCTGGTGCTGCCCGTCAAAAGCTGGATCAATTTGTAGCAGCAACCCAAAACTAATTAAGATCTTTATGAGCGATATCCTCGACAAAATTGTTGCCACCAAAAAAATTGAGGTTGTTGCTGATTCAAAAAAAATCTCTTTGGCCAATCAACGCGATCAGGCTGAAGAAAATAATCGTGTTGCACTGTTAAAGCCCAGGGGCTTTATTCAATCTATCGAAAATAAGATTACGGCAGGTAAGGCTGGTGTGATTACTGAGATTAAGAAAGCGAGTCCTAGTAAAGGTATCTTGCGAGAAAACTTTCAGCCAGCTGAGATTGCTCAATCTTATGAAAAAAATGGTGCAGCCTGCTTATCCGTTCTCACGGATAAAGATTATTTCCAGGGGGCGAATGCTTACCTTCAAGCTGCAAGAGCTGCGTGCAGCATTCCAGTTTTACGTAAAGACTTTACGATCGACCCTTATCAAGTCTACGAAGCAAGAGCAATCGGTGCCGATGCTATTTTGCTCATTGTTGCCTGCTTAGAACTCAATCAAATGAAAGAGTTGGAAGCTTGTGCGCATGAGCTGGGCTTAGATGTTCTGGTTGAGGTTCATAACGCTCCCGAGTTGGAGCAAGCCCTCGAATTAAAAACTCCCCTGCTCGGAATCAATAATCGCAATCTGAAAACGTTTGAGGTGACTCTTCAAACCACGCTCTCACTGCTGTCAATGGTTCCAGCGGGAAAAACTCTGGTTACCGAGTCCGGCATTATGAATCGCACTGATGTGCAACTGATGCGTGATCACCAGATCAACGCATTCTTGATTGGCGAAGCATTTATGCGCGCCAATGATCCCGGCGCGGCTTTACGTCAACTGTTTCTGTAAAAATTAAGTCATCACACTGGAAGCTTAAGCAACCTCAAATGGGCATAAAAAAATATTTTTATTTCAGGCTGGATTACATACTTAGGAAACTTAAAATCCTGCGAATTGCCAAAAACAAAACATTCTCAAATGATTGTGAAAAAATAAGCGTCTTGGGAAATAGCGCTATTTCTATTGGGCGCTTCTCATATGGATTTGAAAACATCAGCATAAAGCAATGGGGTGAAGGGGCACCATTAGCCATAGGTTCTTTTTGCTCAATAGCCACAGATGTTAGTATTTTCTTGGGGGGGAATCACAGAACAGACTGGGTGACTACATTTCCATTTGGGCATATCTATCAAAGTGAGCTTGGCGGCGATTCTATAAAAGGCCACCCATCAACAAAAGGCGGCGTAACGATTGGGAATGACGTTTGGATTGGATCTGGCGTTACCATTCTGTCTGGGGTTTCTATCGGGGATGGCGCCGTTCTATCAGCCAATTCCACTATTGCAAAGAATGTCATGCCATATGAAATAGTTGGGGGGAATCCTGCGCGATCCATTAAGCAACGCTTTGATCAGGATGTAATTAATCTGCTTTTAAAGCTTAAGTGGTGGGAATTGCCGCTAGACTCCATTAAAGAGATTGAGACGATTCTCTGCTCACCACCAAACAAAAATATTTTGATTGGCCTGATCGATTTATATCGCCCAAGCCAACTTTATAGTTAGACCAGCTTAGAGGGCTTCATTAAATCTAGGCCGTATTTAATTAGACCAATAAGTAGTGCGGTGCCGAGCTCGTCCCCAATTAGCATCACCAGGAAGTGATTAAAACTTTCAGTTTTATCAAGTCCTCGCACAGCAAACCACCACTGATGTAGGCCTGCACTGAAAAGCGCATAAATCAAAATACATGCCAATAACTTTGGCAAACTCAGGCTACTTAGATCTAGTGCAATTTTGACATTCGTCAAAACAAATATTCTGGCAAAGTAAGGGGCGAATCCTTAAATTAAACCAACGCCGATGCAGGTAGTTAAGTCTTGAGGAAAATCGCCCAGATAGCAAGGTCAGAAATAATCTTAGGCCGGCGGGAAGATAGATCCAATTTACTCTCAAGCCATATGTCAAATTAGTCACAAACCATGCGTCGATACAAAATAAAAAATTGTGTATGCTAGCGCACTAATCAAAAAGCGTAAAATCCGCTCTGGGAGTATTTTTTTCATGACTATCAGCATGGTTATTTATTTTGTATTGACCCCATAGTACCAGTCCATATATTAGGGAATAAACTAACACTAACCCTTAAGCTAATAGCCTATAATTACATCGATAACGAGACATGTCCACCACCAAATCTTCTTGCTACATTCGTTTTTTAAATCTCATTGATGCTCTAGATCGCATCAATTCCGGCAAGAAACTCGGCTACATTGAAGAAAATCTTCTAGATAAAATTATTTTGAGCTTTGATGCTAAGCAATCTATTTTGGTGGGAGACCTGATTTCTCTCTCTGAGCTTGGCTCCCAGGCAACCCTGCATGGACGACTGAAGAATCTCAGCGCCATGGGTTACATCAAGATGGTCGAAAATGAAGATGGTCGAAAAAAGGAAGTGGTTCCCAGCAAGATTGCTATCAAGCGCTATGAAGAGATCTCTAAGTGTTTAGCAAAGGCCGTCAAAGAAAGTTAAGCACTTTAAACAAAGCAAAAAGCCCTTACAAGTAAGGGCTTTTTCATTTGGTAATGCTGGTTTAAACGTTAAAGAGGAAGTTCAAGACGTCACCATCTTTAACGACATACTCTTTGCCTTCAGCCCGCATTTTGCCAGCCTCTTTGGCACCAGACTCGCCCTTGAATTGAATGAAATCTTCAAATGCAATAGTTTGGGCACGAATAAAGCCACGCTCAAAGTCTGTATGAATCACCCCGGCAGCCTGTGGAGCAGTATCGCCCTGATGAATTGTCCAGGCGCGAACCTCTTTAACACCGGCCGTAAAGTAAGTCTGCAAGCCTAATAACTTATACCCTGCACGAATCACACGATCTAATCCAGACTCTTCCATGCCGAGGTCTGCCAAGAACTCAACCTTGTCGGCATCATCTAAATCAGCAATCTCGGCCTCGATAGCTGCACATACCGCAACCACTGGAGCACCCTCTTTAGCTGCATGCTGAATCACTGCCTCTAAATGCGGATTATTGTCAAAGCCATCTTCTTTGACGTTGGCGATATACATCGCTGGTTTTGCTGTGATCAGACACAAAGGCTTTAAAAGTAGATTTTCTTCGTCAGTCAGTTTCAGGCTACGTACTGGCTGAGCTTGATCTAAATGGGCCTGTACCTTAGTTAGCACAGCCACCAAAGCTGCCGCCTCTTTATCATTGCCTGACTTAGCTGCCTTGCTAGAGCGCTGCAGAGTTTTTTCCACGGTGCTTAAGTCAGATAAGGCCAGCTCGGTATCAATCACCGCGATATCGGAGATCGGGTCGATCTTGCCTGCTACGTGAATCACGTTCGCATCCTCAAAACAGCGCACCACATGGGTAATGGCATCAGTTTCGCGAATATTCGCTAAAAATTGATTTCCAAGACCCTCACCTTTAGATGCTCCAGCCACCAAACCCGCAATATCGACAAACTCGACGGCTGCAGGCAGGATGCGCTCAGGCTTCACGATTTCAGCCAAAGCGGCTAGACGGGGGTCAGGAACCTCGACCACGCCCACATTAGGCTCGATCGTGCAGAAAGGATAGTTTTCTGCCGCGATTCCAGCTTTGGTAAGCGCGTTAAAGAGGGTAGATTTGCCGACGTTAGGCAGGCCGACGATGCCACATTTCAAAGACATAGCCGTATTGTAAAGGGCTAGTTTCGATATCATCGAGATATGTCAGAAGTTCTCCAAAATAACTCAGCTAAATTGCCCAAAAATACCTCCCAAATGCGGACAATCGATGTCGCTGTAGTGGGTGGAGGTATAGCGGGTAAGGCCTGCGCCTTAGGTCTAGCGCAGCTTGGTCTGCAAACCATTCAAATTGCACCTGACTTAGGGCAAGCCGTTCCCGCTCCTCAGGGGGAGCAGTGGGGGCAACGCATTTACGCTTTCTCTCCCAGCACCCAAAAGCTATTAGCCCATCTTCAGATTTGGGATGCGGTTGATCACAGTCGTATGCAACCCGTTCGAGATATGCGAATTTTTGGCGATCGTGGAGAAAAACATGACCAGTTGCATCTGTCTGCTTTTGAAGCGGGGACACCTCAGTTAGCCTGGATTGGCGAATCGAATGTGATTGAACACACCCTAGATCAAGCCTCACGCTTCCAAAATAAATTAGAGCGCATCAATGACGCTGTAGAAAGTATTCAGGTGGATTCAGATGGAGCCACCCTCCATCTTGCAAATGGATCCACCTTACGCGCCCAACTCGTCATTGCCGCTGATGGTGCTAATTCACCCATACGCGCTGAGTTAGGTATTTCTACAAAAGAAGAAAGTTATTCACAAAGTGCCGTAGTGGCTAATTGGATTTGCAGTAACGCACATCTAGAAACCGCCTACCAATGGTTTTTGCCGGGCGGCGATATCGTTGCAATGTTGCCATTACCAAATAAACAAGTCTCGATGGTGTGGTCAACTTCACCAGAAAATGCTGCAGAACTTTTAAAGCTAGATCAAGCAGCATGGACGGAAAAGTTTTCCTCCATTGCCAACGGGGAAATAGTGAAGCAACTGGGATCACTTGCGCTCAATTCAACACCAGCCGCCTTTCCTCTCAGAAGAATTCGTGCGAGTCGTTTTATCGGACCCGATGAGAACCCCAAAGTAGCGCTCATTGGAGATGCCGCACATGTGATGCATCCACTAGCAGGGCAGGGTTTGAACCTGGGATTACGGGACGTAGCAACACTATTAAATATTTTAGGCAAACGAGAATCTTTCCGCCTACCAAACGACAAAGTACTGCTGCGTCGTTATGAGCGTCAGCGTCAAGGCGACACTAGCGCGCTACTCTGGGTGACGGACAAACTCAAGAAGTTATTTTCAGCCAGCAGCGGCACAGAGAAACAATTGCGCAATTGGGGCCTAGGCCTCGTCAATCGTAGTCACTTTATTAAACGGCGCCTAATTGAACGCGCCCTTGGAGATGCTGATTTTGAATAAATTAATTTCTATTATTACTTTAGCTTGCTCTCTCACTTTAGTAGCCGGGATGGTTAACGCGCAATCGGAACAACAGGTTCGTACTGAATTGCAAAAAAAGATTGGCGCCAATGCCAAAATTAAAAGTGTTTCCCTATCACCTATTCCCGGCATATACGAAGTACTGGTGGGAAATGATGTGTTTTACACCGATGCGAGCAGCAAATATTTAATCCAGGGTGAAATCATTGAGATCGCTACAGGAAAAAATATTACCGAACAAAAACAAGCGGACTTGAATCGCATTAAATGGTCTGAACTCGTTCCAGCGAATGCGTTAAAAGCAGTACGTGGTAATGGCAGTCGACAGCTGGCTATTTTCTCCGATCCCAATTGCGGTTACTGCAAGCGCCTTGAGAAATCACTTCAACAATTAGACAACGTCACTATCTATACCTATCTCATTCCGATTTTGTCGCCAGACTCCGCGCAGAAGTCCAAACAAATTTGGTGTTCCGCTGACCCTCAGAAGGCCTACATTGATTGGATGATCAATGGCATTGTGCCGAGTGGAAAAAGTGACTGTGCCACTCCTTTAGATAAGAATATGACCTTTGCTAAGACCTACGGCATTACTGGCACTCCTACTATTTTCTTTACTGATGGCAGCCGCTTTCCAGGTGCCGTTCAAATCACTGATATTGAAAAGAAATTTAGTAGTCTGAAGTAATAGGTCGAGCTTATGAACAAATTAGATACCTCTGATCTACCAGTAATCCAATACACCATTTGGGCGGCAGATCTGCATGGTCACCGCTTTCACGTGAAATTACGTATTGAGAACCCATTGCCAAATGGGCAGATTCTGCAAATGCCTGCCTGGATTCCAGGTAGCTATTTAATTCGCGACTTTAGTAAGCAAATTGAAACGATTGAAGCGTTTTCGATTGATAACCCGCACGAAGCACTGCAGTTAGAAAGAATCGACAACGATCAGTGGCGCCTGCCCAAGGTAGCTGGTGCAGTAGAAATTCTCATAACGGTATATGCATTTGATACTTCTGTACGCGCAGCTTATCTCGATACTGAACGTGCGTTTATTAATCCAAGTAGTTTATGTTTGGCAGTCAAAGGTCAAGAGTCTTTGCCATGTGCCTTAGTATTGATTCCACCTAAAGATACTTGTGCGAATTCTTGGACTGTTCAGACAGGTTTGCAGCCAGCCAAAGTGGATAGTCAAGGTTATGGTTTTTATCTCGCCAAAAATTATGACGATCTACTGGATCATCCGATTGCGATGGGTGAGTTTCAAATTTCCCACTGGAAATCCAATGGCGTGTCGCACAGCATGGCGATTCAGGGCTGCATTCATGAAATTGATCTTGAGCGTTTAGCAACAGATCTGCAAGCTATCTGCTCTTGCACAATCAATCTCTTTGAGCCTAAGATAAAGAAGGCGCCTTTCCAGAATTATTTATTTTTGGTCAATGCGGTTCTTTCTGGATATGGCGGACTTGAACATCGCAACAGTACTGCACTGCTGTGCCGTCGTGATCAGATTCCTCAAGTCAAAACTCCTTTGGATGAAGCATCCTATCGTGAGTTTTTAGGTCTTTGTAGTCATGAGTATTTTCATGCTTGGCTAGTCAAACGGATTCAGCCCAAAGCATTTCAGCCTTATGAACTCGATCGCAGAAACCATACCCGCTTACTGTGGCTATTTGAAGGCTTTACGAGTTACTACGATGATCTGCAATTATTCCGCAGCAAACGCATCGATCTCAAAACCTACCTCAAGCTAGTCGCTAATAATTGGAATGGTATTTTGCGTGGGCCGGGTCGACTAAAGCAAAGCCTGGCGGATAGCTCTTTTGATGCCTGGACTAAGTATTACCAAGCGGACGAGAACACTCCGAACGCAGTTGTCAGCTATTACGGGAAAGGTGCATTGCTCGCCTTAGGTTTAGATCTTAAGATTCGCGCATTCACCAACAACCGTCAATCGCTAGATGATTTGATGCGCCTCATCTGGCAAACCCATGGTGTCACGCTTGATGGAATTGCCGAAGATGGTCTCGATAACTTAATGCAAATACTTCTGGGTACAGGATTTAATAAAACTTGGAATGAATTTCAATCCCGCTACATTTTTGGCGCTGAAGATATTCCCATTCAGAAATGGATTGATTCCCAAACTATTTCAGTGAAACAAAAAACCCATTCCAAGCTTGAGCAAATTAAATTGCAACTTGGGCTGCGTCATACCGAAGTAGCCGGCTGGCTAAAGGTAACCCATGTACTCGACGGTGGTGCCGCGCAATTGGCTGGTCTAGCTACCGGAGATCTCCTAGCTAGCATCAATGGTGAGCGCGTTACTGCTGCTCGATGGGATAAGGTCTTATCCAGCCTGATATCAGGACAAGTAATTCAGATTTGTTTTTACCGAGATGATCTAGAACATGAATGCATGACTTTTCTTGAGGGTGATCAAATCCCAACTCAGTACACACTCACTCCAGCTGAGTAATGCATTCGTTTTCTGCTGCTGATATTCCTGAGGACTGGCGCGCCCTGCTCGGTGATTATTTCGAATCTCCTGAGTGGCAACAACTACAGACCAATCTCAGGGCTGAATTAAACAATGACGCAGCAAAGATTTGCCCTGAACCTCGGAATTTCTTCAAAGCGCTGACATTAACCCCGCTTACCAAGGCCAAGGTCGTCATTTTGGGACAGGATCCCTACCACTCTCCTGGGCTGGCTCAAGGTCTAGCTTTTTCCATCCCGAGTGATATTCCGACGAATTCTCGGCAATTTCCCAGCTCTTTACGCAATATCAGTAAAGCACTGGCACTGGAGGGGTTTGGCGCCCTTCCTAATGGCGATCTTCATGCCTGGGCTGAACAAGGCGTCCTACTTATCAATACTGCTCTCAGTGTCAAATTGGGTGAGGCTGGTAGCCATACCAATCTGGGCTGGAAGTCTCTGATCGATAGACTGATTAGCGCCTTAGCTCTCCAAAAGCCCCATTTAGTCTGGATGCTGTGGGGTGGTCATGCCCAATCCAAGTTACCTATGATTGAGGCGGCTCCGAACCAATTGATTCTGGAATCCTCCCACCCCTCTGGGCTTGGCGTCTATAAAACGGATCGACCCTTCCTGGAGCTGGGTGGGATTGCAAGTTGTGGGCATTTCACTAAGGCTAATGAATGGTTAGTGGAGCACCACGAAACCCCCATTCGCTGGACTATCCCAAGCGGGCAAAACACCAGCGCGGCCCCTCAGGCCAAACTATTTAACTAGTTATTTACTGCCGCATAGAGGCAGCCTACAAGGCACGAGGCGGCTATGGCGCTTAGCCACTCGAGCATCTGTCCAGACTGAAAGAAGCCTGTAAATTGCCCTACATAGGAGCTCGCTAAGGCAGACAAGAAGCCTATTAAGGCAGCCATGAGGAATCCCTTGATTTTGGGCCTAGCTTTACGCTCTCCCGGGTAAAAAGCTAAGGCGAATACGCCAGTTAAACCACCAATCACCAGAAAAGCTAAAAACCCCATTGCTACCCCCATTATTGCTGCCATCAAATCTATAATCACCATTATGAAGTTGTTGACACTCGGCATCAATCATCACACAGCGCCGGTCGCCATTCGGGAAAAGGTCGCCTTTGACCCTGAATTTCTTCAAGAAGCGTTGCACGATCTTCGCCAACATCTCGTTGGCGCGAATCAGGCCGGCCTGCCGGAAGCCACAATTTTGTCTACCTGCAATCGCACAGAAGTGTACTGCGCTGCTAACGATGCAGATGCAGCCAGTCTCTTGCATGAGGCCACTTTTGATTGGTTAGCAAAAACTCAACAGGTTGCTCCCAGCAGTTTAGAACCACACATTTACTCGCTACCGCAATCAGATGCGGTACGTCATGCCTTTAGAGTTGCCTGTGGATTGGATTCTATGGTGATTGGTGAAACCCAAATCTTAGGGCAGATGAAAGATGCTGTGCGCACTGCAAATGACGCAGGCGTCTTGGGTACTTATCTCAACCAACTCTTTCAGAAAACCTTTGCCGTTGCAAAAGAAGTTCGTGGCTCTACCGAGATTGGTGCTCATTCGATTTCGATGGCGGCTGCGTCCGTTCGACTAGCTGAACGTATTTTTGAAAGTATTGCAGAACAACGTGTTCTGTTTATCGGCGCTGGTGACATGATCACTTTGTGCGCAACCCATTTCGTTGCACGCAAACCTAAGGCTGTTGCCATTGCCAATCGCACCATCGAGCGCGGACAAGAATTAGCGGACTCGATATCGATTCAAGATGTTGAAGCAGAGTCATTTAAATTATCCGAGCTTCCCTCGCGTCTTCATGAATTCGACATCATTGTTTCAAGCACCGCATCCTCACTGCCGATCATTGGCTTGGGCATGGTAGAGAGCGCACTAAAGCAGCGCCGCCATAAACCGATGGTGATGATTGACTTGGCAGTACCCCGTGACTTTGAACCTGAAATATCAAGACTTGATGATGTATATCTCTATACGGTAGATGATTTAGGTGCGATGATTCAAACAGGCGCTTCTTTGCGTCAAGCCGCTGTAAGTCAAGCCGAAGCAATCATTGAAGATCGCGTTGGTAATTTCATGCACTGGATGCAGAGCCGTAAAACTGTTCCACTCATTCAAGATATCCAGCAACAAGGTGAACACCTAAGGCAGTTGGAGTTGGATCGGGCCATGAAACGATTAATGCGCGGCGAAGATCCCCAAGAGGTTCTCAATGCAATGGCCCAAGGCTTAACCAATAAGTTCTTGCATGGTTCATTGCATGCCTTACAACACTCGAATGGCGCTGAGCGTGACGCCCTGATTAAGTTGCTTCCTAAATTATTCGCCTCGCACTCCAAGCCAGAAGATCATTAGATGAAGCCCAGCATGCGGGCTAAGCTAGACCACCTAGACACACGCTTAGCCGAACTTAACTCCCTATTAACCACCGAAGAGTCCACTAAAGATATGGACAACTACCGGAAGCTCACGCGCGAGCATTCAGATATTGCGATGGTGGTTGAGCAATTTGGCTTATACAAACAAGCTGAGGCAGATGCTCAAGCCGCCGAAGAGATGCGCAAAGATCCTGAGATGAGGGACTTTGCCGACGAAGAACAAAAGCAAGCGCAAGCCACCATGGAAGAGCTTGAGGGTGTGCTTCAAAAACTACTATTACCTAAAGATGTGAACGATGAGCGTAACGTCTTCTTAGAAATTCGTGCAGGTACAGGTGGTGATGAGAGCGCACTATTTGCTGGTGACTTACTGAGGATGTATACGCGCTTTGCTGAGCGACAGGGTTGGAGAGTAGAAGTAGTGAATGCTGCCGAATCAGACCTGGGTGGATATAAAGAAGTTGTTCTTCGCCTAGTTGGTCAGTCTGTCTACTCACGCCTCAAATTTGAATCAGGTGGTCACCGCGTGCAACGTGTACCTCAAACAGAAACTCAGGGCCGTATTCATACTTCGGCCTGCACGGTAGCAGTGATGCCTGAAGCCGATGAATTGGAGGCTGTAAAGATTAATCCTGCTGAACTACGTATTGATACTTTTAGAGCATCTGGTGCTGGTGGTCAGCATATTAATAAAACAGACTCTGCGGTACGCATCACACATCTACCAAGTGGAACGGTAGTGGAGTGTCAAGATGATCGCAGTCAACATCGTAATCGAGAGCAGGCAATGAAGGTGCTGGTCTCACGCATCATGGATGCAAGAGAACGTGAAAAGCATCAGCTAGAAGCCCAAACCAGAAAATCTCTCATTGGCTCTGGTGATCGCAGCGATCGTATTCGGACGTATAACTTTCCGCAGGGGCGCATTACAGATCACCGCATTAACCTCACGCTCTACAAGATTGATGCCATGATGGATGGGGATTTAGACGACCTGTGCAATGCTTTGGCATCAGAACACCAGGCTGAACTTCTTGCAGCACTTGGTGACAATTAATACAAGCAGGATGAGTGGAAGTCACTCCTTGCGCGCATTAATTAGCAACTGCGTATTGCCAGCCAATGAGGCGCGCATACTGCTCGCCCATGTATTAGAGAAACACTATCAACTCCCACGCTCTGCCCTCCTATCGCACGACGATATGAGCCTGAATGAGCAAGCTTTTCAAGAATGGGAAAGCCTAGCATCCAGAAGATTACATGGTGAGCCCATTGCATATATCTTGGGCAAGAAAGGCTTTCACAATATTGAGTTACAAGTGGGGCCTGGGGCGCTGATTCCCCGCCCAGAAACTGAACTTCTCGTAGAGATTGCTCTTGCTGAAATCACTAAACTCAATAAACCCGCAAGAGTATTGGACTTGGGTACGGGCTCGGGCGCCATTGCGCTTTCCATCGCAAGTGCAGCTCCATTGGTCTCGGTTGTTGCAACAGATCAATCCACAGAGGCTTTGGCAATTGCAATAAAAAACACTGAATCGTTAAATTTGACAAAGCAAATCCAGTTTTTACAAGGTAGCTGGTATGAGGTATTAATTCAGCAGAGCCAATTTGATGTGATAGTGAGTAATCCGCCGTATATTGCCAATCAAGACCCCCATCTCTCCCAAGGGGATCTCCGATTTGAGCCTAAATCTGCCCTTACGGATTACGCTAGTGGGCTGAATTGCCTAGAAATCATTATTGCCGGAGCAGATCAGCACCTGAAAGCTGGTGGCTTGATTGCCGTCGAGCATGGCTTTGATCAATCAGAAACGGTGGTGGAACTCATGAAAGAGGCGGGCCTAGTAGACGTGCAAGTTCATCAGGATTTAGCTGGTCACAGTCGCGCAGCATCTAGCAGAAAAAGCCTTTAAAAACCCCAGCGAGAAATTAACCCTTTTCTCCGGATAGCCTTAAAATTACTCTTATTGTTAGTTGCAGCTCAAGATCACCTTACAGCATCAATTTAGGAAAAAATTATGGATACCCAAGCAAGAATTCAAGAAATCGTTAGCAGTCATCCTGTTGTATTGTTTATGAAGGGTAATGCCCAGTTTCCTCAGTGCGGCTTTTCCGGAAATGCGGTCAATATTTTGCGCACCTGTGGCGTAGATAAACTTCATACGATAAACGTATTGGAAGACGCAGAAATTCGTCAAGGCATTAAAGAATTTGCTAATTGGCCAACTATTCCTCAGCTTTATATCAATGGTGAATTTATTGGCGGCTCTGACATCATGACTGAAATGTTTCAAAGTGGCGAATTACAAAAGTTAGTTCAATCCTAAGATTCATCCGATTCCATAGGCTGAATTTGTGACTTTTGACTTAAGCTCTCTGCTTCTATTTGGCCTGCCATTGGGTTTATGTGCAGGCCTTTTGGTATATGCACTGAATTTGCGCTCCGCTCTCAGTCGTGCTGAGCAACAGAATCAAACTGATACTGTATTAGCCACCAGCCTTCGCGCAGAGCGTGATCAGGCACTGCAAAATGCTATCCGCCTTGAAGCGGCACTAGATTCTGAGCGTAAGCAGGGCTTGGGAAGAATTGAGTCGCTCAATGAAGCTAAAGAGGCATTGACTAGTCAATTCAAAAATCTAGCCAACGAAATATTGGAAGATAAATCGAAACGCTTTACTGAACAGAATGTTGCTAATCTAGACGCCTTACTCAAGCCCTTACAAACCAAGCTTTTAGAATTTAAAGAGCAAGTCAATACTTCTTATAGCAATGAAGCGCGCGAGCGCTTTGCGCTTAAAAGCGAGATCGAGCGTCTTGCCAATCTCAATCTGCGCATGTCTGATGAGACTCGCTCGCTAACTCAGGCACTCAAAGGTGACCCCAAGGTGCAGGGCAATTGGGGTGAGTTAGTTCTAGAGTCCATTCTCGAGTCTTCGGGCCTAAGAAAAGGTGAAGAGTATTTGGTTCAAGATAGCCACACCCAGACCGATGGCTCACGTTTGCAACCAGACGTAGTTGTTAAGTTGCCAGAGGGTAGAAGTCTCGTTGTTGATAGCAAAGTATCGATTACTGCTTACTCAAGGCACGCAGAAGCATCCGATCCAGTCATTGCCGAGCAGGAATTGGCTGCGCACATTCAGTCTCTGCGCCAACATATTCAAGGCTTATCAAGCAAAAACTATAGCTCTTTATATGGAATTGGTTCTGTAGATTTTGTATTGATGTTTGTACCCATTGAGCCCGCGTTCCTATTGGCGCTGAAAACTGCACCCAATCTTTATCAAGAAGCATTGACAAAGAATATTGTGCTCGTATGCCCAAGCACTCTAATGGCTACGCTGAGAACTGTTGCGCATCTCTGGCGTCAGGATCACCAAAATCGCAATGCCTTAGAGATTGCAAAACAATGTGGCACCCTCTACGATAAGTTCGTCGGTTTTGTGGACGACCTTGAAAAACTAGGTCAACGCTTAGATCAAGCTCAAACAAGTTATCACGATGCCTTCAATAAACTCAAGTCAGGCAAAGGCAATCTCATTCGTACTGCCGAGAAGGTGCGTGAGCTAGGTGTTAAGCCTAGTAAAAATATCTCTGCACCCCTGATTGAATCGTCAACAGACACAGAATAAACGCAGAATAAAAATTGACTGCTACTTCCGAATCAGAATCAAAAACCTCGTCGCCTTCCTATAGAAAAGTTGCCATTGCAGCCTGCTTCGGAACATTTCTAGAGTGGTATGACTTTTTGACATTTGCAACTCTTGCAGTTGTATTTGGACCCCTCTTCTTTCCCTCCAGTGATCCCAGTACAGCTTTATTAGCTAGCCTAGCAACCTTTGGCGTGGGTATGGTGGTGAGGCCTATTGGTGCGGCCATATTTGGCAGCATTGGTGACCGCATTGGAAGAAGGCCTGTTTTCATGATTACCATTACCCTCATGGGTATCGCAACGGTCTGCGTTGGTTTTTTGCCGACCTATGCTCAAGTTGGAATCTGGGCACCCATTCTTTTAGTTAGCCTAAGACTGCTGCAGGGCCTCTCTGCAGGTGGTGAGATTGGTGGTAGTGCTGTTTACCTCACAGAGCATGCTGGAGACACTAACCGCGGCTTTAAGACAAGCTTCTTACAACTCATGGGGCCACTAGGAATCCTGGTATCCACTCTACAAATTGCACTGCTTCAAGGCTATCTGACTCAAGAAGAATTTCTATCCTGGGGTTGGCGCGTGCCATTTTGGCTTTCACTTATTCTGCTACTGCTCGCGTTTAAAGTTCGCATGGCTTTAGAGGAGACGCCAATCTATTTACAGCTAAGTCAAAATGAGGCCCAATCCAAAAGCCCCTTACGAGATAATCTCCAAGATCCTGAAATCAGAAAGAGAATGTTCCTACTTTTTTTCTGCATCTCTGCTGGTGGTGCAGTGTTATTTTTCTGTGTGCAGGTTTACACCTCAATCTTTTTAAAGACTTCTGTGAAATTGCCGCCTCAACTGGTAGATCAATTGAGTGTCTTTGCAACAGTTGCCCTGCTGCCGCTAACAGTTTTTGCGGGATGGCTATCTGACAAGATTGGTAGAAAACCTGTAGTTGTCTCCGGTCTAATCTTAGGCGCCACACTAATACTGCCAGCCTTTCATTTCTTACAAAGTAATGTTGGATCCACATACTTGATAAGCTTGATATTAATTGGCTTATCAGCAATCCTTGCGCTAGTAGTAGGCCCACAAACAGCCCTCCTTGCAGAACTATTCCCAGCCAAAACTAGAAATAGCGCAGCAACACTTCCGCACAATCTTGCAGCAGGATGGATAGGCGGACTTCTGCCTTTGATTGTGACTTGGTTGAATCAATACTGGAAAAGCAGCATCGCAGGGCTCTGGTATCCGACAATTTTCTTGGCGGGTGGTGCAATTATGGCAGTACTATATCTGCCCGAAACCAAAAGAATGAATCTACTTGATTAAACACACTGCAGCAAACTTAATTGCTGGCCTCATAAGTAAAAAACCTAAATTCTCGCGAACTTAGGTTTTGAATTTTGGTGCCCCTTGTCCGACTCGAACAGACCACCTACTGATTACAAATCAGTTGCTCTACCAGATGAGCTAAAGGGGCAACGGTTAATATTTTAACCTATTTCACAATTGTCAAGGAAGGTCTACCGGCTTTTGGCTTTTCAAGATTCTGTGGATCCCCGTCTTTAGGTTTGACTGACTGGCTAGCATCAAATGGAAAGGACATTCCTTGGCCATTTTCTCGGGCATAGATTGCCAAAACATGGCTCACAGGAACCATGATTTTTCTTGGGACTCCGCCAAATCTAGCCTGGAAGCTAATCCAGTCATTGTCTAAGTTGAGCTGATGACAAGCTTCAAGGGAAAGATTGAGGACGATTTCATTATTCTTCACAAACTCCATGGGCACTTCTACGTTTTCATCTACAAAAACTGCCATGAAGGGTGTAAAACCAAAATCCGTGCACCACTGATGTAGAGCACGGATTAGGTATGGTTTATTGCTTGGTATATCAGCCATGCCTATCTTGCCAGCATGAATAATGAGCCGCTTAGCGACGCATTACCTTTTCTGAAGGAGTTAGAGCTTCAATGTAAGCAGGTCTACTGAAAATACGCTCAGCGTACTTTAAGAGGGGGGCCGCATTACGCGAAAGGTCGATACCGTAATGCTCTAAACGCCACAATAATGGGGCGATGGCTACATCAAGCATAGAAAACTCTTCGCCCAACATGTACTTGTTCTTCACAAAAATAGGTGCAAGCTGAGTTAAGCGATCACGAATAGCCAAACGCGCTTTTTCGTGAGATTTCTCTGCTGCCTTACCTTTTTCATTCTCCAAAGCGGCAACATGCACAAACAATTCTTTCTCAAAATTAAAAAGGAAGAGTCGTGCACGTGCGCGCGCAACTGGATCAGGCGGCATCAATTGTGGATGAGGAAAGCGCTCATCAATATACTCATTGATGATGTTTGACTCATACAAAATCAAGTCACGCTCAACCAAGATTGGCACTTGGCCATAAGGGTTCATGACCGAGATGTCTTCTGGCTTGTTAAACAAGTCAACATCACGGATCTCAAAGTCCATGCCTTTTTCGAAAAGCACCAAACGGCAGCGTTGCGAGAATGGGCAGTTTGTGCCCGAGTACAACACCATCATAAATTTATTTCCTTAAATATCCACTTCAATACAACAAACGCACAAATAACTGCGACATTAACTCTTAAAACTTGGCCTAGTGAATATCTTTCCAGTAAGCCTTATTCAAACGTGAAGCTAGGAGCGTGAAGATTGCCAAGAAGATCAGCACAATAACACCCAGACGCTTACGCTCGAGTTGGACTGGCTCAGCCATCCAAGACATGAAAGCAACCAGGTCAGCAATATTGTCGTCATACTCTTGTGACTTCATGGTTCCAGGCGTCAACTGCTCAAAACCTACAAACACCTTCTCCATACGAGTTTCATCATGTGGATCTTTACGCTCTTCAAACTTCGCAGCACGCTCGCCTTGCAACTGCCATAGAACGTGTGGCATGCCAACGTTTGGATACACCAAATTATTCCAACCAGTTTGAGTAGCGTCGTCTTTGTAGAAAGTGCGAAAATAGGTATAAAGCCAATCAGTGCCTCGTGCTCGCGCCTCTACAGATAAATCAGGAGGAGTTTTGCCAAAGAATGCCTTGCCTTCTTTTGGTGTCATGGAGATCGTCATCAAATCGCCGACCTTGGCATCAGTAAAAATCAAGTTATCTTTGATTTGCTGGTCAGTCAGGCCAATATCACGCAAGCGGTTATAACGCATGCTTGTAGCTGAGTGACAGTTCAAGCAATAGTTCACAAATAACTTGGCACCGTTTTGTAGAGATGCGTTATTGCTAACGCGAGTTGGCGCCGTATCCAATGGAAAGCCGCCTTCATTGGCATTAGCGCTTACGCCAAGGCCCAGGGCAGCAACTAGAACAGTTGCTTGGCAGACGCCCGTCAAAGTTTGCAGAATTCGTTTCATACTAGTTCCTAATTTCTCGGGTATCTGAATTAATGGGACTTAAAAGTAACGCGAGTTGGAACTGGCTTGAACGTACCAAGCTTGCTCCAGAAAGGCATCGCCAAGAAGAAGCCCAGATAATAAATAGTGCAAATCTGAGAAATCTTTTCAAATATTGGTGATGGCGGCTCAATACCCAAGTAACCCAATATCACAAAGCTCACAATAAATACTCCATAGATGTATTTATGGAATTGTGGGCGATAGCGAATAGATTTCACTGGAGAATGGTCCAACCAGGGCAGGAAGAACATGATCACAACAGAGCCGCCCATGATCACAACACCCCAAAACTTAGCATCAAATGCGTAGAAGCCTGCAGCTAAAACTAGGGCAATCGCAGCGCATGCACCCTTAACCTTGATATTGTTAGATTTGAGTGCGAACATTCCTAAAATCACTGCCAAGAAAATCCATAATGGCAGCAAGAAGTTTGAGGTTGTAGCACGCAACATCGAATAGAACGGTGTGAAATACCAAACCGGCGCAATATGGGTTGGAGTAACAAATGGATTTGCAGGGATGAAATTATTTGCTTCTAAAAAGTATCCGCCCATTTCCGGGGCAAAGAATACGATGCAAGCAAATACCATCAGGAATCCACCCAAATACATTACGTCATGGACGCTGTAATAAGGATGGAAGGGGATGCCATCTACTGGATGACCATTTGCATCAAGTGTATCTTTGATTTCTACGCCATCTGGGTTGTTAGAGCCAACTTCATGCAAAGCAAGAATGTGAGCTGCAACCAATCCAATCAACACCAATGGGATAGCAATTACGTGGAATGCGAAGAAGCGATTTAGTGTTGCATCGCCAACTACGTAGTCACCACGCAGCCACAAAGATAGATCTGGTCCAATTAATGGGATAGCAGAAAACAAGTTCACAATCACTTGAGCACCCCAATAGGACATTTGACCCCATGGGAGTAAATAACCAAAGAACGCTTCACCCATCAAGCACAAGAAGATCGCGCAACCGAAAATCCAAATCAACTCGCGTGGCTTGCGATATGAACCGTAGATCAAGCCACGGAACATGTGCATGTAAACCACAACAAAGAACATTGAAGCGCCAGTCGAGTGCATGTATCTGATCAACCAACCCCATGGCACTTCACGCATGATGTATTCAACAGATTCAAATGCTTTAGCTGCATCCGGCTTATAGTTCATCACCAAGAAAATGCCGGTAATGATCTGGATTGCCAACACAACAATTGCTAACGCACCAAAAATATAGAAGAAATTCAGGTTTTTTGGAGCGTAATACTCGCTCATGTGACGCTTAAACGCTTCTGTTACCGGCAAGCGTGAATCTACCCAAGCCATGAGCTTTTGTGCGCCAGAAGCATCTGCCGGGACTTCTTTTTCGTGAAATGCCATTTATCTCTCCTTAGGCCTTCTTATCTTCGCCAACCAGAATCTTGGTATCGCTCAAATACATATGTGGTGGTACTTCCATGTTGTCTGGGGCTGGTTTGTTCTTAAATACGCGGCCTGCCATGTCGAATGTAGAGCCGTGGCATGGGCATAGGAAGCCGCCTGGCCAAGTATTCGGCAAAGAAGGTTGTGGGCCCGACTCAAACTTAGCCGTAGGAGAGCAGCCTAAATGAGTGCAAATACCAACTACAACGAGGTATTCAGGCTTAATTGAACGCCACTGGTTTTGGGCATAAGGCGGTGTAAATTGGGCTGGATCCCTTAAAGAATCAGGGTCAGCGAGCTCAGAGTCAATCTTTGAGAGCTCAGCAACTTGCTCAGGCGTGCGACGCACCACCCAAACCGGCTTACCACGCCACTCAACCATGCGCATCTCATCCGGCTGCATGCCAGCGATATCAATTTCAACAGCTGCCCCAGCGGCTTTAGCACGCTCAGAAGGCTCAAAACTGTCCACAAAAGGGTAAAGGGCTGCGGCTGCACCAACACCGCCAACCGCTGAAGTCGCGATCAACCAATTACGACGATCCTTATCCATACAGGGCTTATCACTCATTTACAAAATTCCTTGATAGAGCATTTATAGGTGGAAATTGCTTAAAGTTAAGATTTTAAAGTAAAAAGTTGGGTATGCAAGTAAGTTATGAGGTTAATCTTGAGTTAATCTCAATCTAAACGTAGAGGGAGGCATTTATGGCCGTCTTAAAGGAATTTCGGGACTTCGCGGTTAAGGGAAATGTCATTGATTTAGCAGTGGGCGTCATCATTGGCGGGGCTTTTGGGAAGATTGTTGATTCCCTGGTAAATGACATTGTCATGCCAGTCATTTCCACTCTCTTAGGGGGTCATATTGACTTTACCAACCTTTTTCTCGTTCTGGGGAAGATTCCAGATGGGGTTCCAAGAACCTTTGATGCCCTCAAAAAAGCCGGCGTGCCCATTTTTGCTTATGGCAACTTCATCACTATCTCCATTAATTTCATACTCTTGGCTTTTGTGATATTTCAAATGGTGAAAATCGTCAATAGAGTAAGGACTACTGATTCCCCGCCTGCACCACCAACACCAGAAGATGTGGTCTTGCTGAGAGAGATTCGTGACAGCTTAAAGAAATCTAATTAGCTAGATTTAAGATAGTCATTTGCAACTCCTCCAATGCCTGACTCCAATCATCTATTTTTGTCTGACGAATAATCTTTATACTGGGATACCATGGCGTATCTCCTCGATCAACTTGCCACCTCCAATCCGGGCAAAATGGGAGCAGCAAGAATGCTTTCTTATTCAAAACTCCAGCGAGATGGATGACCGAGGTATCAACACTGATCACGCAATCTAGATTCAAAATAATAGCAGCCGTATCTGAAAAGTCATTGATACAGTGTGCAAGACTCTCAATTCCACCATCCTTGAGAAAATCCTCATCTCCAAGCCTAATTTCTTTTTGAATTAAAAAATACTGATGCCCTTGATCCAGAATGCTTGCAAACTGATGTAATGGTATTGAACGATTCATGTCATTTCTATGATTTTTGTGGCCGCTACATACCAATCCAATTTTGTAAGGTTTTTCAGATCTAGTTACAGCAGAAAAAAGGTTAATTTTTTCAGGATTAATATCGATGTAATTAATGTTGTTGGGTATAACCTCTTTGCGCACATCAAATATTAGTGGGAGCGATAAAAGTGGCAACTGAAAGTCGAAATCTACATTAACTGCCTCAGTAACCACTTCAAGGTTTTCCTTCTTTGAAAATATGGGGACCAATGATTCGGGCGCCTCGAATACTACGTGAGCGCCCAAATCGCATAACAACAGCACAAATCGAAAAAATTGGATGCTGTCACCCAGTCCCTGCTCAGCCCAAATGAGGATTTTTTTATGCTCAATAGATTCCAATGAACTAAGTCTTGGTATGACAGCATGTCTCTCCGCATCAAATTCTTTGAGCTTCCAGCGATATTCAAAATTTTTCCAACCAGAATCAAATCTACCCAACAATAATTCAGAAAATGATTTATTAAGGTATGCCTCTGCATAGTTGGAATCCAGAGAGATAGCCTTGTCATATTCAGCAATTGCCCCATCAAAATCTTTCAACGCATGAAGGACCAGCCCCTTATTTGAATATGCTGGAGCAAATCTTGGAGTCAATGCTATTGCCGTATCTAAGCAAATAATTGCATCAGCATATTTCCTGTTTTCAAGTAAAGTAACCCCTTTATTAGACCAAGCCTCTGCATAGCTGGAATCCAGAGAGATAGCCTTGTCATATTCAGCAATTGCCCCATCAAAATCTTTCAACGCATGAAGGACCAGCCCCTTATTTGAATATGCTGGAGCAAATCTTGGAGTCAATGCTATTGCCGTATCTAAGCAAATAATTGCATCAGCATATTGCCTGTTTTCAAGTAAAGTAACCCCTTTATTAGACCAAGCCTCTGCATAGTTGGAATCCAGAGAGATAGCCTTGTCATATTCAACAACAGCTAATTCAAAACGACCAATATCATGAAGACATTTTGCGAGATTATGATGAGCCCTTGGATCTCTAGGATTGATGCTCACGGCCTGCTCAAATGATGTAATTGCATTCTCAATCATTCCGAGATCATTGAGAACATTTCCTTTGTTGTAGTGGGCCTCGAAATATTTCGGACTTACAGAAATGACTCTGTCTAAAAAAGAAAGGGCTTTGATATTCTCACCCACAGTATTTAATGATGATGCTAGATTAAGCATGCAATCCAAATTATTGGGGGTTTTTTTAAGCACTTTCTCGTAACACTTTATTGCCTCTTTATGCTTATTTAAGAGGGCAAATATCACTCCCCGATACTGAAGAAGAAGTGCATGTTGCGGATAAATTTTTATAAGATCAGAAGACAATCTTTCCGCTTCTTCGATTGAGCCGCCACTAACCAAAAATTCAATACGACTAAGGTTATTATTCAATAAATTCATAAAAAATAGGGGCTACCCATGATTAAAGTTATCAATCTGAAGAGATCAACTTCTCGAAAAGAACAATTTATTAAGAATAATCCCAATGTTAATTACTCGTTTCATGAAGGTGTTGATGGATCGACATTAAGTAAGAAATTTTTGGCGGAGTCAGGGTTATTTGATGGAAGGCTTCCCTACACGAAGGGTGCATTTGGATGCGCGCTTTCTCACCTATCACTTTGGGAGGAGGCTATCAATACTAACCGCGCTATTACAGTGATAGAGGATGATGTCATATTAAGAGCTGACTTTGAGCCAGAGCACAATAAAATGATCGACTCCATAGGTGGTGGTTGGGATATTGTACTTTGGGGCTGGAATTTTGATCACGTACTTTCCGTTAACGTTATGCCCGATATCTCTCCGGTCATCATGATTTTTAATCAGCAGCAACTCCGTAATTCGGTACCTAATTTTTATAACTCCAAATCTTCATCAACATTAATGTCGCTGGATAAATGTTTTGGAATCCCAGCTTATACAATAAGTGCACAAGGTGCAGTTAAATTTAAAGAGCAATGCTTTCCACTACTCCCTTTTGAGATTGAGTTTCCACTAATGTCATATCAAATGCAGAACAACGGTATTGATATTGCTATGAATAGCCTATATCCATCCCTGAATGCATATGCATGCTTTCCACCATTGGCAATCACCAAAAATGAGCGCAATTCTTCAACAATACAAAATAGTATATATTTTTAAGGCTCACCCATGTAGATACAAGTCACCATGCTCTCCATTTTTCAGGGCGATTTCACCTATTTTTTCATATGCACTCTCCAAACTTCTTACATACTCCTCAGAGCAAAATTGCTTGGAACTCTTTTTTATACTTAAATTAAGCTTTATTGCTTTATAGTCTTCCTCGCTAGTTGCAAGCTTAATTGCAATATTGATGTAGCCACTCAAATCCTGAGCAATCAACTCATCCATGTCGATTGCCCTCAAGAGACTTGAGGCCATTCTTCCTGAAAATGATTTTCCCTCGATAGTCAAAACTGGCACACCACAGTAAAGCGCATCTCGAGCAGTTGTACCTGCATTAAAAGGTATTGTATCGAGAAATAAATCTGCAAATTTGTACATTTCCAAATACTGGCTATATGGTTTTGGGTGTGAAAAAATCAAGCGCCCAGGATCTAAATTTCCCTCCACCATAGAATTTCTCAAATTTTTAATAGCAGCACTGTTATCTGTGCAAATCCAAAGAATACTATTAGGCACTAATTTAAGTATTTCAATCCATGCAGAAAATATATTTTTGTTAATTTTATATATTGAATTAAAGCAGCAAAATATAAATTTATCCTCGGGTAGACCGACTTCAATTTTTGACATCAATTGCTTAGAAATAATTTTTTTATTATCATTAGGTTGAAATGTATGCGGCATAAAAATTATATTTTCTGCATAAAATTTTCTCTGCTCTTGGGGAATCACATTTTTATCAGCAATAATGTAGTCCATAAAATTTCCCCCCATAGTTCCAGGGTAGCCTAAAAAATTTATTTGTACTGGAGCTATTCTTTTTGCAAATATCTTGGTGCGTGCATTGGTTGTGTGGCCCATCAAATCTATGGCAATAGTTAACTCTTTTTTTCTCGCCAATTCGTATATTTGCTCATCCGTATTTTTTGATACATCATAAAATTCATCAAAGTCATTTCTTAAGCGCGATGTTATTGCATCATTCTGATTTAGCGGAGATAGGGAAAATGCGTATATTTCAAAACGATTTCTATCATGGAGTTCAAATACTTCAGCCATTAGATAAGCCATCGGATGGGATTTAAAATCCGCTGAGACGTATGCTATTTTTATTTTTTTATGCTTTTTAAATCCGGTCGCCAAGGGTTCGACCTCAATATCATCAAATTTTTCATTGTAAGATTTTGCTATTGCAAGCTGATGACTCGGTGAGTCACTAAGCGCTAAATACTGAAATGGAAAGATTGCCTTTTGATTTAGGGCAATTCTTTCATTTAATTTATTTATAAATTCGTCTTCTTCCGACCACATGCATTGATTTTTCATGCAATAAATAATATCGCCTATTAAGTAGTCATAATTTGGCGATATTTGGAGCGCTATTTTGCAATACTCTATTGCATTTTGATAATCCTTTAAACCTATATATATTGTTCCAATATTGATAATTGGTAGAATAAATTTTGGATCAACCTCTAGGGATTTTTTGTAGTAATTTATCGCATTTAATAACTCATGCGTTTCATCATAAATTCTTCCAAGGTTATAAAGAATTTCTTTATCTTTTGGTGATCGAGTATTTGCCATATGCAGCCATTGCAATGCTTCACCATATTTGCCTGCAATCAAGTAGGCATTTGCCAACTCGAGAATAATATCCAATGATTCTGGAGCAGTTTTATGCAATCGCAATAAAGTATGAATTGCTGACTCATAAGATTCCTCTTGCATATAAAGCATTGCAAGTTTGTATTGCCCATAGATCGGGGCACTCTTATCTTTTGCGGCTATTTCCAACGTTTCAATTGCTTCTTGATTTTTATCCTGACTTAAATAAACTAGGCCAAGCAATTCATTAGACTTTGCATCTAATGGTTTTTCCTTTAGCAACTCAATTAACTGTATCTCGGCATCGAAAAATTTACCTTCTAGGTAGTTTTTTTCTGCAATGCTAAGTAAGTCCTTAAAAAAGATTTCATTCATTGTTTATTTGATAGAAATGCTAGGTCTTTTATATTTACCTTACTTCTGACATCCCAGTATTGGCTTAAATATAGGCCATCACCAGTTCTTCTATATTGAGATTTCAGCTCGTTACATTCCCTTAATAGCTTTCGAGTTTCTTGGCTGTCTTCAAATAAGAATGTATTCACTGGACCCCACTCAGATTGATCGACATTGATTGTGGAAAATGCTGTTTTAGTTAATACTATGCTTGCAAGGCGCTCCTGTATAAAAGCCTTCATGGGGTAAGTGCTATAAAAAATTCCGCCTACCTCTTTGTTGTATTCGGATCGAAGGTTCACATACTCAAAAAATAAATTAGCATACTCTCTCCACCGTTCCCAATAGTCTTTTTTTGCAATGATGTAATTTGAAAATACTGAATTTGAGCAATCCATTACAGCCCTGTCGAGTTTTATCTCGATGCCCGCTGAATCTAAGAAATTTTGTGATAGAGACGTCAACCCAGGATGGCACAACTCACCCTGCTCAAAGACATTTATAAAATATGAAATTTGATCCCATTCTGGAGATAGCAGAAGTACATCTGCACGACTGCTATTTTGCTCAATCAACTCCACTAAATCTTCGGAGCGAAGCCCAATTTTGCTCTCAAATTTTGGAGATAGAAACCCATACCAGTCTCCCTCATCAAGTTTTTGATTGTTTAAGAAGTTCAGTATCGGCCAAAACTCGTACCAACCCTTCACTTGTGGGTCTCTATTATCTAGCGGTATAAAACCTGGATCTAATCTACCTCTTGTAACTTCATCATAAAAAATTTGATAAATTTTTACATTCATTTTTATGTCAGTCAAACTTTAAATAACTATTCAAAACTACTTTAAAAAGGATTTTATTATTAAATAAAAAAAACCCCACTGCACAAAAGTACAGTGGGGTTTGATCTTATAACTAATTCTTAGTTAAAACTTAAGCTAAGAAATTAGAATGTGTGGCGTACACCAACAGCATAGCTGTTTGCATTATAGGAATTTGGAGCAGTTGTAGCTGCGTTTGTTCCGTATGTAGTAGCCATTGCATTGCCGCTTGTAGCTGTCTGACCGTAGATAGCATACAAATTAGTACGCTTGCTCAACATGTAGTCAGAACCCAACTGCCAACCATTAAACTTAGATGGCGTTACAGAAGTACCGCCCCCATTGATTGAGCCGGTACCTGCAGAAGCCCAAACTTGAACAGCTGGTGTAATTGGAGCACGAACACCAATTTGCTGGGCACTTCTTGAAACGTAATTATTATTATCACCAAAGTTGGTAACTTTACGATTTACGTATTGTGCAAATGCCTTCACAATACCAAAGTCATAAGTTGCAGCATAGTACTGCTGATTGTCCTTGCTGTTTACGCCCGGAGTAATACCAGCACCGTTGTAACCAGGAGCAAATGCACCGCCACCTAAAGTTTGGTTAGTAAATGACTGGTATGCAGCTGTTACATAAAGCTTTTGCCATGTGTAATCAGCACCTAGACCCCAACCGCTATTATCAACTGTTTGAGTGGTAGTGTTTGAATTCTTGCCGCCACTAACTAGCATTGCTTTTCCAGAAAAACCTGCAACGTTTTCGGACTTCAAAACAAGAGCGTTTGTTGAGCGAACTGTGTATGAAGTATTTGTAGACATACCTGATACTGAGTTTAGTCCCACGCCTGAACCAGCAACAAGTTGACCTGAAGTAGCGCCGAAGCCGCCAGTACGATCATAGATTACGTTACCATTTTGATTGTTTGCACCGCCTGCGTCAGTCACGCTAACTGCTTCATGGACTGGTGTGTACTGGATACCAATACTCGCAGCGCCTAGACCTTTTTTGCCCAAACCAACGAATGTTTGACGGTTACCAGTTGCGCCTGAGTTCAAGATACCACCTTGGTCAGTATTTAAAGCTGCTTCTACCGTGAAGAATGCTGATGCACCGCCACCTAAATCTTCGTTGCCTTTAAAACCGATACGTGATGTTGACTCACCGTTACCAGAGAATCCAGATGTATTCTGGTTAGTAATTGTAGTACCTGCAGTACCTGTTGCGTTACGTTGTTGAGCGTACTGATAACCATAGTCGATAAGACCATAAACAGTAACGCTTGACTGAGCTTGGGCTGCACCAGCAAATGCTGTTACGGCTGCAACTGCGAATAGCGATTTTTTCATTCTTTAAATCTCCATAAATTGAAAGTAATGCCCAAATAAAGATGGGACTCATGAATTTTGCTTGTTTTGCTTTCCTAGATTAGGGGTTGGGGCATTTAGAGGCTGTTTTTGCTTGTGGAAAGGCAGTTTTTTGGCTTTCTTCGTTGTATCAGGGCAACAAGAGCTTTGATTGCTGTCTTTTTAGGGTCTTAGATGCCAAAATTGTCATATGGCAAGCCGTGAATTCTTAAAAATCCTCCAATCTGCCAGAATGGGTGATGTATCCGCACAACAAAATTTAGCATCAGCCTATTTAACTGGGGCATTTAAAACCCCAATCCAGCCTGCTAATGCTCTGATTTGGTTAGAAAAATCTTATTTATCAATTCAGAATCAGCTAGTTAGCAAGCTGAGCTCGAGTAATGCTGAAATTCCTGAATTAGACCCCTTCCACCCAGATATGCTGGAAATCTGGGGGCAAATTCCAACCGTTCCCTTAGAGAAGACCTTCAATTCACCCGCATTTTCATTTGGTTGGGAATCTTTCTGGAGATTAGCTCAAGCTGAAATCGATGCAAGCCATGCTGCGCAATGGCAACTCGCGGAACTTTTACTAAATCCCAATAAAAAAGTTTTGCATACTCAGATTGTTGGCTGGCTTTTGAAGCGAAATGGTAACGCCGACTTCGCATCACTTCAAAAAACAGCTAAAGAATTTCTTCTCAATCTAGCTAACTCAGAAACGCCGTTTACCAACTCTGCTAAAGAGCTACTGATTCAGTTGCAACCAAAAGATGAAGCGCTATCCTCTCTGTGGAATAGGTGGCTCACTGAACAAAATGATGCCCCACTTTTACAAGCCGCAGAGCTTGGTCTCACTATCGCAAAACTCACCTTAGGCTTGCGTTTAGCGCAATTAACTGACCCAGTTGAAAATGATTTGAATGAACCGGGCGGCAAATCGAATGCCTCTCTCAAGAAGGCTGCATACTGGTTAGAACTTGCAGCAAAAGATGGTGATCGTGATGCCTGGTTTGCACTTGGTGAGATTTACCGCCGCCCACAATTTTCTGGATACAACGCCAGTGAAAGCGATCGATGTTTTGATCGTGCTGCGGACCTAGGTCATGCCCAAGCGCAGTTTCGAAAAGGTGCTAGCTTATGGCGCAAGCGCGAAAAGATTGAGGAAAAGGTTCGAGGACTTCAGGCCTCCTATTGGGTTTGGCAAGCACACCAACAAGGCGTACCCGAGGCAAAAGAATTGCTTAGAAAAATCTTGGGGAACGTCTCCATCCCAAAGCAGAATGATTGGTTTGAATTGGCTACTTATGCTGAAAAAGCCTTAAATCATCATGCAGAACATAAGTTAGATGAGGAGTGGATCTTGCTATGTCACCGACTCATCATTGCCAATCAATTTAATTTGAGTAAAGCCGAGTTATTGCTTTGCAAAGTTGGCCAATTGCAGCATGAACATTGTGTTGTTATAGATATTCGCCACGAGTTGCCAAAGATACTACCTAGATTGATTCAGATTGATACTACCCAGCAGCGCCGCTCTTTGCTTGCAGCTGGAAAAGTTTTTGCAAGCATCGATTCAGACTTAGAGGGAAATTTACGACAAAGGCGCTATCGATTTGATCGAGTAACAGGGTGGCTCACTACCACCTTCTCACAAGATCAAGCAGTGGCTTGAGTATCGGAATTCGTAGTTGAGTCAGCATCATCGCCTGACGGCTTGGGCACATAAAAGCGCGCTATCAGAAGTCCGAGTTCATAAAGAAGACTCATTGGAACAGCCAAAAGTAATTGTGACAACACGTCCGGTGGCGTAACAACTGCTGAAATCACAAAAGCACCAACAATCACATATGGGCGTATCTCTCTCAGCTTAGCCAGCGGCACCATACCCATACGCACCAGCACTACGACAACCACAGGCACCTCAAAGGTGATACCAAAGGCTAAAAAGGTAGTCATTGCAAAGCTAAGGTAGTTGTCAATATCGGTCGACATCTCCGCGCCCAGTGGCGCGTTATAGCTAGCCATGAATTGAAATACTGTTGGGAATACCAAGAAGTAAGCAAAGGCCATACCAAAAATAAATAGGCTGTAACTACTCACTACCAAAGGCACAATCAGTTTGCGCTCATGCTGATAAAGTCCTGGTGCAATAAACGCCCACAACTGATACATCACCACAGGTAGTGCAATTAAGAAAGCAACCAACATAGTCACTTTCATAGGCACAAAGAAGGAACCAGTTACATCCGTCACGATCATCTTGCCACCTGCAGGCAATGCCTTAAGTAAAGGCTGTGCAAACAAATGAAAAATATCTGGTGCCCAGTAAACGAGGCAAATGAATACCACAATGATGGCTAAGGCCGACTTAATGATGCGATCACGCAACTCAAATAAATGAGACAGGAAGGATTCTTGTAGGCCCGAATCTTCTGTTGAATTATTTTGCGTCATTGATATTCGTATTTACTTTTCTTTAGGCTAATTTATTTGCCTGCACTGTGGTGGAATCTCTTCATGCGAGCTGCACCAGATTGCACGCGAGTGCGCATGCCAGTGGAGCGCTTAAACCAAACCGGTCTTGCTGCACGTCTCACACCCCAACTCTTGCGACCTTGGCGAACCGATTTTTGGAGCACCTCTTTTTCATCAAGCGGTGCTCTCGTGAAATTATTTTCAAAGATGTCAGCTTGATCGCTCAAATTTGCGCCTGCTTCTTGAGTAGTGGATTGAATTGAGCTCTCAACATCCTTGAAAGCGGAGACGCTTTCTTCACGGAGTTTCTTGAACTCTTCAACATCCATCTGCCGGCTAACTTCGGATTTGACATCAGCCATATAGCGCTGTGCCCTTCCAAATAAATTACCCGCCATGCGCGCTATCTTAGGAAGACGCTCTGGGCCGACCACCACCAATGCAACCACTGCAATGAGTGCAAGCTTTGAAACTCCGAGATCAATCATTGCGGGTGTGCATTATTTCAATCTGAAATTACTTATTTATGTCTTTAGCTTGGACATCCACAGTTTTCTCTGTTGATGCAGCAGCGCTATGAATTTGCTCTTTAGCTTTGTCTTGCGACTCTTCGGCTCCCTCAGGTGTTTTCATGCCGTCTTTAAAACCTTTCACAGCACCACCTAAGTCAGTGCCGATATTGCGTAATTTTTTGGTACCGAATACCAACATCACGATTACCAAAACAATTAACCAATGCCAAATACTAAATGAACCCATTTTTAATCTCCTCGGACTATTTTTTCCAGGGGCGCGGACCGCCCATCACATGTAAATGCAAGTGATAAACCTCTTGCCCACCATCTGCACCGTTATTCACTACCAATCTAAAGCCGCCATCCTTTCCGGGACTACAACCCTGCTCTTTGGCGAGACGCGGTGCTAATTCCATCATTCTACCTAGCAATGGCGCATCCACCATTTCCGCAGACTCCAACATAGGGATATGTTTTTTAGGAATCATCAAAAAATGAATGGGAGCGGCAGGATTGATATCTTTAAATGCGTAAATCTCATCATCCTCGTATACCTTTTGGGACGGGATTTCGCCTTTGGAAATCTTGCAAAACAAGCAATTCGGATCGTGGCTCACGCTTTCGCCTCTAGTTTTGATGAATTATTGGGAATTTTCTGAATTTACTCTTTGCCAGAAGCTTTTCTGGCTGCCTTCTCTTCGATGCCTGAGGTGCCCAGGCGACGATTCAACTCGGCCACCACATCTTCTGGGCGTAAGCCAAACTGGGAAAGTGCAATTAAGCAATGGAACCAAAGGTCAGCCATCTCGCCAACCAAGAGCTTTTGCTGCTCAGGGGCTAGATTGGAATTACGCGCATCTTTTGCCGCCATTACAGCCTCAGTTGCTTCTTCACCAATTTTCTTCAAAATCCCGTCATCACCCTTAGAAAAGAGCAAAGCAGTATAGGAAGTCTTGGGGTCGGCCTCTCCAGCTTTAAATGCATCGCGTCGCTGATCCAGCACATCAGCCAAATAAGCCAAAGCGGAATCTAAATTAGAAGGTTTTTGTGCTGGACTAGTCATAAAGTGATTTTATGTCTTTTATTGCCGGGAATACTGAGAGGGTCTTATTTATGAGTCTTGGACTCATCCACCCAGGCAGATTTATCGGAATCCCAGCGCATGAAGAAGCAGCTGTGCTCTCCCGTATGACAAGCAATGCCATCTTTTTGTTCAACCATCAGCAAAATCGTATCGCCATCACAGTCAAGGCGAATTTCTTTCACCTTTTGGGTATGGCCAGATTCTTCGCCTTTATGCCAAAGTTTCTGCCTGGAGCGAGTCCAATACACAGCCTCCCCTAAACGCAACGTTGCCAATAAGGCGTCGCGATTCATCCAAGCCATCATCAAGATATCTTTGCTGCCAACCTCTTGAGCGATTGCTGGAACTAAGCCCTGCTCATTCCAAGTAACGGAGTCAACCCATGAACCCACTTCCAGGGATTCAACTGGGGTGAAGGTATTTTTCATAGTCATTCGTATGATTCTTTCAGAAGATCTATCTTGGCTCAAATACGAACGGGGATACCTTGGCTAGCCATATATTCTTTTGCTTGGCCAACAGTGAATTCACCATAATGAAAAATACTAGCTGCGAGAACTGCATCAGCATGACCTTTGGTAATGCCATCGACTAAGTGCTGCAAATTACCAACGCCGCCAGAAGCAATCACCGGCACACTTACAGCATCACTCACAGCGGCAGTTAACTCCAGATCAAATCCATCTTTACTACCGTCGCGATTCATACTCGTAAGAAGAATTTCTCCAGCACCACGTTTAGCAACTTCAGAAGCCCATGCCACTACATCCATACCAGTCGAAGTTCTACCGCCATGGGTAAAGACTTCCCAATTACCCGCTTCAGTTTTTTTTGCATCGATGGCAACTACGATGCACTGCGAACCGTAATACGACGCCGCATCAGAAACTAAATCTGGATTCGCCACTGCAGAAGAATTCATGCTC
Source organism: Polynucleobacter sp. AP-Ainpum-60-G11 (assembly GCF_018688375.1). Taxonomy (NCBI): domain Bacteria; kingdom Pseudomonadati; phylum Pseudomonadota; class Betaproteobacteria; order Burkholderiales; family Burkholderiaceae; genus Polynucleobacter; species Polynucleobacter sp. AP-Ainpum-60-G11. Next base: position 103,553 of record NZ_CP061318.1, on the reverse strand, counting down.
ACTTTATCAGCGCCCGCATTGAGTAAGCGACGTACATCCGCTACAGCACGAACACCACCACCAACCGTCAGAGGAATAAATACCTGGGACGCAACATCTTCAATGATATGCAATATCAGATCACGCCCATCAGAGGTAGCAGTAATGTCTAAGAAGGTAAGCTCATCAGCACCTTGAGTGTCATAGCGCTTAGCAATCTCCACCGGATCACCTGCATCACGCAGACCAACAAAGTTCACGCCTTTAACAACGCGCCCTGCCGTGACATCAAGGCAAGGAATAATTCTTTTAGTTAGCACCGATCAGCAATCTAGATAATTTTCTTAGCAAACTTCAGAGTTAACTCATCAGCATATTTTTGCGCTACGGTTAAATCTAAATCACCAGCGTAAATTGAGCGCCCGGCAATAACACCCATAACGCCTTCAGCCTCGGCTTCACAAAGCGCTTCAATATCTTGGTTATTGGATAAACCACCGCTAGCAATCACCGGAATCCGAATAGCTTGCGCCAATTTGACTGTGGCATCCATGTTGATGCCTTTCATCATGCCGTCACGACCAATGTCGGTATAGATGATGGCTTCAACGCCGTAATCTTCAAATTTCTTAGCGAGGTCGATCACCTCATGACCCGTAATCTTGCTCCAACCATCGGTTGCTACCTTGCCATCACGCGCATCTAAACCCACCATAATGTGGCCAGGGAAAGCCGTGCAGGCATCTTGCACAAAGCCAGGGCTCTTCACCGCTGCAGTACCAATAATCACGGTACTAATACCGTCATCCAATAAACGCTCAATAGTTTCTAAATCGCGGATACCGCCACCTAGCTGAACTGGAATCTCATCGCCCACTGCTTTCAAAATAGATTTGATGGCAGATTCATTTTTGAGTTTTCCGGCAAACGCACCGTTTAAATCAACCAGGTGTAAACGACGTGCCCCCTTACTAATCCAGTGCGCAGCCATGGCGCCTGGATCTTCAGAAAACACAGTAGCTTTATCCATGTCACCTTGTTCGAGCCGAACACAGTGACCATCTTTTAAGTCAATTGCAGGAATGAGCAGCATAGCGGTAGGTTAGAGAAATATTAAGGTTGCCAAGAAACAAAATTTTTGTAGAGCTTTAATCCGTATTCTGCACTTTTTTCTGGATGAAATTGCGTTGCAAAAATATTATCCCTCGCAACTGCAGAAGTAAACCAATCACCATATTCAGTTGAGCCTGAACTATCTTCTTTGCGTTGCGGCACAACATAGTAGCTATGTACAAAATAAAAACTAGTCAAATCTGGAATCCCGTCCCATAGTGGGTGCCGGCGATCCTGGCGCACCTGGTTCCAACCCATATGCGGCACTTTGTACGCAGAACCATCTGGCTGTAATTTTCCAGCCAATTCAAAACGCCGAACTTCACCAGGAATCAATCCCAAACAAGGCGTCCAAGCGGTATTGGAATTTGCCCGCACTTCAGCACTTTGATCAAACAGCATTTGCTCACCCACACATACACCTAGCAAAGGCTTATTTTTGGCAGCATCTAATAGCGCATCCAATAAGCCTGACTCTTGAAGATGCTTCATACAATCGGGCATCGCGCCTTGCCCTGGGAGAACTACACGCTCTGCGGAGATGATTTCTTCAGGAGTGTGCGCAATCAGAACATTGGCATCGGGAGCTACATGATGAAAGGCTTGATACACGGAACGTAGGTTACCCATTCCGTAGTCAACGATCGCAATGGTTTGCGCCAATTGTTAGCCTATGTTCCGTAGTTTTTTGGCAGTCTGCTACTCAATACTAGAGATTTTCTAGATTAGAGACTGCCTTTAGTGGAGGGAACAACACCGGAAGCGCGTGGATCGAGCTCCAAAGCCATGCGCAATGCACGACCGAAGGCCTTGAACACGGTTTCAATCTGGTGGTGAGCATTAATGCCACGTAAGTTATCAATATGCAAAGTCACTCCAGCGTGATTTACAAAACCACGGAAGAACTCGATGCTGAGATCCACATCAAAGTCACCCACACGTGCACGGGTAAATGGAACGTTGAACTCCAGGCCTGGACGGCCAGAAAAGTCAATTACTACGCGAGAAAGGGTTTCATCCAAAGGAATGTAGGAGTGACCATAGCGGGTAATGCCTGCTTTATCGCCAACCGCCTTAGCAAAAGCTTGCCCCAGAGTAATCCCTACATCCTCAACGGTGTGATGGTCATCAATATGGGTGTCGCCTTTTGCGATCACTTTAAGGTCGATCATGCCGTGACGGGCAATTTGATCCAACATATGGTCTAGGAAAGGTACGCCAGAGGCTAGCTCAGCTTTACCTGTGCCATCTAAATTGATAGCAATTTGAATTTTGGTTTCCGAAGTGTTTCGGGTAACGTCGGCTTGCCGCATGCTTCAGTGCGCCGCGAGGCGAAGTGTTGATTGAAGCCTCATAATATCATTCCTAATACAGATATAAATGCCGATGTTGATTGCTAGCGTTTATTCACTTTTGCTGATTTTTGACTAGAGTCCCTCATGAGCCGCTTTTGGAGCCCCGTTGTTCAGACCCTCACCCCTTACGTTCCTGGGGAACAGCCGCAAATGGAGCGACTGGTAAAGCTCAATACGAATGAGAGTCCTTATGGCCCGTCTCCTAAGGCTTTGGCAGCAATAAACCAGCAAAATACAGATGATTTAAGACTCTACCCAGACCCAGAGGGCGCAGCCCTTAAAAAGGCCATCGCTGATTTACACGGCCTAGACCCAAAACAGGTGTTTCTGGGTAATGGCTCCGACGAAGTCCTGGCCCACGTATTTTTAGGCCTACTCAAGCAAGCTAAGGCTATCCAGTTCCCAGATATCACCTATAGCTTCTATCCAGTCTATTGCAAGCTATTTGGGATCGACTATCAAAAAGTATCCTTAGGCCCTGATTTTGAAATTCAGACAGAGAATTTCAAGGTCCTAAATGGCGGGATTATTTTTCCCAACCCAAATGCCCCAACTGGTCGCTCTATTCCGCGCTCAGACATCGAGACTCTACTCAGCAGAAATACAGATTCAGTTGTGGTCATCGACGAGGCCTATGTAGATTATGGAACTGAGTCCTGCATTCCACTTCTTCGCGGCAGTGCTTGCCCAGAGAACCTCTTAGTCGTTCACACCCTATCCAAGTCACGCGCCCTAGCAGGACTGCGGGTTGGTTTTGCAGTGGGTCACCCAGATCTCATTGAAGGCTTGGAGCGTGTGAAGAATAGCTTTAACTCCTACCCACTGGGGCGTCTAGCTCAAGCTGGAGCGATTGCGGCAATACAAGATCAAGCCCATTTGGAATCCACTAGCAAAAAAGTGATTCAAACTCGCGAACGCTTAGTAGCTGAATTAAGCGTGTTAGGCTTTGATACCCTGCCATCAACAGCCAACTTTATTTTTACGCGCCATCCGAAACATACTGGCGTGAAGCTGTATCAAGCTTTACGCGACCGCGGAATTATTGTGCGTCACTTCAAATCGCCACGCATTGAAGAATTTTTACGCATCACCATCGGTACCGATGATCAAACAAACGAATTAATTGCTGCTCTAAAAGAAATTCTGGCAAGTACTTAAGTTTATTTTTTTAGTCGCATCTCAGCAGCACGTGCATGGGCCGTCAAACCCTCACCATGTGCGAGCGTGCTAGCAACAGCGCCTAAGGTCTGAGCGCCTGCTTCACTCACCTCAATCATGCTTGAGCGCTTGATAAAGTCATACACACCCAATGGGGATGAGAAGCGAGCAGTCCGTGCTGTTGGTAAAACATGATTCGGGCCTGCGCAATAATCGCCTAGAGATTCGCTGGTGTAGTTACCCATAAATATCGCACCAGCATGACGAATTAACTCAGCCCACTTGCGTGGCTCAGTCGCACAAATTTCTAAATGTTCGGCAGCGATGGCATTGGCAATATCACAAGCTTCAGTCATATCTTTTACCTGAATCAATAAGGCGCGATTAGCAAGCGAAGTTTCAATCACTTTCTTTCTGGGCATCTCAGGTAATAGCTTGCTAATGCTTGCTTGCACTTGCTCAATAAATTGCTCATCTGGGCAAAGCAAAATAGATTGCGCTAACTCATCGTGCTCAGCTTGAGAAAACAAATCCATCGCAATCCAATCGGGATTGCTAGAGCCATCACAGAGCACTAAAATTTCTGAGGGGCCGGCAATCATATCGATACCTACAGTACCAAAAACCCTGCGCTTAGCAGCTGCTACATAGGCATTACCAGGGCCAACAATTTTGTCCACTGGCGGAATTGTTTGGGTGCCATAAGCCAAAGCACCAACAGCTTGTGCACCGCCAATCGTAAAGACGCGATCAACTCCGGATAAGTATGCGGCAGCCAAGACCAAAGAATTGCGAGCACCATCCGGAGTGGGTACCACCATGATGACTTCTTTAACTCCAGCAACTTTTGCGGGGATCGCATTCATCAAAACAGATGATGGGTATGCAGCTTTACCACCAGGAACATAAATACCCACGCGATCCAAGGCTGTGACTTTCTGACCCAAGCGTGTGCCATCAGCCTCTTCATATTCCCAAGAGTGACAACCCGCTTCAATCTTTTGCTTTTCGTGATACGCACGCACTCTTTGCGCAGCAATATCTAAAGCATTTTTTTGTTCAGCCGATAAACCTTCATAGGCTTTTTTTAATTCTGCTTGAGAAATCTCTAACTCAACAACACTTGAAACATTGAGACGATCAAACTGCTTTGTAAAGGAGAGCACTGCAGCATCACCCTCACTTTTGACTTGCGCCAGAATTTTTACTACTGCAGCATCAATCGCTTCGTCATCTGCCATCGGCAAAGAAAGGCTAGAGAGTAGCGTGTCTTTAAACCCGGCATCTTTGCTATTAAGGCGCTTGACTTTGATGTCTGCTGACATATGAATTTTTCTTTACTTCAGCAATTCAAAAAATGGTTGGAGCTGAGTACGCTTACGTTTGTACGAAGCTTGATTAACGACTAGGCGTGCGCTGATATCAGCAATGGGCTCAACTTCAACCAAGCCATTAGCACGCAGGGTATTGCCTGTAGATACTAAATCCACAATCGCATCTGCTAGACCAACTAATGGAGCTAACTCCATCGAGCCATACAAATGAATCGTATCGATATGCACGCCCTTATTGGCAAAGTGCTCACGTGCGCAATTGACATATTTTGTGGCAACCTTCAAACGCGAACCTTGCTTTACTGCAGCAGCGTAATCAAAGCCTTCTCTAACAGCAACCGACATCCGGCATTTAGCGATGTTTAGATCAAATGGAACATATAGGCCATCGGTGCCGTTTTCCATCAAAACATCCAGGCCAGCCACTCCAAAATCGGCACCGCCAAACTGAACGTAAGTAGGCACATCTGATGCGCGCACAATAATGAGACGGACATCAGGGTTAGAGGTCTCAATAATGAGTTTGCGTGATTTTTCTGGATCCTCAAGCGGACGAATACCGATCTTAGATAAGATTTCGGCAGTTTCTTCGAAGATGCGCCCCTTCGAGAGGGCTAGAGTTAACTTCATAGAGTAATTATCTATCAGGCTTACTTGATTCGCTGAATGTTAGCCCCCAAAAGGGTCAACTTTTGCTCCATACGATCATATCCACGATCCAAGTGATAAATCCGGTCCACTTGGGTTTCTCCTTGGGCAGCTAAGCCGGCAATTACCAGGCTGGCAGAGGCACGCAAATCAGTGGCCATCACGATAGCTCCAGAAAGCTTTTCCACGCCCTGCGCAATTGCCGTATTACCCTCGATCGCGATATCAGCACCAAGGCGATTCATCTCTTGAACGTGCATAAAGCGGTTTTCAAAGATAGTTTCGGTAATCGTGGCGTTACCCTCGGCAATGGCATTAACCGCCATGAGCTGGGCCTGCATGTCAGTCGGGAAGGCCGGATATTCAGAAGTCCGGAAACTGACTGCCTTAGGGCGACCTTGCATGGAAGCCTTAATCCAGTCGGGACCTACTTCCATTTTTAAGCCAGCTTCTTTGAGTTTAACGATGACCGCATCCAACGTATCTGGACGGCAGTGCTTCACCAGCACCTCACCACCAGCAGCAGCAACTGCGCACAAGAATGTGCCCGCCTCAATGCGATCTGCAATCACAGCATGTTCTGCGCTATGGAGCTTCTCCACACCCTCAATGACTAAGCGATCACTACCGATACCAGCAATCTTCGCGCCCATTTTGACAAGCAACTCAGCCAAGTCACCCACTTCAGGTTCGCGAGCAGCATTTTCCAAAATAGTTGTGCCTGATGCCAAAGTGGCGGCCATCAATAAATTCTCTGTACCGGTTACGGTAATCATGTCAGTCAAGATAGAAGCGCCCTGCAGACGACCAGTAGCAGATTTGGTTTCAGCCTGAATATAGCCACTCTTAATCTTGATAGTGGCACCCATGGCTTTTAAGCCTTTGATGTGCTGATCCACTGGACGTGCTCCAATTGCGCATCCGCCTGGTAACGAAACCTTAGCGCTATGCATTCTGGCAAGCAATGGGCCCAGAACCAGAATAGAAGCACGCATGGTTTTTACCATCTCGTACGTTGCTTCAGAGCTCTTAATATTGGCCGCATTGAGCACCACGTGATTGCGATCATGTGCAACTGGAAAAGTAACAGTCACGCCAATCTCCTGGAGGAGCTTAAGCATGGTCCGCACATCTTGCAAATCGGGAACATTACGCAAAGTGATAGGCTGATCGGTGAGTAAACAAGCACACAAAATGGGTAGTGCCGCATTCTTCGCACCAGCAATCGCTACCTCGCCCTTAAGCGGGGTGCCGCCAACCATTCGTAATTTATCCATGAATCTATTCCAGTAAAAAGCTAACGTCGTATTTTAAGTTGGGGTGTTTTGTGCAAATTCTTCAGGAGTAAATGCCTTGATTGATAAAGCGTGAACTTCAGCTTTCATACGATCACCCATAGCGCCGTATACCAATTGATGACGCTGAATCAAACGCTTGCCTTCAAACTCTGGGCTCACAATCGTTGCAAAGAAATGCTGGCCATCACCTTCAACTTTGACATGAGTGCATGCTAGACCTTGCTGGATATAGCCTTCAATTTGTTCTGGGGTTGGCAACATCACAATCTCCTGATTTCTAATTTCTGAATAATTTTTTTAATACATATCTTGGGATGGTCTAACAGTAGCTAGTTCCTTAGCTTGTAGCCTTTTTGCAGTAAACGCAAAGCAATAGCTGAGACCAACACAAAGAAACAGGCCACAATCGCCAAACTATTCCAAGGAGAGATATCTGACACTCCAAAGAAGCCATAACGGAAACCATCGATCATGTAGAAAAATGGATTGAAGTGAGACACGACCTGCCATGCTGCCGGCAAAGAATGAATAGAATAAAAAACGCCTGAAAGCATTGTTGCCGGCATGATGATGAAATTCTGGAAGGCTGCTAATTGATCATACTTATCAGCCCAAATACCTGCAATTAAACCCATACTGCCCAAAATTGCAGCGCCCAAGAGAGCAAATGCCATGATCCAGAGAGGATATTCAAAAGATGGCATTGCGAACCAGGCAGTAATCAACAAGACACCCGAGCCCACAACAATTCCACGAAACACTGCAGCCAAGACATAAGCAGCATAAAACTCTAAGTGACTAAATGGAGCCAGCAGAACAAACGCGAGGTTGCCAGTCACCTTCGACTGAATAAGGGATGAGGAGGTATTGGCAAACGCGTTCTGCAACACGCTCATCATGACTAGGCCAGGAATCAGAAAAGCCGTGTAGTTGAGGCGACCATAAACTTCTTTGCCCTCCAGTACATGACCGAAAATCATTAAATACAAAACAGCGGTCAGAACGGGTGCCGCAACTGTCTGAAACGCTACCTTATAAAAACGTTTAATTTCTTTTCGTAAGAGCGTTGGGAAACCACTGCCATAGGAGATTGGCAGCTTATTTAAACTAGGTTTCATCGAGCACCCCCCGACATGATGTTGACAAACACATCTTCGAGATCTGTTTTGCCTTCGCCATCTTTCTTCACTGAGCCGTATTGACTTAATAAATTAGCGGTGGTGTCCAAAGCCACAATCTTTCCTTGCTTGAGCATGGCAATGCGCTGACACAATGCCTCAGCCTCTTCAAGGTAATGGGTTGTTAAAACAATGGTGTGCCCATCCTGATTTAAGCGACTAATAAATTGCCATAAGGATTGCCGCAACTCTACGTCAACACCAGCTGTTGGTTCATCCAAAATAATCACAGGCGGCCGGTGCACCAAAGCTTGCGCAACCAATACTCGGCGCTTCATACCACCAGATAGAGAGCGCATATTGCTGTCAGCTTTATTGGTCAGATCTAAGTTCGCCATGATCTCTTCAATCCAGGCATCGTTATGACGAATCCCAAAATAGCCTGACTGAAATTGCAGCGTCTCTCTAACAGTAAAAAAGGGGTCGAATACTAATTCCTGCGGCACGACTCCGAGCATGCGACGTGCGTCACGAAACTGACTCTGAACATCCGCACCCATGATTGCAGCATGGCCCCCATCTGCTGTAACTAGTCCAGCCAGAATGGAGATCAGCGTTGTCTTACCGGCGCCATTAGGGCCCAACAGGCCAAAGAACTCGCCCTGCTCAATTGATAAGGAAACATCGTCTAGCGCCTGAAGTGCGCCGTAATTTTTTGAAACGTTTTTGATTGATATTGCTGAGTGCATGCTATGACAAACCTAGCAACTCAGCAACGCCATATACGCCAGCCAATACGGTTAATTTTTTTGGTGCATTTTGTACAGAAATCTGCTGACCATCGGCTTGCAATTTTTTCTGCCATGCTAATAAAACTGTTAGCACGGTGGAATCAAAATCCTTGAGATTGATGCAATCTATATTTCTTAATGTCGCAAGATTTAACAGGCCATCTTTTTCCAACTGCAGGACATTGCTCTGCGTCACTGAAGCGGGTAATAAAAATGGCATCTGATATTTATCTTTGATTGATCTTGTGTGGTCTTTAGTTTGCTGGCTTCGTAGCAGCAAGCTGTTTATTGCGATCCTGTAAAAACTTCACCAAACCTTCAACGCCATTCTGGCTAATTTGATTTGCAAACTGATTACGATAAGCCTCAACCAGCCAGACGCCCATAATGTTCATGTCATAGACTTTCCAGCCATTGGGGGTTTTCTCAAGGCGATAGTCCAAAGGTATTGGATCTCCACGACCAATCACCACAGTCTTCACAACCACTTCTTTATCGTCCGGAGCCGCACGCAAAGGCTTAAATTGAATAGTCTGATCACGCAACTGGCTTAAAGCGCCAGAATAGGTCCGGATCAGTAAATTCTTAAATTCAGAAATTAATTGAGTCTGCTGCTCTGGGGTCGCTTTTTTCCAATTAGGGCCCATCGCCATTTCAGTAGTGCGGCGCATATCGGTATAAGGGACAATTTTCTTTTCCACTAAATCCACGATGCGCGGGATATTCCCTTTTTGAATTTCTGGATCAGACTTTACAGAAGCCATTACCTCAGAGACCACGGTCTTAATCAAACCATCTGGCGTGGACTGATCAACCGCCTGAGCAGAAGCGCCACCAGCAATCAAGAGCAGGCTTGATAGCAATACTGCAAAGTATTTTTGAATGGTTTTATGGGTTTTCATATGTCCTCGATGAATGCTGGTCTTTGGAGCCCATTTTAGCCCTTAAAGGAAATCGGGCTAGGCTTGATCGCCTTTATTCGTAAGGGTTTTCGTAAACCGGCATAAGGGGCTCTTTATCGTCGCGCCCTTCATTAATCTGATATTCACGTCGCTGAATGTACGCATCTCGCATAAAGCTGTATTTATCAATTGCAGCGCCATCTAATAGGTCGCCTGCTTCGTAATAGGTATTACGGGCATTCACTACCCGTAAACCAGTAATGCTGTTACGAAGGGCAACATCTGGCAACAGTCTAAATAAGTAATCAGACTCCATGTCAGCAGCCGTACCAAAGGTATCGCGCACATTGCTTGGTCCGAAGAATGGCAAAACAACATATGGTCCAGAAGGAATACCCCAGACACCAAAGGTTTGACCCCAATCTTCCTTATGTTTTGGTAGACCGCCGGGCGTTGCCATATCAATTAAGCCACCTAAACCAAAGGTAGTGTTGACTACCACCCTCATCAAATCACTAAAGGCGTAATCAGGCTTACCTTGTAATAGGTTCTGCAGAGCCGTATAGATATCGCTGTAGTTACTAAAAAAGTTATAAATACCGTCACGCACAAACTCTGGCAATACAAAACGGTAACCAGCTACTACCGGCTTGAGAAAATAGGCATCTAAGCCTTCATTGAATTCAAAGACGGAGCGATTAAATGGCTCCCAAGGATCATGCGGGGAAGGCTCCACGCCAGCAGGAATTGAGGCGCAGCCTACCATTCCAGCTACCAAACAAAGGAGCACAAGACGTTTACATTTGGCAAGCCACTGCATTACTTTTCAGCGCCCTTATCTTTACCGCTATCGGCAGCCTTGTTATACAGGAACTGGCTAATCAAATTTTCTAGCACTACAGCAGATTGGGTTTGAGTAATTTTGTCTCCAGCAGCAAGCATGTCATCTGATCCGCCAGCCTCAAGTCCAATGTATTGCTCGCCCAATAAACCCGAAGTTAAAATCTTTGCAGATGAATCCTTAGGAAACTTGTAGCTATCTTCAATAGTCATGGTGACAGTTGCTTGATAAGTCTTGTCATCAAAGGAGATATTAGCAATACGCCCAACTACTACCCCAGCACTTTTAACTGGTGCACGCGGCTTGAGTCCGCCGATATTATCAAAACGCGCAGAAATTTTATAAGTAGGCGCAAAGGAAACGGCATTCATATTGCCGACTTTCAATGCGAGAAACAAAGCGGCCAGCAAGCCAATGGCTACAAAGATTCCGACCCAAACATCAATTGCACTTTTTCTCATAAGAGTCCCAGTTTATTCTTTCTAATTCGAGAACATCATCGCGGTGAGCAAGAAGTCCAATGCTAAAACCGATAAAGAAGAAATCACCACTGTTCTAGTGGTAGCTTGCGATACGCCCTCAGGCGTTGGTTTTGCCTCATAGCCCTGATACAGGGCAATAAAAGTCACTGCCACACCAAACACTAGGCTCTTAATCAGGCCATTGCCAATATCGGAAAAGAGATCAACCCCGCCCTGCATCTGTGACCAGAAAGCACCGGAGTCCACGCCAATTAATGGGACTCCAACGAAGTACCCGCCCATCACACCAACAGCCGTAAAGATCGTCGCCAAAATCGGCATCGCAATAATGCCAGCCCACAAGCGCGGTGCTATCACGCGACTCAGCGGATCGACGGCCATCATTTCCATAGCGCTAAGCTGCTCACCAGCCTTCATCAAACCAATCTCGGCGGTAAGGGAGGTTCCAGCGCGACCAGCAAATAGGAGGGCCGTAATCACTGGGCCCAATTCACGAGTGAGCGATAGCGCAACCAATAAACCCAAAGCCTGCTCTGAGCCATAACGATTGAGCGTGTAATAACCCTGCAGACCCAAGACAAAACCAACAAATAAACCAGATACCGCAATGATGACAAACGAGTGATTTCCAACAAACAAAATCTGATCAGAAACTAAGCGGGGTCTTTTTAATAAAAAGCCAGAGCGCCAAATCACTGCAGAAAACATGCGGGCAGCAAGGCCAAGACTCGTTAAGTTACGACGAATAAAAAATCCAAGATCACCGAAAAGGTCTATGGCTTTATGGAGCATGCTCATTTCAGGCTCACCCCAAAATCTTCTGCGAGGCTTTGGCCTGGATAGTGGAATGGCACAGGGCCATCCGGTGATGCATCGAGGAATTGACGTACAAAAGGATCGCTTGATCTACTTAACTCTTCAGGAGTTCCTTCAGCGCCAATACGACCATTGGCAATGAAATAAACGTAATCGGCAATTTCAAAAGTCTCTTCAACATCATGCGTAACCAATAAGCTGGTCGCGCCCAGAGCTTGATTCAAATCCCGAATCAAGCGTGCTGTAATTCCTAAAGAAATCGGATCCAAGCCAGCAAACGGCTCGTCGTACATGATCAACGGGGGATCAAGTGCAATCGCTCTTGCCAAAGCAACACGACGTGCCATACCGCCAGAGATTTGTGCAGGCATCAAATCGCGTGCACCACGCAAGCCAACTGCATTGAGCTTCATCAACACTAAAGAGCGCAATAGCTCTTCACTTAAATCGGTGTGCTCACGCAAAGGAAAGGCGACGTTTTCAAAAACACTGAGATCAGTAAAGAGTGCGCCAAACTGAAAGAGCATTCCCATGCGACGTCGGGCAGCCATCAATTCAGTGCCGTTCATTTTGCCAATGTCATGGCCTTCGAATAAAACTTGACCAGACTGCGCGGCGAACTGGCCGCCGATGAGTCTCAGAATAGTTGTCTTGCCACAACCGGAGCCGCCCATTACTGCAACAACTTGGCCGCGACGGAACTCCATATTGAGTCCCGATAAAATTTGCCGCTCACCAGGGGCATAGGAAAAGTTAACGTCCTTAATTTGAACGACAACTTCGCCATGGCCACCACTAGAGGTTTTTTGCTTCACTTCCACCGAGTTGGCATGGCCACTGTTCATATGCTCGATATTATCGCGGCAAAACAGAAGACCCCATCAAATACTCATCTACCGCCTGGGCGGCCTGACGGCCCTCACGAATTGCCCAAACAACCAAAGATTGCCCACGACGCATATCGCCTGCAGCAAATACCTTAGGAACATTGGTTTGATACGCATTTTGGCCATCAACAGTAGCTTTTGCATTGCCGCGAACGTCTTTTTCAACACCAAAGGCATTGAGAACTTGAGCCGCAGGTGATACAAAGCCCATCGCCAAGAAAACCAGATCCGCCTTAATCTCAAACTCAGAGTTTGGCATTTCTGACATCTTGCCGTCTTTCCACTCCAAGCGAACGCAGATTAATTTCTCTAATTTGCCATCTTTGCCCTCAAAACGCTTTGTAGCAACAGACCAATCACGCTCACAACCTTCTTCGTGCGAAGAAGATGTGCGTAACTTGGTTGGCCAGTAAGGCCATACCAAAGGCTTGTTTTCAGTCTCTGGTGGCTGCGGCAACAATTCAAACTGGGTAATCTTGGCGGCGCCATGACGATTGGAAGTACCTACGCAATCAGACCCAGTATCACCGCCACCAATCACCACGACATGCTTACCAGCTGCAGAAATTTCGTTTTTGAAATCACCTGCGTTTTCTTTGTTCTGTGGAATTAAGAATTCCAAGGCATAGTGAACGCCCTTCAACTCACGACCAGGCAATGGCAAATCCCGCGGCTGCTCTGATCCGCCGCTGATAACAACAGCGTCAAAGTCTTTCATCAACTGATCAGGAGAAACTGTTTTTGTTGAATAGTTTTTTACTTCAGCCCCAATGGCTTCTTTTCCAACAAATACACCGGTCTCAAATTTCACGCCTTCAGCTTGCATTTGCTCAACACGACGGTCGATCAACCACTTTTCCATTTTGAAATCAGGAATACCGTAGCGTAACAATCCGCCAACGCGATCATTCTTCTCAAACACAGTAACGTCGTGACCAACACGCGCTAATTGCTGAGCAGTCGCCATACCAGCAGGACCACCACCAACAACTGCTACTTTCTTACCAGTCTTAGTTTTGGATGGTTGTGGCTTAACCCAGCCATTTTCCCAACCCTTATCAATAATGGCGTGCTCGATAGACTTAATGCCAACTGCGTCACTATTAATGCCCAAGGTACAGGCAGCTTCGCAGGGTGCAGGACAAATGCGGCCGGTGAACTCAGGGAAGTTATTGGTGGATTGCAAAACATCTAATGCATTCTTCCAATCATTATGAAACACCAAGTCATTAAAGTCGGGGATGATGTTATTTACAGGGCATCCATTATTGCAAAACGGAATGCCGCAATCCATGCAGCGCGCACCCTGCACTTTGGCTTCGTCATCCGTTAATGCTGCAACGAACTCTTTGTAGTGATGGAGGCGTTTAACGGGAGCTTCGTAGGTTTCATCTACGCGCTCAAACTCCATAAATCCAGTGACCTTACCCATATCGAATCCTTAATATCTTTTCTTAATGTTTTTATTAATTAAGCAACTTACGCAGCTACAGTTTTGTTTTGCGCTTTTTCCCACAACTCACCTAGAGCACGTTTGTACTCGGTTGGTAGCACTTTCACAAAACGACTGCGGGCATTTTCCCAATCAGCTAAGAGCGCTTTTGCACGCTCTGAACCAGTATGGCGGAAATGACGCTCGATCAAGCCCTTCAGAATTTGCTCATCAGTCATACGCTCACCACCATCCTTCACATCAACAGGGGCATGCCACTCTGACTGAGGCATCTTGGCAATTTGCTCAGCGGAAGGCAACACTTTTTCCAAAGTTGCCATGCTGGTATTACAACGCTTCTCAAAGAGTCCATCTTCGTCATAAACATAAGCAATACCGCCGCTCATACCTGCTGCAAAGTTACGGCCCGTTGCGCCCAACACCACTACAGTACCGCCAGTCATGTATTCACAGCCGTGATCGCCAGTACCCTCAACAACAGTTGTTGCACCAGAATTACGAACTGCAAAACGCTCGCCAGCCACACCATTGAAGAATGCTTCACCTCCAATAGCACCATAGAGGACAGTGTTTCCAACAATAATGTTCTTTGCTGTATCGCCACGGAACTCATGTGGTGCTCGCACAATCACACGTCCACCAGATAAGCCCTTGCCAACATAGTCATTACCGTCACCAACCAAGTCCAAAGTAATGCCACGCGCCAAGAAGGCAGCAAAACTTTGACCAGCAGTCCCGTTCAATTGAATATGAATCGTGTCATCAGGCAAACCAGCATGACCATAACGCTGGGCGATTTCTCCGGAGAGCATTGCACCAACAGTACGGTTGACGTTCTTCACCGGAACAATAAAGGAGACTTTCTCGCCACGCTGTAATGCAGGCTCACTCTTCTCAATCAGAATGTTATCGAGCGCACTATCCAAACCGTGATCTTGAGTCAACACTTGATAACGTGGCACATCTTTAGCCACCGCTGGCTCAGCAAAAATCTTGCTGAAATCCAAACCATGTACTTTCCAGTTCTCAATACCTTTTCGGGTATCCAAGAAATCAACGCGACCAATCAAATCATCAAACTTACGAATGCCTAACTGAGCCATAATCTCGCGCACTTCTTCGGCAATAAAGAAGAAGAAGTTCACAACATGCTCTGGCTTACCAGAGAACTTTTTGCGCAACTCAGGATCTTGTGTCGCAACGCCAACTGGGCAGGTATTTAAATGACACTTACGCATCATGATGCAACCCTCAACAACCAATGGCGCTGTTGCAAAACCAAACTCATCTGCGCCCAACAATGCACCGATTACGACATCGCGACCAGTTTTCATTTGACCATCGGCTTGCACACGAATACGGCTACGCAAGCCATTAAGGACTAATGTTTGTTGAGTTTCAGCCAAGCCTAATTCCCACGGGGAACCAGCATGCTTAATGGAAGAGAGTGGTGATGCCCCTGTACCGCCGTCATGACCAGCGATCACCACATGATCTGCTTTCGCCTTGGCAACACCGGCTGCAATCGTACCAACACCCACCTCAGAAACTAACTTCACAGATACGTCAGCTGCTGGATTCACGTTCTTCAGATCGTGAATCAATTGAGCAATATCTTCAATGGAGTAAATATCGTGATGCGGAGGAGGAGAAATCAAACCAACGCCTGGCACTGAGAAGCGCAACTTACCAATGTAATCAGAAACTTTGCCGCCTGGCAACTGACCGCCTTCACCTGGCTTGGCGCCTTGAGCCATTTTGATCTGAATCTGATCAGCAGAGCGGAGATACTCAGTAGTAACACCGAAACGGCCTGAAGCAACCTGCTTAATTCTGGAGCGCAGTGAGTCGCCATCGAGCAAAGGAATGTTTGCTTCAACAACATCGCTACCCAAAATGCTGGCTAAGGTTTCACCCTTCTTAATTGGGATGCCTTTAAGTTCATTCACATAACGATTTGGATCTTCGCCACCCTCACCCGTATTCGACTTACCGCCAATACGGTTCATGGCAATTGCCAAAGTTGCATGCGCTTCAGTGGAAATAGATCCTAAAGACATTGCACCCGTTGCAAAACGTTTAACGATTTCTTTTGCAGACTCGACTTCATCCAATGGAATTGCTTTAGCTGGATCAATCTTGAACTCAAACAAGCCACGCAATGTCATCTGACGTTTGGTTTGGTCATTGATGATGTTGGCATACTCTTTATAGGTTTGATAACCCTTCTCGATACCAATACGAGTGGAGTGCTGTAACTTTGCAATCGTATCTGGAGTCCACATGTGATTCTCACCGCGAATACGGAAAGCATACTCACCACCCGCCTCGAGCATATTGGTCAACACTGGGTCATTGCCAAATGCGGACTGATGCATGCGCAAAGCTTCTTCAGCAATCTCAAATACACCGATACCGCCCACATTAGAAGGTGTACCCTTGAAGTAATGATCAATGACGTCTTTATTTAAACCAATCGCCTCAAAGATCTGTGAGCCGGTGTAAGACATGTAAGTAGAGATGCCCATTTTGGACATCACTTTTTGTAAGCCCTTACCAACCGCTTTAACAAAATTCTTTACGGCTTTTTCTGCTGACAGATCGCCAGACAAACCTTTAGCCATTTCAGCCAAAGTTTCCATTGCCAAGTACGGATGAACTGCTTCTGCACCATAACCGGCCAAAAGTGCGAAGTGATGTGTCTCACGCGCGCTACCAGTTTCAACCACGAGACCAACGCTTGTACGCAAACCTTTTTCCACTAAGTGCTGATGAATCGCTGAAGTTGCTAACAATGCTGGAATAGCGACATGCTGTTCATCAACCTGACGATCGCTCACGATCAAGATGTTGTAACCAGAGCGCACTGCATCCGCCGCTTCGGCACACAAAGATGCTAAGCGTGCCTCAATGCCAGCTTTGCCCCAAGATGCTGGGTAGCAAATATCCAACTCGTATGAACGGAACTTTCCATTGGTGTAGTGGCCGATATGACGAATTTTGGTCATATCGTCAAAATCTAAAATCGGCTGACTTACTTCTAAGCGCATTGGTGGGTTGATGTTGTTGGTGTCCAACAAATTCGGCTTAGGTCCGATGAAAGACACTAAAGACATCACCATGTTTTCACGGATAGAGTCAATCGGAGGATTGGTCACCTGTGCAAACAATTGCTTGAAATAGTTATAGAGGGGCTTGTTCTTATTGGAGAGCACGGCTAATGGGCTATCGTTGCCCATCGATCCAATCGCCTCTTCACCATTCATGGCCATTGGTGCCATCAGGTACTTAATATCTTCTTGGGTATAACCAAAAGCTTGCTGACGATCTAATAATTTTGCCGCTGGGCGAATAGTATTTTTTTCATCAACCAGGTCATCTTTACTTGCATCAACTTCATCAAGCTTCACGCGTACTGCATCGATCCAGCTCTTGTATGGCTTGGCCTTAGAAACGGCATCCTTTAATTCAACGTCGTCAATAATGCGACCCTGTTCCATATCAATCATGAACATCTTGCCTGGTTGCAAGCGCCATTTTTGAACAATCTTGCTCTCTGGAATCGGCAATACACCCGCCTCAGAACCCATGATGACTAAATCATCATCAGTCACGTAGTAGCGAGCTGGACGCAAACCATTGCGATCCAAAGTGGCACCAATTTGACGACCGTCAGTAAACGCCATGGCTGCTGGTCCATCCCATGGCTCCATCATTGCTGCATGGTATTCATAAAATGCGCGGCGATTTTCATCCATCAATGAATGTTGCTCCCATGCTTCTGGAATCATCATCATCATGGCTTGCGCTAATGGATAGCCTGACATCACTAATAACTCTAAGCAGTTATCAAAACAGGCCGTATCAGACTGGCCTGGATAAATCAGCGGCCATAATTTTTTAAGATCATCTCCCAATACTGGTGAACTAATCGCACCCTCGCGAGCGTTCACCCAGTTTACGTTACCTTTAACTGTATTGATTTCACCGTTGTGCGCAATCATGCGGTATGGGTGAGCCAACTCCCAAGCTGGGAAAGTATTGGTGGAGAAACGTTGATGCACTAAAGCTAATGCGGATACAGTGCGTGAGTCTTGTAAATCTTTATAGTACGCACCCACTTGGTTCGCCAACAGCAAACCCTTATAAACAATGGTGCGAGCCGACATCGATGCTACAAAATATTCTTTGCCGTGCTTCAAATGTAAATCTTGAATTGCGTGGCTGGCAGTTTTACGAATCACATACAACTTACGCTCAAGCGCATCGGTTGTCATGATGTCGCGCCCACGTCCAATAAAAATTTGACGAATAAATGGTTCTGTCATTTGCACTGTTGGAGACATCGGCAACTTCACATCAATCGGAACGTCTCTCCAACCCAAAACAACTTGACCTTCTAAACGAACAGTCCGCTCCAATTCTTGTTCGCAAGCCAAACGGGAGGCATTCTCCTTGGGCAAGAAAATCATGCCGACACCGTACTCACCGAACGGTGGCAGCTCGATTCCCTGTTTTGCCATTTCTTCGCGATATAAAGTATCGGGGACCTGAATCAATATTCCTGCGCCATCACCCATTAGTGGGTCAGCACCAACCGCTCCCCGGTGATCCAAATTCTCAAGAATTTTCAATCCTTGAGCAACAATCTCATGCGACTTTTTGCCCTTGATGTGTGCGACGAATCCTACACCGCAAGCATCATGCTCATTTTGTGGATCGTATAGACCCTGTGCGATTGGACGAAGGTCTGTATTCATTTGTGTAGTCATGGTATTTCCGTTTGCCCTGGGGGCCTGATTACTTTTGGAGGATCCAATATAGGTGAATACCCATGCTGATGCAATAGAAATAAAATGACTCTGTCCCATTTAAATTGGGAGAGCACCAAAATGATTTACTAAAAAAGGGACAGAGTAAAATTCTAAGGTTTGGCTACTGAACGGCCTTATGCCGCATTACATCTTTAAGTTACTGATTTAATTGAATTAATTTCTTAGGTCGTCCACGGTGGCGCATCAGTGTCAGGTCAGGATTATCCTTAAACAACTTTTTAGCATAAATATCACTTACCCAGGGCTTAGACCTCACCAATGCTTCAGTAATCTGACGATCCTCCCAGTGAGGAGCGCCATCCTTCACAAACGCAGACCAGGCCATTTGTCTTTCAAAAGGGGTATTACCTAAGCTCCAGAAGTGCTGGTGATCAACCAACCAAGGCTCTGCATTGCCACCGATATGGCAAGCAAAACTAGTCCAAGTGGAATCCTGAGGACTAGATTCAAAACCGGCTCTGACTGGGTTGAGCTCGATATAGCGTTGGCAGCGCAAAAAATATTCGGGATCTATTAGCGAGGAACGATAGCGACCCTCCCAAATCGTTCCTGAGCGATGATGCTGCTGATTGAAATACTGGGCATAACGTCTACCTAAAGATTGCATCGTTTTTGCGAGCGAATCTACGTTTTGCGGAGTCATCAATAGATGAACATGATTGGGCATCAAAGCAAAAGCATGCACAGCACTCCCAAACTGTTTAGCGGCTTCCCTGAGCCAATCTAAATAGATACGGCGATCTGCATCATTAAAGAAGAGTATTTCCCGATTATTGCCACGGACCATGACATGCATTGCTTGGCCGGGAATAATGGTACGAGCTAGCCTTGCCATTGCTAAAGCGAACTACTGAAGTTCGCGCACACCGCCATTATTAGAAAACTCAGGAATAAACCAATCTCCATCAACCTGAGTTACACCTGCTGGCACTTCACGACCTTGTTGTGGTTCATCCTTTAGCGCCGTACTCATATAGGAGATCCACATTGGTAAAGCGAGCCCACCACCAGTTTCACGATCACCCAGACTTGCTGGTTTATCAAAGCCAATCCATGCAATCGCTACGACCTTTGGGTTATATCCCGCAAACCAAGCATCATGAGATTCATTGGTAGTACCTGTTTTACCGGCGATATCATTGCGACCTAATTTTGCTCTCGCACTGGCTGCAGTGCCAGTTTTTGTCACCTCTTGCAACATGCTGTCCATCACAAAAGCAGTTCTTGCATCCAATACACGAGGTGCATCTTCACGCGCTTGAGTGGGTTTGGCCTCAAACAGCACCGCACCTTTTGAGTCCGTCATCTTATTAATCAAATAAGGGTCTACACGATAACCACCATTTGCAAAAACACTGTACGCTGACGCCATTTGCAAAGGCGTCACAGAGCCCGCGCCCAAAGCCATTGTTAAATAAGGTGGGTGCTTCTCAGCCTCAAATCCAAAGCGCTGAATATATTCTTGGGCATAAGATGGGCCAATAGTACGTATTAATCGCACTGACACTAAGTTTTTTGATTTTGCTAAAGCAGTACGTAAGCGCATCAAGCCCTCGTATTTGCCATCGTAATTTTTAGGCTCCCAGGCCTGACTACCGGTTTCCATCCCGCCAATAGATAAAGGAGCATCGTTCACCATCGTGCTTGGAGAAAAGCCTTTTTCAATTCCAGCAGCGTAAATAAATGGCTTAAAAGAAGATCCTGGCTGCCGTTGAGCTTGAGTAACGTGATTAAATTTATTGCGACGGAAATCAAAGCCGCCCACCAAAGCGAGAATCGCACCAGTCTCTGCATTCATAGATACAAAGGCGGCTTCAACTTGCGGCAACTGGGCTAACTTCCAAACGCCGCCATCAGAAAGCAATCGAACAATCGCACCAGGACGTAAACGCTTTTTGGGTTGAGCGCTATCTGTTAGAGAAGCAGCAGCTAGCTTCATACCATCACCTTTGAGCGTGATCGTATCCCCAGTAGAAGTCATGACCAGCATTTCTTTTGGCTTGATATCGAGCACTACGCCAGACTGCAAATCATCTAATTGTGGATAAGCCAATAAGGCCTCATCAATTGCCCGTTGACGCCTCACAGAATCTTCCGGCAAATCAATAAATCCCTCTGGACCACGATATGCGTGGCGCAAATCATATTCAAAAATACCTCGGCGCACTGCCTTATATGCAGCATCCTGATCCGCCTTCAAGATCGTGGTGTAGACATCAATTCCCTGGGAATAGATTGCCTCACCATATTGCGCAAACAGCAATTGACGCACCATCTCGGCCGGAAAATCTGCACGAGTACTAAATTCATTTCCAAGTCCACGAATATGCAACTCTTCCGCCATGGCGATTTGATATTGCTCTTGAGTGATGTAAGACAAATCACGCATACGTTGCAAGATGTATTCCTGGCGAATTTTGGCACGACGGAAATTACTAACCGGGTTATATGCTGATGGCGCTTTAGGTAAACCCGCCAACATTGCTGACTCAGCAATCGAAATATCTTTTAACTCTTTACCAAAATAGATCTGGGCAGCACTGGAAAATCCATATGCTCGTTGCCCTAAAAAGATTTGATTCATGTAAATCTCAAGAATCTTGTCTTTGCTTAGTTGGGACTCGATTTCCCAAGCTAAGAGAACCTCATAAATTTTGCGACTGAAGGTTTTCTCATTGCTGAGAAAGAAATTCCGGGCTACCTGCATCGTGATGGTTGATGCCCCCTGCGAAAGATTGCCCCGCAAATTGGTAAGGGCAGCCCTGAGAATACCGACATAGTCGACACCACCATGGGAATAAAAGCGATCATCCTCAATGGCCAAGACTGCGTTACGCATACTCTTAGGTATCTCGATCAAAGGAATCACCTTGCGGCGCTCCTCGCCAAACTCACCAATCAGGACCTTGTCGGCCGTATAGATGCGCAATGGTGTTTTCGGGTTGTAGTCAACCAGCGCGGAAATCTTTGGCAAATTCGGCTTCGCTATAAGAAAAGCGTAGCCCAGCAACAACGTAAATATCACCGCAAAAACCATACTCAAAATGAGTAGTGCTTTTGTGAGGGGATTACCACCCGATTTCTTTGACAGAAATTGCCCCGCTCTTGACTGACCAGGGCCTCTATCAGGTAGTCGGGTATTTCGCCGGTTTAAGGGCGGCTTGTCTTTTGGGGGTAGGGCCATAGAGTCAAATTATAGGGTGCTTACGCACTTTTCCTTAAAGCTCCAAAACCCTTGTCAGAAATATTTTTAGGCAGCTATTTCTGACAAGTAATTCTGCCTTCCCCGATCCTTTTTCCTGAGTTCAGGGCGAACAATATGGCATGCCTCCACGCCATATTTCCCCCCAGTCTTTTGATGACATTCTGAGCGAGTTGGGGGACGACCCCGCCATCCCAGATCCCCATGGAATTCGCAAAACATCATCTCCCCCAAGGGTAGATACAGCACCCAAAAGCAAGGGCCCAAACCTCCCATTTGTATCTCAATCCTTTGATCTGAGAGGGTTCAATTTCACTCCGCTTTTGCTCTTAGGCGGCATCTTTTTGCTTTGCGGTGGAGCCCTCTTTTTTTACTTTGACTTCACTAGATCTGATGCTACTGAAGAAATTAGTAGCCTGCAGAATCAGCTAGTCACCCTCAAGGATGAGCTTGAATTCTCTCAAAGTGAATGGGCTTCTGAAAGAGATGCTCTATATGAGGCCATTGATGAGATAGAAGTAAGTGTTCACTCATTAAATATAAAACCTTCAATACAAGCACTCCAAACCAAGCCTGTAGTCATACCGCATGAGTTAGAACTGCGTCGCTGGCGGTATTTAGGGATCACAAGAATGGGAGTGACTGAGCAGGCCTTTTTTCATACTGGCAAGACCACCAGGATGGTGCAAAAACAGGATCTAACTTTGGGGGAATGGCGCCTCACTCAAGCAGAAAAAGAGTTAGCCGTCTTGACCCACCCTAAAGGCAAATCCATCACTTTTAACTCCACCCCATCAGAGTGACTTCCTTGAAGATTCTTCAGAAAATCCATGCCAACTTGGCAACCCTGATTTTGCTCTTTTTACTCAATCCAGCGTCAGGAAAGCACCCCGAGGCAAACCTCTCAGACAAGCCAAAAGATAACCGTATTAGCCTGCAATTTAGCCACATTGAAATGACTGAGCTTTTGCAGGTTTTAGCCAAAATGGGGAATACCAATTTTTTACTGAGCGAATCTATTCAAGGCAAGATTTCGGTCGACCTCAAGGACACCCCCTGGCAAACTGCCCTCCATTCCATTCTGGCTAGTCGAGGCTTGCGCCTTATCCGAAATGGGGATATTTACTGGATTGGCCCCCATGCGGAAATACAAAGTTTTCAAAAGAATCGTCGGGAGGATGCTGCTCTTCCTTTTGGTGGAGATCACATTAATAGCCCTCGCCAGATCCTTATAGAGGCTCGTATCGTCGAGGCAGACCAGCGCTTTGCACGCGAACTCGGTATCAAACTTGGTTACCAAGCCCAGGGTATTGGCAATCATCCAGACCAGCACGCCAGCGCAAATCTAGATCTTGCGGGTACCGGCTTAGCTGGTTTTAACCCTGCCACCTTGGCCGCTACCCTGGTTTCTAAGAATGCAGCCAGGTTGCTACAAATGGAGCTGTCAGCCCTGGAATCCGATGGCCAAGGCAAGATCCTCTCCAATCCCCGCATCATGACCGGCGATCAAGTCAAGGCCACTATTGAGCAAGGAACCGAGCTGCCCTACCAGGTAAGCTCTCAAAGCGGGAGTAAATTGCAGTTCCGCAAAGCCAACTTACGCCTAGAAGTCTTACCCAAAATTCATCCTGACGGGAAGATATCGATGTTGGTGGGGATCAATAAAGACACAATTGGCATGAAGACCGAACAGGGCTATGCCATTGATACCAAAAACCTGAGCTCTGAAGTCACTGTAGAAAATGGAGGCACTGCCATTATTGGTGGCATCTTTCAGACCACTGAACGCGATGATGAAATCAAAGTTCCGCTTCTAAGCGATATTCCTTTGATTGGGCATTTATTTCGCCATAAATCTAAATTGGCTGATAAAACTGAACTATTAGTCTTTTTAACCCCCACCGTGCTCGATAAACACTAATAAAATCGGAGGGTGAACTCTTCATCTAACAATATCTTTCTGATTGGCCTAATGGGTGCCGGGAAATCGACCGTCGGTAAATTGCTGGCTAAGAAATTGGATCGTCGCTTTTTGGATGCCGACCATGTGATTGAAGATCGTTGTGGAGTCAAGATTCCTGTCATCTTCGAAATGGAGGGTGAAGATGGATTTCGCAAACGTGAAGCTCAGGCCATCAAGGATGTAACCGCTGAACGTGATGTCATTTTGGCAACCGGTGGCGGTGCCATACTTCTACCTGAGAATCGGCAATTTCTCAGTGAAAGAGGAACCGTAATTTATCTCCATGCCAATCCAATGGAGCTGTGGCATCGCACTAAAGGTGGTGAAGGTAGACCGCTTCTTAAAAATGGCGATGCAAAAAAGATTTTGGAAAACTTATACGCCATTCGTGATCCCCTGTATCGCGAAATCGCTGACTATGTCATTGAGACTGGAAAACCCAGCGTCAATCAGCTCGTCAACACCCTCATCATGCAACTCGAACTCTCCGCATAAATTTATCCATGAAAACATTAGAAGTTGATCTAGGCAATCGTAGCTATCCCATTCATATCGGTACGGATTTAATAGATCAGCCAGAATTATTTAGCGCTTGTGAAAAAGCAACGTCGATTTATATTGTGACCAATACGACCGTTGCCCCCTTGTATGCAGATCGTCTTACCAGGACTTTAGAGAAACTCGGCAAACCTGTTAGAACGATTGTGTTGCCAGATGGAGAGTCTTATAAAGACTGGAAAAATCTTCAGCTCATTTTTGATGACCTCCTTCAGTTTGGTGCTGATCGTCAAACTATGTTGGTGGCATTGGGTGGTGGCGTCATTGGAGATATGACTGGCTTTGCTGCAGCTAGCTTTATGCGCGGTATTCGATTTATTCAAGTACCAACAACTTTATTAGCTCAAGTGGACTCTTCTGTCGGCGGCAAAACTGGCATCAATCACCCGCTCGGAAAAAATATGATCGGGGCATTTCATCAGCCAGCAGCGGTCATTGCTGACCTCAATACCTTAAAGACATTGCCTGCGCGCGAACTCTCTGCGGGCCTCGCTGAAGTGGTGAAGCATGGCGCTATTGCAGATGCGGAGTTCTTAAACTGGATTGAAGCAAATGCAAAAGCCTTGCTAGCCTGTGATACCGCAGCAATGGCGCATGCAGTTTTACGCTCTTGCGAAATTAAATCGGCAGTTGTTTCGGCAGATGAGAGAGAAGGGGGCATTCGTGCCACCCTCAATTTTGGACATACCTTTGGCCATGCGATTGAAGCCGGCATGGGTTACGGGGAGTGGTTACATGGTGAAGCTGTTGGCTGTGGCATGGTCATGGGTGCAGACCTATCAAGACGCTTGAACTTCATTACTCAGGATGAGGCCAATCGCTTAACTCAGATTATTCAATCTATGAATCTGCCGATAGCGCCCCCGAAGTTTGGCGCACAGCGTTATATGGAATTGATGCAAGTAGATAAAAAGACTGAGGGCGGACAAATCCGTTACGTCGTTTTAGAAAAGATTGGCAAAGCGCAAATTAAGAGTGTTCCCGATGCTCAGGTCATAGAGACCCTAGCTGCCACAGGGGCAGTTTAATTTCCTAACTTACTTATTCTGGAGCAGGCCAATAGTAATTGCTTGCCCGGCTTGGGCGCTAGCAAATTCCGACAAGTCGCCCAGTAGCTCGCGCCCAGTTTTGGTATCTAGCCACAGCGGTGAAGCTAAAGTCCCAGCCCAGCGGTAGTGATAACCGCCAGATTTTGCTGCTACCCAGATTTCATGCAGAGGGGGTTGTGTATTGACCACAATTACGCTGCGATCCCTGAATCGAATATTGATCACGTTCCCGCCCTGGCGCTCTACATCGAGATCTAAATCCAAGGCATCGTCTGCAGCTTCCAAGGCCACTTCAATTGACTGCAATAAATTGCTGCCTAACTGGTGGAATTGCTTATCGTCGATGGTTTCCACAGTCAAATTACTCGGCTTCATATTAGAGTCCTGCATGCTATATTCAATCATTCGTTTTAGAGACATTCATGATAGCGATTCTTAAAAGAACTCTTGGTATTAGCCTTCTAATATCCCTTGTTGGGTGTGGGGTCAGAGGGCCCTTATATTTGCCAAATGTACCGCCGGCACCAAGCCCTCCCTCTGAACCAGAACCCAAAGGCAAGCTCTATCCACCCCAAAGCCCTGCTACCAACCCAACATCGACCAAGCAATGACAAGTAAAGCGATTCCACTCCCTGACTTAGCTGGATTTACAGAGCGCAACGGCAATTGGTATGCGGAAGAAATTCCTTTGTCAGATTTGGCAAAAGAATTCGGCACGCCTTTGTATGTCTACAGCAAAAAAGCATTGACCGAGGCTTATCAAGCCTATGACAAAGC
The DNA here is from genome assembly GCF_018688375.1 of Polynucleobacter sp. AP-Ainpum-60-G11. Lineage (NCBI taxonomy): Bacteria > Pseudomonadati > Pseudomonadota > Betaproteobacteria > Burkholderiales > Burkholderiaceae > Polynucleobacter > Polynucleobacter sp. AP-Ainpum-60-G11. The sequence continues at coordinate 76,994 of NZ_CP061318.1, read as the reverse complement.
TTGTGTAGATTCTTCTGGTAAAAGACGTGCTCGCGTCCACTATGCGATGAAGGCGAATAGCAACTTAGCGGTGATCGATTGCTTTAAGAAATTAGGTTCTGGCTTTGACTTAGTCAGCGGCGGTGAATTAGCTCGTGCCCTTGCAGTTGGTGCAGATCCAAAGAGTTTGGTATTCGCAGGTGTTGGCAAGTCCGCCTCTGAAATTGCTCAGGCCTTAGAGGCTGGCGTTAAATGTATCAACGTGGAATCGATCGCAGAACTGCACCAAATTAATCGCGTTGCCACTAAGCTGAATTGTCGCGCCCCAATTTCTTTGCGCGTAAATCCCGATGTAGATGCACAAACACATCCCTACATCTCTACTGGATTAAAGGGAAATAAATTTGGAATTGCTTATCACGAGGTTTTAAAAACCTATCGTGAGGCTGCGCTGCTTTCACAAATTGATGTAGTGGGCATTGATTGTCATATTGGCTCACAAATCACCACCACAGCACCCTACCTTGATGCGCTTGATAAGGTACTCGAGTTAGTTGCTCAATTGAAAAAAGAAGGTATTGAGATTCATCATCTCGATTTAGGTGGTGGCCTTGGGATCTCCTATGGAGACGACAATCCACCAGACATTACCGAGTTCACCAATACCTTACTCAACCGTGTTGCTGAGCGCGGCTTTGCGCATCTCGATATCGTCTTAGAGCCCGGTAGATCCCTTGTAGGCAATGCTGGCGTGCTTTTGACCAAAGTGGAATATCTCAAGCCTGGCGCTGAGAAAAACTTTTGTATTGTTGATGCGGCAATGACCGAGTTGATGCGTCCAGCCCTCTACGAGGCTTATCACGGTATCGTTCCAGTCCAGACTAAACAAGTTACAAACTCCACTTATGACATTGTTGGACCTGTTTGCGAATCCGGTGATTGGCTTGGAAGAGATCGTAATCTTGCAGTTGAAGAAGGCGATCTACTGGCTATTCTGTCTACTGGCGCTTATGGTTTTGTGATGGCATCGAATTACAACACGAGACCAAAGCCAGCAGAGATTATGGTTGATGGCAAGAACGCATACGTCATTCGCGCACGGGAAAATGTTGCTGATCTATTTGCTAGTGAAACCGTCTTGCCAAATTAAGTTCAATTGAACGTTCACTTCTTTTAGTGAATTATGAGGCAATAAAAAACCCCGCTACATCAGCGGGGTTTTTGTTTTGCACTGAACCTTAAATTAATGCAAGCCTGCCATGTAATCAGCGACAGCTTTCATTTCTTGATCAGAAAGCTTGGTAGCAATCGTAGTCATTTGCGTACTATTTTTACGAGTGCCTTCACGGAAAGCAAGCAACTGTGCTGCGTTGTACTCAGCCCACTGACCGCCCATACGTGGGTACTGTGATGGAATGCCAGCGCCAGTTGGGCTATGACATGCTGCACACGCTGGAACACCCTTGGCGGCGATACCACCGCGGTAGATGCTTTGACCTAATTCAATCGTGTTTTTGTTTTGAGCGATGCCCTGTGAAACTGGCTGAGCAGCTAAGTAAGCAGAAATATTATTCATATCTTGCTCAGTTAAGGTAGCAGCCATTCCCATCATGACTGGGTTAGCACGAGATCCGTCTTTAAAATTCTTTAACTGCTTAGTAGTGTAGGCAGCATGTTGAGCAGACAACTTAGGCCAAGTGGCTGTAGCGCTTTGCCCTTTAGGTCCATGGCAAGTAAGGCAGGCAGTTACACCACGGCTAGCGTCGCCGTTAGAGTACAGCGCTTCACCGACTGCAGGATCTGCCTTAGGCTTACCTGGAACTGCTGGCTTAGCAGCAGCCTCCGCCATCGGAGCAGCAGCAGGAGCAGGATCTGCAGCGCTAACCACGCCGGAGAAGCTGGTCATCGCCAGAAAAAAGCCAGCGGCTAGGCTAGCGCTTACGCTAGTTAATTTGGAGATTTGAGAGGTTTGACGCATTATGTTTACCTTGGCAAAAATTCCTAAAAGTGTTTGGGCCCTACTTTTACAACCTTTTACCCAACACCATGAGATATTTCATGATTTTGCGTGATTTTACAATAGCTTCTGGACATGTCTAAACTCTTTCAAGCCCGATTCGCGACCACAGTCAACGACACCCATTGTTTGCCTGCCACTCCACTGCGTGAGGTGGCCTTTGCTGGGCGTTCAAATGCGGGTAAATCTAGTGCAATTAACGTGCTTTGCAACCAAAAAAGGCTCGCTTTTGCCAGTAAAACGCCAGGACGCACTCAGCACATCAACTATTTTGGGCTTTTTGCAAAAGACGATCTTTTAGCCTATTTAGTGGATTTACCTGGATATGGCTACGCGGCCGTCAATCATGAGACCAAATACCACTGGAATGCCCTCCTAAGCGATTATCTGCAAGAGCGGGAGCAACTGGTAGGCATGGTCCTTATTGTGGACTCTAGACGTGGCATCACCGATTTGGATGAGCAAATGATTCAGTGGTTTGTGCCAACCGGCAAACCAATTCATATTTTGCTCAGTAAGTGCGACAAACTCAATAAAAGTGAGTGCAAGCATGCCCTAGAAGCCGTGCGTAAGCGATTACAACAATACGATCCGGCACTGCCTGACGGCAATGGTGAATCTACCCAACTTACGGCACAATTATTTTCAAGTACTAAGCGTATTGGTCTTGAAGAGGCCGACAATATTGTTATTAAATGGTTATTTGAAGCAGAGACTCAAGAAGATGAAATTACAAGCTAACTCTTTATTGAACTTTCCGGCACATCGCCCACGTCGTATGCGTCACGATGATTGGTCCCGCCGCCTGATGCAAGAGAACCACCTCCACTCAAGTGATTTGATTTACCCCGTCTTCCTGCTTGAAGGCAGCAATCAGTCTCAAGCCGTTGCTTCCATGCCAGGAGTCAATCGGGTGTCGCTAGATTTACTTTTCGGCGTTGCCGAAGAATGCGTTTCATTAGGCATTCCTGTAATGGCACTCTTTCCAGTGATTGATGCATCTCTGAAAACACCTGATGGCAAAGAAGCTTTTAATCCCAATGGATTAATTCCAACTGCCGTGCGTGAACTCAAGAAACGCTTTCCGAATTTGGGCATCATGACGGATGTCGCACTTGACCCTTACACAAGCCACGGTCAAGATGGTGTCTTAGATGAGCAAGGTCGTATTCTGAATGATGAGACTACAGCGATCTTGGTACAACAAGCTATTACTCAGGCGGAAGCTGGTGTTGATATCGTTGCACCATCCGACATGATGGATGGTCGCATCGGAAAAATTCGTGAGGCGCTAGAGCAGAAGAAACTGATTCACACTCGCATCATGGCTTACTCAGCTAAATATGCTTCTGCGTTTTATGGCCCATTTCGAGATGCAGTAGGTTCAGCAAAGAATTTAGGCAAGGCCGATAAAAAAACATACCAAATGGATTGTGCCAATACTGACGAGGCTTTGCGGGAGGTTGCGCTTGATATCAGCGAAGGGGCTGATATGGTGATGGTCAAACCTGGCATGCCATACCTAGATATCGTGCGTAGAGTGCGTGATGAATTTAATTTCCCAACCTACGCTTATCAAGTGAGTGGTGAATACGCCATGCTCAAAGCTGCCGCGCAAAATGGTTGGCTTGATCATGACGCTGTGATGATGGAATCCTTGCTGGCATTTAAACGTGCTGGTGCCGATGGCATCCTGACTTACTTTGCACTTGAAGCTGCACGCCTTTTAAAGGCCGCCAAGTAATTAATGGCTCAAGAAGGTAAATGGCTTATCCCCATTTACATCTAAGTAACTTAATTACCCAAAGCTTTCTTCAAACGCTCAGAAAAACGTTGTGGCGGCATATAACCAATCACCCGTTGGTCTTTTAACTCTTCTGAGTTGAGATCAAAGATCAAAATTCCGGGCGGGCCAAATAATCCAAAGCGCTTTAGTAGAGCCTGATTCTCAGGGCTGTTCTTTGTCACATCCGCTTGAACTAAAACAAATTGCTGTAGATCTTGATTCACTTCTGAATTTGCAAATGTATTGACCTCCATCTCTTTACAAGAGATGCACCAGTCTGCATAAAAATCTAAGAGCACTAATTTCTTTTGTTCTTTAGCTTGGATTAAGAGTTGATCTAACTGTGCGCTAGATCCAATCACTACAAAATTCGCATTTCCAACCTGATGTTGACGCTGACCATTAACCATTGTCTTGCCTGCTTCCCCACCATTACCTTGGAGTAATGGAGATGCAATCCAGGCTGCAGTTGCCACCAGGAGAACACCAAGCGTTTTTTGCAACCAGACCATCCAAATACCAGTAGATGGAATGAGGATGCGCGCCTCAATAGCAATAAGTAAAAGGGGTAATCCCATGCCCAAAGCCATCACAAAGAGAAGTCCTGCACCCAAACTCATTGAGCCCGTTTGGGCAATAAACGCGAGTACCCCAGCTAAAGGTGCAGTAATACAAGGGCTGGCAACTAATGTAGAAATTCCACCTAGAGCAAAGGCACCAAAAAAGCTGCCCCCTTTATGGCGCCCTGCCAATTGGTCTACCTTTTGCTGCCAAGATTGGGGCATTCTGAGCTCATATAGGCCAAATAGACTTCCTGACAAGGCTAACAGCAATACAGAAAAGGTTATTAACGCTATAGGGCTCTGCAGGGCCCTTTGGACACTACCACCCAGAGCAGCCATCAAGACTCCGGCTAAGGCGTAGACACAAGCCATACCAAGTACATAAGCGACAGCCAGAAGACTTGCCCGACTCTTACTAATAGATTGCTTGCCCTGCGTTCCAAATACCACGCTCGAGAGAATGGGTAGCATCGGTAGAACACATGGGGTGAAAGCTAGTGCCAGACCCAGAATGAAGAATGCTAGGAAAAGATATCCAGTTGGCGTGCTTTCTAAGAAGCGACTAATGGCATTAACGTCATCACGCTCACGCCATATATCCATTAGGCTCAATTCTTTTTGGGGCGCAGTAGCTGCTGATACCCCATCCAATACATCCGGTATCGGCCCAGCCTTTACCCCCGGTCCTGCAAGTAAAAATTTCAGGGTCATTGGTGGATAACAAATTCCTGCTTCAGCGCAGCCTTGTAATTCCAGCTCAAAATATAGAGGCTTTCCTGCTTCTGCTTTTTTATCCAGAGTGAGCAGAAATGCCTGCTTATAAACCTGCATTTTCTTCTGAAAAGTCTCGTCATACTTTTCAATCCCATAAGGAAGCGATGCCTTTACAAGCCCTAATTTACTGAGCTCGGAGCCCATCTTAAAATGCAAGGATTCTTGATAGATGTAATAACCCTTGGCTGGAAAAATCTCCAACTCAATGTCATTCGTATTGACCGACCAGCTTGCTTCAGCCTGAAATGCTTTCTCAGGCGGCAGGAATTCTGGAGCTGCAAATGCATTCCCCGCAAAGAATAGGAGTGTTGCTAAAGCCGGGATGAATCTGTTAATCAATCTCATGAGACTTACTTTACCTCGGCCTGCACCCACTTGCCATACAGCGCTTCAAATTTTTCAGGAGCATAGGTAATCACCTCTGGTAAATCATAAGGATGATTACTTTGGATGAAATTAGAAATATCCATCCATTTATCTGCAACCGTCTTTGCTGACAATAGAACCTCACTGCCTTCGCATACCTTGCCTTCCCATCGATAGATGGAATGCACGCCCTCTTGAATTTGCACGCAGGCAGCCAAACGGCTTTCAATCAATTGATGTCCCATTTTCTTTGCATCTTCAAGCGATGCAAAGCTGGTAACAATAATCAATAGTTCGGCAGATTGGTCTTTGGTCATAGTGTATTTAAACTGTATAAATGAAAAAAGCCAGACCGAAGCCTGGCTTTTAATCTTGCTAAAGGGCTTATGCCTCTTCAGCCACTGCTGTTTCTTCAACTTCTGGACGATCTACCAACTCAACCAAAGCCATAGGCGCATTGTCACCATGACGGAAGCCAAACTTCAAAATGCGAAGGTAGCCACCTGGACGGGTTGCGTAACGTGGGCCGAGCTCTGTAAAGAGTTTGGTCACGATATCGCGATCGCGTGTGCGATTGAATGCTAGGCGACGATTTGCTAAGTTATCTTTTTTACCCAAGGTAATCAAAGGCTCAACAACCATGCGCAATTCTTTTGCTTTTGGCAAAGTGGTTTTAATCACTTCGTGCTCCAAAAGAGAATTGGACATGTTGCGCAGCATCGCCAAGCGATGTGATGATGTTCTATTTAGTTTGCGTAAGCCGTTTCCGTGACGCATGATGCTTCCTTTCTAATTATTTCTCGAGGTTAGCTGGAGGCCAGCTTTCGAGTTTCATGCCAAGACTTAAGCCACGAGCCGCCAATACATCTTTGATTTCATTCAAAGACTTACGACCTAAATTAGGCGTCTTCAACAATTCATTCTCTGTACGTTGAATCAAGTCACCGATGTAGTAAATGTTCTCAGCCTTCAAGCAATTTGCAGAGCGAACTGTGAGTTCGAGATCATCAACCGGACGCATCAACATTGGATCAACCATTGAAGAGCGGCTTGGTGCGAGATCACCAGAAACTTCGCTGCTTTCGAGAGCTGCGAATACAACTAACTGATCAACCAAAATGGTAGCGGCTTGACGAATCGCCTCTTCAGGAGACAGCACACCGTTTGTTTCGATTGTCATTACGAGACGATCAAGGTCGGTACGTTGCTCAACACGAGCAGACTCAACAGCATAACTAACACGGCTTACTGGGCTAAATGAGGCATCCAATACGATGCGGCCAATGATCTTGGTAGCTTCGTCATGGTATTGACGCATATTGCCCGGTACATAACCACGGCCTTTTTCAACCTTGATCTGCATATCCAACTTACCACCAGCTGACAAGTGAGCGATAACGTGATCAGGGTTAATGATTTCTACATCATGTGGCAAATCAATATCTTTTGCTGTAACGACGCCTGGGCCTTCTTTACGCAAATTGATAGTAACTTCATCACGTGACTGCAACTTAAATACGATACCTTTGAGGTTCAACAAAAGGTTAACTACATCCTCTTGAACGCCATCTAATGTGGAGTATTCATGAACAACACCAGCAATTGCTACTTCAGTTGGTGCATAACCAACCATCGAAGACAACAAAACACGACGTAATGCATTTCCGAGTGTGTGGCCATAGCCACGCTCGAACGGCTCCATAACAACCTTAGCTTGGTTGGCGGTAAGCGCTTCAACAGAAATAATTTTTGGCTTGAGCAAATTTGTTTGCATATTTTTTCCTTGAGAGTGCCTAATTAGCGTGAATACAATTCAACAATCAAACTTTCATTAATTTCGCCGCTAATGTCTTCACGGTCAGGCACTTGCTTAAATGTTCCCTCGAGCTTGGCTGCGTCAACTGAAACCCAAGTAACAGCTGCCATTTGCCCAACTAAATTGAGTGATTCTGTAATACGCGCTTGCTTCTTCGCTTTTTCACGAATCGCAACAATATCACCAGGCTTAACCTGAATAGATGGAATATTGACAGGGCTACCATTGAGCAAAATTGCGCAATGAGAAACCAACTGACGTGCTTCAGCGCGTGTTGAACCAAAGCCCATGCGATACACCACGTTGTCTAAACGTGACTCAAGCAACTGGAGCAATGTTTCGCCAGTATTGCCTTTACGACGCTCAGCTTCTGCGAAGTAACGACGGAATTGACGCTCTAATACGCCATAGATACGCTTAACCTTTTGCTTTTCACGCAATTGATTGCCGTAATCAGATGTTCTTGAGCCAGATGTACGGCCATGTTGACCAGGCTTAGTATCTAACTTGCATTTGTCTGACAGGGCGCGACGTGCGCTCTTTAAAAATAAGTCGGTACCTTCCCGACGTGCTAATTTGGCCTTAGGCCCTAAGTAACGTGCCACGATGCTTTCCTTTCTTTGCCGCAGTCTTACGACCGACGGTGAGTTCACCCTTTAATTCAGATGAACGGTGGGCTTTAATAAAAAACTACTAAAACTGTTGTACTGCCAAGATCTAAGCTTAGATACGACGACGCTTTGGAGGACGGCAACCATTATGTGGAACTGGAGTTACGTCTTGAATCTCAGTGATCTTGATGCCCAATGAGTTCAATGCACGAACCGCTGATTCACGACCTGGGCCTGGGCCTTTGATCTGAACTTCCAAGTTCTTGATGCCGCATTCAATAGCTGTCTTACCAGCAACTTCTGCAGCTACCTGAGCAGCAAAAGGTGTTGATTTACGTGAGCCCTTGAAACCCTGGCCACCAGATGTTGCCCATGAAAGCGCATTACCTTGACGATCAGTGATCGTAATAATGGTGTTATTAAAAGAAGCGTGAACGTGTGCAATACCGTCAGCAACGTTCTTTTTAACCTTCTTACGTGCGCGCTGTGAAGCTGCAGAAGCGGATTGTTGTTTTGCCATGTCAATAAACTTTCTTGATTATTTCTTGAGTTGCACGCCAGACTTACGTGGGCCCTTGCGGGTACGCGCGTTAGTCTTAGTACGTTGACCACGTACAGGCAAGCCCTTACGATGACGAACGCCACGATAGCAGCCTAAGTCCATTAAACGCTTGATGCTCATCGTTACTTCACGACGAAGGTCACCTTCAGTGATGAACTTACCTACTTCATCACGCAACTTTTCCAAGTCACCATCAGTAAGATCTTTAACTTTTTTGTCGATAGCAACACCTGTGGTTTCACAAATTTTGCGAGCACGTGTTGTGCCGATGCCAAAAATTGCTGTTAAACCGATAACAGTATGTTGATGATTTGGGATATTTACCCCAGCGATACGTGCCATGAGATTTCCTCTTAATTAACCAGATCAGCCTTGACGCTGCTTATGACGTGCGTCTGAAGAACAGATCACACGCACAACGCGTTTGCGCTTAATGATCTTGCAATTTCTGCAAATACACTTAACGGATGCCAAAACTTTCATAACTCACCTCTAAAAAAATATGTACTACTTAATCTTTACTTCGCTCGGAAAATGATTCTTGCGCGTGTAAGGTCGTAAGGAGTCATCTCCACCGTTACCTTATCTCCTGGCAGAATGCGGATGTAATGCATCCTCATTTTTCCAGAAATATGCCCTAGAACCACATGTCCGTTCTCTAGCTTCACGCGAAACATTGCGTTCGGCAAATTCTCAATAATTTCTCCCGCCATCTGAATTACATCGTCTTTAGACATTCAGTTAAGCGCCCATCTTAAAGTTAGCTTTTTTCATCAAAGAACTATATTGTTGTTGCATTACGAATGACTGAACTTGAGCCATGAAATCCATTGCAACAACGACAATAATCAACAATGAAGTACCGCCAAAATAGAATGGCACGTTGTACTTCAACACTAAGAATTCCGGCAACAAGCAAACCAAAACCATATAAATTGCACCAGCCAATGTCAAACGAACCAAGATCTTATCGATATAACGACCAGTCTGATCGCCAGGACGAATACCTGGAACAAAAGCGCCGCTCTTCTTTAAGTTATCTGCAGTCTCACGGCTGTTGAAAACCAAAGCTGTGTAGAAGAAGCAGAAGAAAATAATCGCAGCTGCATACAAAATTGTGTAAACAGGTTGACCTGGGGCTAATGTTGCTGCCAAGTCTTTAATAATTCTGCTGAACATATTGGTAGGCTCGCCTGATGTAAACCAGCCAGCAATCGTTGCAGGGAACAAAATGATAGATGAAGCAAAAATTGGAGGGATAACACCAGCCATATTCAACTTCAATGGGAAATATGAAGACTGACCGCCATATACCTTGTTACCAACTTGACGCTTAGCGTAGTTCACCAAAATACGGCGCTGACCACGCTCTACAAATACAACAAAATAAGTTACCGCAATACAAATTACTACGATGAGTAATGCGGATAGGATATTCATGGAACCGGTACGAACTAATTCAAGCAAGCTACCGATTGCAGTTGGCAAGCCAGAAACAATACCGCCGAAAATAATAATAGAGATACCGTTGCCGAGACCGCGCTCAGTGATCTGCTCTCCGAGCCACATCAGGAACATCGTGCCAGTAACTAAAGTAACTACTGTGTTGAGTTCAAACATCAAGCCAGGATTAATAACTAAACCTGGTTGAGCCTGCAGTGCTACTGAGATGCCTAATGCCTGGAATGTTGCCAAGAACACAGTACCGTAACGGGTGTACTGAGTGATCTTGCGCTGTCCTGCTTGACCTTCTTTTTTCAAAGACTCCAAAGAAGGAACAACAATCGTCATTAACTGCATGATGATCGATGCAGAGATGTAGGGCATGATTCCTAAAGCAAAAACTGTGAAGCGCGATAAAGCACCACCTGAGAACAGATTGAACATTCCCAAGATGCCATCTTTTTGACCGGAGAACAATTGTGCCAATTGGTCAGGGTCAATACCTGGAACAGGAATGTGCGCGCCCAAACGGAACACGAGCAATGCCAAAACCAGGAATATCAAGCGCTGGCGTAATTCGCCAAACTTGTTTCCTGATTGAGCAATATTTGCTGTGTTGGTAGGAGCGAGTGCCATCGTTTACTAAAAACTAATTAAACCAAGTCAACCAATTTGCCGCCAGCTGCTTCAATAGCCGCTTTTGCACCTGCAGTTGCTGTAATACCTTTGAGGGTCACAGCAATTGACAGTTCGCCAGTCTTAATTACTTTGACTGCATTGATTTGCTCGCCAGCAAAACCATGGGCTCTCAAAACCAACAAGTCTACTTCTGGCAAGTTGATTTTTGCTAAGTCATTCAAAGTGATTTGACCAACGTGACGACGTGTCAAAGACACGAAACCGCGTTTTGGCAAACGACGATACATAGGCATCTGGCCGCCCTCGAATCCAACTTTGTGGAATCCGCCGGAACGTGATTTTTGACCTTTGTGACCGCGGCCTGCAGTTTTACCAAGGCCTGAACCGATGCCGCGACCTACGCGACGACGATTTTTCTTGGATCCCTCTGCGGGTTTGAGTGTATTGAGTTGCATATTCTTCGCCTATTTACTTGCTAGTTATTAGCCAATGACTTTAACTAGATAAGAAACTTTATTAATCATTCCGCGAACAGCTGGAGTGTCTTCCAATTCTGAAACAGAATTGATACGTCCGAGGCCTAAACCACGAACAGTTGCACGGTGGCTTTCGCGTGTGCCGATCAAGCTGCGCACTAATTGCAGTTTGACTTTGGAGTTAGTTGTTGTCATTTATAGATTCCTAATCTTTTGGTCTTAGCCGAGAATCTCTTCAACTGACTTACCGCGCTTGGCAGCAATTTCAGAAGGAGTGCTCATCTTGCTCAAGCCATCAATCGTTGCACGAACCATGTTGTAAGGGTTTGTTGAGCCAAGTGACTTGGCAACAACGTTAGTTACACCCATTACATCGAAAATTGCGCGCATTGGGCCACCAGCGATAACGCCAGTACCGTCTTTAGCTGGAGAAATCATCACGCGTGACGCGCCATGCTTACCAATCACAGTGTGCTGCAAAGTACCTTTACGTAAGGAAACTTTGATCATCTTGCGACGAGCTTCGTCCATTGCCTTTTGAACAGCAACTGGAACTTCTTTTGATTTGCCTTTGCCCATGCCGATACGACCATCGCCATCGCCAACTACAGTGAGTGCAGCGAAGCCGAGAATACGACCACCCTTAACCACTTTAGTTACACGATTAACAGCAATCATCTTCTCGCGAAGACCATCATCACGCTCTTCGTTTTGCATCTTGGTTTGCATTTTTGCCATGTTTTTTCCTAAACCCTATTAGAACTTCAGGCCGGCTTCACGCGCAGCTTCAGCTAAGGCCTTAATACGGCCGTGGTAACGATGACCGGAGCGATCAAAAGCAACATCAACAATGCCTGCCTTAACAGCACGCTCAGCAACTAATTTGCCGATATGTTTAGCCGCATCAGCGTTGCCGCCGTTTTTGATTGCTTGGCGCAAATCTTTTTCCATTGTTGAAGCAGCTGCTACAACTTTGGTTCCGCATGGGCTATATACCTGTGCAGAAATATGTGAGTTGCTACGGATAACTGTTAAGCGATTTGCCAATGCTTCGGCAATGCGAATACGAGTCTGCCTAGCGCGTCTTTGTCTGGATTCGTCTTTATTCATTTTTTAATCTCGCTTACTTCTTCTTAGTTTCTTTCAGGTGCACAACCTCATCCACGTAGCGAACGCCCTTGCCTTTATATGGCTCTGGTGAACGGTATGCGCGAACTTCAGCGGCAACCTGGCCAACTTGCTGCTTGTTGGAACCTTTAATAATGATTTCAGTTTGAGTTGGAGTCTCAGCTTTTACACCCTTTGGCAGGTTGTAAATAATGTCGTGTGAGAAACCTAACTGCAACTTCAATGTTTCGCCTTGAGCTGCAGCACGGTAACCAACGCCTACCAAGCTGAGCTTGCGCTCAAAGCCAGTAGTTACGCCAACAACCATGTTGTTAACTAGTGCGCGGGCTGTACCTGACTGTGCACCAGCTTCTGGTGTGTCGTTATTTAAAATAACTGTCAATACGCCATCTTCTTGTTTCAAACCAACAGAAGGATGCAAGTTATGTGTCAAAGTACCCAATGGGCCTTTTACAGTGATGTTTGCACCGTTGATGCTGATTTCAGCGCCCTTAGGTACTGGAATAGGTGATTTTCCAACGCGGGACATATCTCTCTCCTTACGCGACGTAGCAAATAACTTCGCCACCAACGCCGTTTGCACGAGCTTTGCGGTCTGTCATTACGCCTTGTGGGGTTGAAATAATTGCGATGCCCAAGCCATTCATCACTTCAGGAATGTCGTGGCGGCCTTTGTAGATACGTAGACTTGGTGTAGAAACACGGTCAATACGCTCAATAACAGGGCGGCCTGCGTAGTATTTGAGTTCAATGTGTAGCACTGGCTTAGCTGCTTCACCTTTGATTTCAAAACTATCGATATAACCTTCATCCTGCAAGACTTTTGCAATAGCTACTTTAACTTTTGACGACGGCATCAAGACTACGGGTTTCTGCACTGCTTGCGCATTGCGGATCCTTGTCAACATGTCGGCGATTGGATCGCTGATACTCATGAGTTCTCCTAATTCTTTCGCCGCTTACCAGCTGGCCTTGGTTAAACCGGGGATTTCGCCACGGAAGGCGATTTCACGAATTTTGCTACGCGCTAAACCAAACTTGCTGAATACACCGCGCGGACGACCGGTTAATGAACAACGATTTCTTTGACGAATCGGGCTTGCGTTACGTGGAAGTGCCTGTAGCTTCAAGCGAGCTTCATACCGCTCTTCATCGCTGCGTGATTGATCAGCAATGATTGCCTTGAGTTCAGCACGCTTTACAGCGTACTTCTCTACAGTTTTTGTGCGCTTATTCTCGCGCTCAATTAGGGATAGTTTTGCCACGTTAGCCTCTTAATTGCGGAAAGGGAATTTGAACGCTGCTAACAAAGCTTTTGCTTCTTCGTCAGTCTTAGCGGTCGTCGTAATACTGATATTGAGACCACGGAGGGCATCAATTTTGTCGTATTCGATTTCAGGGAAAATGATTTGCTCTTTAACGCCGATGTTGTAGTTACCACGGCCGTCAAATGCCTTGCCGGAAATTCCACGGAAGTCACGTACGCGTGGCAAAGCAACAGTCACGAAACGGTCTAAAAATTCGTACATGCGTGCACCACGCAATGTCACCATGGCGCCGATTGGGTAGCCTTGACGAATTTTGAAACCAGCAATCGCTTTTTTCGCTTTTGTCACAACTGGCTTTTGACCTGCAACTTTAGTCAAATCACCAACTGCATTTTCGATAATTTTCTTGTCGTTCACTGCATCGCCCAAGCCCATATTGAGGGTTACCTTAGTGATACGTGGAACTTCCATTACTGACTTGTAACCAAATTTGGCGATCAAATCAGCAACAACTTTAGCTTGATAATGTTCTTGAAAACGTGTGCTCATAATTTCTCCGTGCCCCTTATGCGCTTAAAGTTGCGCCAGTGGTTTTGAGGAAACGTTGCTTTTTACCGTCCACGAGTTTGATACCAACACGTGATGGTTTGCCGTTACCGTCAACCACAGCCACATTAGAAATGTGAACAGGCATCGTCTTGTCAATCATGCCGCCAGTAACACCGGCTGCTGGATTTGGCTTAACGCTCTTTTTGTAAATATTTACGCCTTCGATTACCAATTTGTTCTCGAGAACGGCTGTAACTGTTCCTTGCTTGCCCTTATCGCGGCCAGTCAAAAGAACTACTGAATCACCTTTACGAATCTTTTTCATATCAGCCTCTTAAATAACTTCGGGGGCGAGAGAAACGATCTTCATGAACTTCTCAGTACGCAATTCGCGCGTAACTGGTCCAAAGATACGTGTGCCGATTGGCTCTAACTTAGCGTTGAGCAATACCGCAGCGTTTCCATCGAACTTAATCAATGAGCCGTCTGGACGGCGTACACCCTTAGCAGTTCTCACTACTACGGCGTTATAAATATCACCTTTTTTTACACGGCCACGTGGAGCAGCGGACTTTACAGTCACTTTGATGACATCACCGATACTGGCGTAACGACGCTTAGAGCCGCCCAATACCTTGATGCACAAAACTTCACTGGCGCCTGTGTTATCGGCGACCTGTAATCTACTTTCGGTCTGAATCATTTTTTAATCCCCAACTTGTTAGCCAAAGGCAAACAGTCTTGGTTCCGTCTATGGGCTTTAACGAAAGTTAAAACCCGGAATTAATGAAAAAACACTGCTTCCCCCAATCAAACCAGAGAAGCCTTCTATCATACTACGCAAAACAGGGATTTGGCAAGAAAGTTCGCCAAAATCCCTAATATTTCTTTAAATACCTTTGGATTCTTGAACTAAACGGGTCACAACCCAAGATTTAGTGCGTGAAATTGGCTTTGATTCAGCAATTTCAACGGTATCACCCATCTTGTATTGACCAGCTTCGTCATGAGCATGGTATTTTTTTGACTGTCCAACATATTTGCCATAAAGCGCATGTTTTACTTGGCGCTCAACTAGCACAGTCACAGTTTTTTGCATTTTGTCGCTAACGACACGACCCACAAGGGTGCGGCGCAAGGGTTTAGATAATTCTGTCATATCCCTTTTTCCTTATTTCTGTGCAGTTTTTTGAGTAATAAAAGTCTTCACGCGAGCAATTTCACGCTTAGTTTTACCCAATTGGCTGGTATTTGTGAGTTGCTGAGTACCTTTTTGCATACGGAGTTTGAAGCTAGTCTTCAAAAGCTCTGTTAATTCTGCGTTCAAGGCAACCAGATCTTTGGATGCTAATTCTGTCTTTTTCATAATCTCTATCCCGATCAACCTAAGTGGCGAATCACGAAAGTGGTTTGCAATGGCAACTTAGCAGCAGCAAGCTTGAAAGCCTCGCGCGCCAAACCTTCATCCACACCATCCATCTCGTACAAAATCTTGCCTGGTTGAATTTCTGCTACGTAGTACTCTGGATTACCTTTACCGTTACCCATACGTACTTCAGCTGGCTTTTGTGAAATTGGCTTGTCTGGGAAAATGCGAATCCAGATACGACCACCACGCTTAATGTGACGTGTCATTGCGCGACGTGCAGATTCAATCTGACGTGCAGTCAAACGACCACGGCCAATAGCTTTCAATCCAAAGTCACCAAAGGCTACTGAACTACCGCGTGTTGCCACGCCAGTGTTACGTCCCTTTTGTTCCTTGCGATACTTACGACGCTTTGGTTGTAGCATGCTTACTCTCCTGACTTCTGCGCTTCAGCACTTGGGGCTTCAGCGGCTTTCGGTGCACGCTTTACTGCTGGCTTAGCAGCAACTAAAGGCTTGCTGTCGGCTGCTGGTTTGCGTGCGGTTGTTTTAGCTGGTACGCGACGTGGCTTTTTCTCTTCAGCTGCTGGCTCTGCTGTTACTGCTACAGCATCAGCACCGCGGCCTAATGTATCGCCTTTGTATACCCAAACTTTTACACCGATGATGCCGTATGTTGTTTCCGCTTCTGAAGTTGCGTAATCAATATCAGCCTTCAATGTATGAAGTGGAACGCGACCTTCACGGTACCATTCGCGACGTGCAATTTCAGCACCATTCAAACGACCAGAAGACATGATCTTGATTCCTTGTGCACCAAGGCGCATCGCATTTTGCATTGCACGCTTCATTGCACGACGGAACATGATGCGCTTCTCTAACTGTTGAGTAATAGAGTCAGCGATCAATTGAGCATCAACTTCAGGCTTACGAATTTCTTCGATGTTCACATGAACTGGAACGCCCATACGTTTCTGGAGTTCACGACGGAGAACTTCAATATCTTCACCTTTTTTACCGATCACAACACCTGGGCGTGAGCTGTAAATTGTGATGCGCGCGTTCTTTGCAGGACGCTCAATAATTACTTTACTTACTGATGCATTCTTCAACTTCTTCTTGAGATAGATGCGGACATCTACGTCCTCTTTGAGCATCTTCGCAAAATCAGTATTGTTTGCATACCACTTTGATGTCCAGTTCTTCGTTACCGAGAGTCGGAATCCGGTTGGGTTTATCTTTTGTCCCATATCTTCCCTTAGTTACTCAAGGTCACGGTGATGTGACATGTTTGTTTTTCGATTTGATTACCGCGACCTTTAGCACGTGCTGTGAAGCGCTTCAAGGAAGTACCTTTATCAACAATAATTGTTGAAACCTTGAGCTCATCAATATCAGCACCCTTATTGTGTTCAGCGTTGGCCATTGCGGACTCAACAACTTTCTTCACAATGAAGGCAGCTTTCTTGGGGCTGAAATTCAAAATGTTCATAGCGCGCGCAATTGGCAAACCACGGATTTGATCAGCGACCAAACGTGTCTTTTGCGCAGAAATGCGGGCGCCCTTGTGAATAGCTTTAACTTCCATCATCATCCCCTTACTTCTTCGTTACTTTCTTGTCAGCAGCGTGACCTTTGAAAGTACGGGTCAAGGCAAATTCGCCTAACTTATGACCCACCATGTTTTCTGATACATATACCGGAACGTGTTGACGACCGTTATGTACAGCAATCGTCAGACCAATAAAGTCTGGGAGGATTGTTGAACGGCGTGACCAAGTTTTGATCGGCTTTTTGTCTTTGTTGGCTTGTGCGACTTCAACTTTATTTACTAAGCTGGCTTCGCAAAATGGGCCTTTTTTAGCTGAACGTGTCATATCTATTTATCCTTATCGCTTAACGTTTTTGACGACGTTGAACGATCATCGAAGTTGTACGCTTATTGCGACGTGTACGATAACCTTTGGTTGGTGTGCCCCATGGGGATACAGGTACACGGCCTTCGCCAGTTCTACCTTCACCACCACCGTGTGGGTGATCTACTGGGTTCATTGCCACACCGCGAACGGTTGGGCGAATACCACGCCAGCGATTTGCACCAGCTTTACCGATAACGCGCAAGCTGTGCTCTTCATTACCAACTTCACCAATAGTGGCGCGGCAATCAATCAAAATGCGGCGAACTTCACCAGATCGCAAGCGCACCTGAGCGTATACACCTTCACGAGCCAATAACACTGCAGAGCCGCCAGCGGAACGTGCGATTTGAGCACCTTTACCCGGCAACATTTCTACACAGTGAATCGTGCTACCAACTGGAATGTTGCGAATTGGCAAGTTGTTACCAGACTTGATTGGGGCTTCTGCACCACTCATCAATGCCTGACCAACAGTCATGCCTTTTGCAGCAAGGATATAGCGACGCTCACCATCAGCAAACACGATCAATGCAATGTTTGCACTGCGGTTTGGATCGTATTCCAAGCGTTCTACTTTTGCTGGAATGCCATCTTTGTCGTTGCGTTTGAAATCAACAACACGATAGTGATGCTTATGACCACCACCTTTATGACGGGTAGTGATGTGACCATTATTGTTACGACCTGCTTTTTGGAACTGTGGCTCTACCAACGCTGCAAAAGGTTTACCTTTATGCAGGTCAGGATTTACCACCTTGACCATTGAGCGACGACCTGGTGAGGTCGGTTTTGTCTTCATCAAAGGCATGATTAATTCGCCTCCGCTTCAAAGTTAATTTCTTGACCTGGCTTCAAGCTAACGTAGGCCTTCTTAGTGTGGTCACGACGACCTTCAAAACGGCCATAGCGCTTTGGCTTACCTTTTTGATTCACGATTTGAACAGAGTCAACTTGCACTTTAAAGAGCAACTCAACAGCTTGTTTCACATCGCTTTTATTAGCGTCGCGTGTAACTTGGAATACCACTTGTTCGTTTTTCTCTGCAACCATGGTGGCTTTTTCAGAGATAACCGGTCCAAGCAGAACCTTCATCAAGCTGTGATCGTTTTTACGGACTTGGCTCATTTCAGCAACTCCTCAATTTTTGCGATCGCTGCTTTGCTTACCAATACTTTTTTGTATTGAACTAAAGCTAATGGATCAGCGTGCTGTGGCTCACAAACAGCAACCTTATGCAAGTTGCGTGATGCCAAGTACAAATTCTCGCTAACCTGATCAACGATGATCAAGACTGAATCCAAGCCCATTGCTTTAACTTTGTCAGCTAAAACTTTAGTCTTTGGAGCATCAAGATTAAATTGGTCAACAACATTCAAACGACCTTCGCGAGCTAACTGAGACAAAATCGATCTCATACCAGCGCGGTACATTTTCTTGTTTACTTTTTGGCTGAAATTTTCTTCAGGTGAATTCGGGAATATACGACCACCTCCACGCCACAGCGGGGAAGAGCTCATACCAGCACGTGCACGACCAGTACCTTTTTGACGCCAAGGTTTTTTGGTTGTGTGCTTAACTTGCTCACGGTCTTTTTGTGCACGGTTACCGCTACGTGCATTTGCTTGGTAAGCCACAACAACTTGGTGTACCAATGCTTCGTTATATTCGCGCTCGAATACTTCTGGTGAGGCTTGAATGCCTGCGCCCAAAGTTCCGTTATCTTGGAGAAGCTTAAGTTCCATATTCGCTCTCCTTATTTCTTCTTCAACGGTGTCTTCACCGCTGGAGTAACAATAACTTTACCGCCTGGGGCACCTGGAATAGCGCCTTTAACCATGATGAGATTGCGTTCTGCATCAATGCGTGCGATGACTAAATTTTGTACAGTGCGCGTTTCGTCTCCAAGGTGGCCTGTCATGCGCTTACCTGGGAAAACACGACCTGGATCTTGCGCCATACCGATAGAACCTGGCACGTTATGTGAACGTGAGTTACCGTGTGACGCGCGACCTGAAGCGAAGTGATGGCGCTTGATGGTACCGGCATAGCCTTTACCAATCGTTACACCTTGTACGTCCACTTTTTGGCCAGCAGCAAATGCAGTGTCAGCAGGAATAACTTGTCCTGGTGTCATTTCTGCGATTTTTGATGCATCTAAATGAAATTCGTTGAGACCGTTACCAGCCATCACACCCGCTTTAGCGAAGTGACCAGCCATTGCTTTGGTAACGCGAGTAGCTCTACGTGTGCCATGTGCCAACTGGATAGCATCATAGCCATCAGTTGCCTGGGTCTTGATTTGAGCGATTCTGTTGTCGCTCACGTCAATTACGGTGACAGGAATTGCTTCCCCTTCGTCCGTAAATAGACGGGTCATGCCGATCTTTCGACCGATTAAGCCTAAGCTCATATTCATGCTCCACGCCGACTTCGATTGGTCGGCAAAATTAATTTAAGTGATTTACAAGTAAAAGTACTTCTAAATCAATAACTTACAACGTTTTTGATGCTGATAAAACCTTAAAATCCGCCCAAATAATTGAGCGAAGCCTTAGATTCTATCCCGAAAGGCCAGTCTTGGCAAGCGCTAAGACTGGAAATACTGAATTACTGCAACTTAATTTCGACGTCCACACCTGCTGGGAGGTCTAATTTCATCAAGGCATCCACTGTTTTCTCTGTAGGATCAACGATATCCATCAAACGCAGATGGGTGCGAATCTCTAACTGGTCACGTGATGTCTTGTTTACGTGTGGTGAACGCAGAATGTCAAAGCGCTCGATACGTGTTGGCAAAGGTACTGGACCTTTAACAACTGCACCAGTACGCTTAGCTGTATCAACGATTTCAGCTGCAGACTGGTCGATCAAACGGTAATCAAATGCTTTAAGACGAATACGAATTTTTTGGTTTTGCATATTAATTCCAAAGAGCGTTGCGGTGCTGCCGCGTTATATTTCTAAAGAGCTCGGTGACATCCGCAGCACGGACGTCACCGGTTAGCAAACCGCTAAATATTTTTACTGCTATTAAGCCAAAATCTTTGCAACCACGCCGGCGCCAACAGTACGGCCACCTTCACGGATCGCAAAACGTAAACCTTCTTCCATCGCGATAGGAGCGATGAGTTTTACGGTAATTGTGACGTTATCGCCAGGCATTACCATTTCTTTGTCTTTTGGCAACTCGATTGAACCAGTTACGTCCGTTGTACGGAAGTAGAACTGTGGACGATAGTTGTTAAAGAATGGAGTATGACGACCACCTTCATCTTTACCCAAGATGTAAACCTCGGCTGTAAAGTGAGTATGTGGGGTGATTGAACCTGGCTTAGCCAATACTTGGCCGCGCTCAACTTCTTCACGTTTTGTACCGCGTAACAAGATACCAACGTTATCGCCTGCTTGACCTTGGTCGAGCAATTTGCGGAACATTTCAACACCAGTACAAGTTGTCTTGAGTGTTGGCTTGATACCGATAATTTCAATCTCTTCACCAACTTTAACGATACCGCGCTCGATACGGCCTGTAACAACAGTACCGCGACCGGAGATAGAGAACACGTCCTCTACTGGCATCAAGAACGCACCGTCAACAGCACGCTCTGGAGTTGGGATGTAGGAGTCAAGTGCTTCAGCCAACTTCATGATGGCTTCTTTACCCAATGGGCCTTCGTCGCCTTCAAGCGCTAACTTAGCAGAACCTTGAACGATTGGTGTGTCATCGCCTGGGAAGTCGTACTTAGATAGAAGCTCACGAACTTCCATTTCTACGAGTTCTAACAACTCAGCGTCATCAACCATGTCGCACTTGTTCAAAAATACGATGATGTATGGAACACCAACTTGGCGTGCCAAGAGGATATGCTCACGAGTTTGTGGCATTGGGCCGTCAGCTGCAGAGCAAACCAAAATAGCGCCGTCCATCTGAGCAGCACCAGTAATCATGTTCTTAACGTAGTCAGCATGTCCTGGGCAATCCACGTGTGCGTAGTGACGATTAGCAGTCTCATACTCAACGTGTGCTGTATTAATCGTAATACCGCGTGCTTTTTCTTCTGGAGCAGCATCGATCTGATCGTATGCTTTTGCTTCGCCACCGAATGCTTTTGAAAGCACAGTTGCAATAGCTGCTGTCAATGTGGTTTTACCATGGTCAACGTGACCAATTGTGCCAACGTTTACGTGCGGTTTTGTCCGCTCAAACTTTTCTTTTGCCATTTTTTTGTCTGCCTTCTTAGCTAGTCAATATTCAAAATAATGTGGATAAATTACTTCGCTTTAGCAGCCATCACTGCTTCAGCAACGTTCTTAGGTGCTTCGGAATAATGCTTAAATTCCATGGTGTAGGTAGCGCGACCTTGGGTCAACGAGCGCAAGCCAGTTGAGTAACCAAACATCTCTGCCAATGGCACTTCAGCGCGAACGATCTTACCGCCCCCTGGAATGTCATCCATACCTTGCAAAATACCGCGACGTGATGAGAGGTCACCCATTACGTTACCCATGAAATCTTCTGGTGTTTCAACTTCAACAGCCATCATTGGTTCTAGCAACACTGGGGCTGCTTTGCGCATACCATCTTTGAATGCCATCGAGCCCGCCATCTTAAATGCGTTTTCGTTGGAGTCAACGTCATGGTATGAACCGAAGAACAATGTTGCTTTGATATCTACAACTGGATAGCCAGCCAAAATACCGGAGTTCAATGTTTCGATAATTCCTTTTTCTACTGCAGGGATGTATTCACGTGGAACAACACCACCCTTAATAGCGTCAACGAATTCAAAACCTTTGCCTGGGGCTTGTGGCTCTAACTTCAATACCACGTGACCGTATTGACCACGACCACCAGACTGCTTAACGAATTTACCTTCGATCTCTTCGCAAACTTTACGAATCGTTTCACGGTACGCAACTTGTGGCTTACCAACAGTTGCTTCAACACCGAATTCGCGCTTCATACGGTCAACCAAAATTTCCAAGTGGAGCTCGCCCATACCGGAAATAATTGTTTGGCCAGATTCTTCGTCTGTCTTCACGCGGAAAGATGGATCTTCTTGTGCCAAGCGATTCAAAGCAAGACCCATTTTTTCTTGGTCAGCTTTTGTCTTTGGCTCTACAGCTTGAGAGATCACTGGCTCTGGGAATACCATGCGCTCCAAAATAACGATGCTATCTGGATCACACAATGTTTCGCCAGTAGTTGCGTCTTTTAGACCAACTGCAGCTGCGATATCGCCAGCGAATACTTCTTTAATTTCTTCACGTTCATTTGCATGCATCTGCAACAAACGACCAACACGTTCTTTCTTACCCTTGATTGGGTTGTAGATCGTGTCGCCAGATTTCATTACGCCAGAGTAAACACGGAAGAAGATGAGCTGGCCGACGAATGGGTCAGTCATGATCTTAAATGCCAATGCTGAGAACTTTGCGCTATCAGAAGCTTCACGTGTTGTCGGTGTGCCATCTTCTAATTCACATGGAACTGGTGGAACGTCTAACGGTGAAGGCAACAATTCAACAACCGCATCCAACATCGCCTGAACACCTTTGTTTTTGAAGGCTGTTCCGCACAACATTGGAACGATTTCATTGGCGATAGTACGTTGACGCAATGCAGCTTTAATTTCTTCTTCGGTCAAGCCTTCGCCGCCGAGATACTTTTCCATCAACTCTTCTGAACTCTCTGCAGCAGCTTCGAGCATTTTCTCGCGCCACTCTTCAGCAGATGCTTGCAATTCAGCAGGGATATCTTCGTATGTAAATTTAGTACCTTGTGAAGCCTCATCCCAATAAATGGCCTTCATTTTTACCAAGTCCACAACGCCCTTGAAGTTTTCTTCAGCGCCGATTGGAATTTGGATCAAGATAGGATTTGCTTTGAGACGCATCTTCATTTGGTCATAGACCTTGAAGAAGTTCGCACCTGTACGGTCCATCTTGTTTACGAAAGCTAAACGTGGAACTTGATACTTGTTAGCTTGACGCCAAACAGTTTCGGATTGTGGCTGTACACCACCTACCGCACAGTAAACCATGCAAGCGCCATCCAAAACGCGCATTGAACGCTCAACTTCAATAGTGAAGTCTACGTGTCCTGGGGTATCAATAATATTGATACGGTGCTCTGGGAAATTACCAGCCATGCCCTTCCAGAACGTTGTAGTAGCAGCAGAAGTAATCGTGATACCACGCTCTTGCTCTTGCTCCATCCAGTCCATGGTTGCAGCGCCGTCATGCACTTCACCGATTTTGTGATTAACACCGGTGTAGAACAAAACACGTTCTGTTGTTGTTGTCTTACCTGCGTCAATGTGCGCAGAAATACCGATATTGCGGTATTTGTCGATAGGGGTTTTACGTGCCACTGTTGGTACCTTTTCTTTGCTGTGCGATTAGAAGCGGAAATGTGAGAAAGCTTTGTTAGCTTCTGCCATACGGTGAACTTCTTCACGCTTCTTCATTGCTCCGCCGCGACCTTCTGCAGCTTCTAATAATTCATTGGCCAAACGTTGAGCCATAGATTTTTCACCGCGCTTTTTAGCGGCTTCGCGCACCCAGCGCATTGCCAAAGCAGAACGGCGTGATGGGCGAACTTCAACAGGAACCTGGTAGTTAGCGCCACCAACACGACGGCTCTTCACCTCAACCATTGGCTTAACGTTGCCCATAGCTGTTGAGAAAACTTCGAGTGGTTCTTTGTTTGCTTTTTTCTCGATGTGATCAAAGGCGCCGTAAACGATACGCTCTGCAACC
The DNA here is from genome assembly GCF_018688375.1 of Polynucleobacter sp. AP-Ainpum-60-G11. NCBI lineage: Bacteria > Pseudomonadati > Pseudomonadota > Betaproteobacteria > Burkholderiales > Burkholderiaceae > Polynucleobacter > Polynucleobacter sp. AP-Ainpum-60-G11. The sequence continues at coordinate 52,968 of NZ_CP061318.1, read as the reverse complement.
GATTTTTTGCCGTCCAACATGAGGACGTTCATGAATTTTGCTACTTCTACATTGCCGAATTTTGGATCAGGCAGGATTTCCCGTTTGGGAACTTCACGACGACGTGGCATAACTACTCCTTCAGTTCAGTTAGGGGTGGTCCACATGGATCACCCGCTCCGGCCGCCCTACTATCTGGAGAAATCTCTAGACGGAACGGCCACTTACTTGTCTTTAAAGTCTGACAAACGAAGACTTACTGCAAATACTGTAAGTTGCTATTAAGCAGCTTTCTTAGCGCGCTTAGCACCGTACTTGGAACGTGACTGCTTACGGTCTTTAACACCTTGCAAGTCAAGTGAGCCACGAACGATGTGGTAACGAACACCTGGCAAATCCTTTACACGACCACCACGAATCAACACTACTGAGTGTTCCTGGAGGTTATGGCCTTCACCACCAATGTATGAAATCACTTCAAAACCATTGGTTAAGCGAACTTTAGCTACTTTACGTAGCGCAGAGTTAGGCTTTTTAGGAGTGGTTGTGTACACACGTGTACATACGCCACGGCGCTGCGGGCTGTTTTGCAGCGCAGGGCTCTTGCTTTTAACGGTCAGCCGAGTTCTTGGCTTACGTAATAATTGATTAATTGTTGGCATAAAATAGCTCGGTTAGTACTTCTTTGTTGCTTTCTTCAAGAAAATCAATGACTTAGAGAAATTCTAGGTCAAAACGACCCTCTTCTGAATCAGTAGAACTCAGCATTCTAGCCTGGCCAGCCCTTTCCGTCAACCTCGAGGGAAAAAACTGGCCATTTCTGGCCAGGAATACCAAATTAGCTTGGATCAGCCTCCCCAGCAGGAGCAATCACTTCAGCCTCTATTTCTACAGGCATATCAGCCATTGCTTCCTCTTCGGCGGCAATCATTTGAGCGCGATCACGCTCGAATTGCTCTCTGACCTTGCGTGCACGGCGGTAAGACAAGCCAGTACCAGCAGGGATCAGACGACCAATAATGACGTTTTCCTTGAGGCCACGGAGTGTATCGGTCTTGCCCATAATTGCGGCTTCGGTCAATACACGGGTGGTTTCTTGGAAAGAAGCCGCGGAAATGAAGCTGTCTGTCGACAAGGACGCCTTAGTAATACCGAGCAACACATTCTCGAACTGAGCTGGGCGCTTACCTTGTGCAATCACAGCATCGTTTGCGTCATACAACTTAGAACGCTCAACTTGCTCACCGGTGATGTAGGCAGTATCGCCACCATCAGTAATTTGCACACGACGCAACATTTGACGCACGATGACTTCAATGTGCTTGTCATTAATCTTCACACCTTGCAAACGGTAAACGTCTTGAACTTCGTCCACGATGTAGATCGCCAACTCTTCAATACCTCTGAGTGTCAAGATGTCATGCGGATCGGCAGGGCCTTCCACAATCATCTCGCCCTTGTTCACAACTTGACCGTCATGAACGAGAACTTGTTTCTCTTTAGGAATCAAGAATTCGTTAGCTTCGCCATCCATATCGGTAATCACTAAACGTTGCTTACCTTTGGTTTCTTTGCCGAAGGAAACTGTTCCAGTGACTTTAGCCAATACAGCAGCATCTTTTGGTGAACGCGCTTCGAACAATTCAGCAACACGTGGCAAACCACCGGTAATGTCGCGAGTCTTCTGTGATTCAATTGGAATACGTGCCAATACTTCACCAACTTCAACTTTTTGGCCATCTTTAACGGTGATCAAAGCGCCGACTTGCAAACCAATGTTTACTGGGTGATCTGTACCCGCAATCATCACTTCGCCGCCCTTGTCATCAACTAAGTTGATCATTGGGCGAACGCCTTTGCTAGCAGCACTACGACGCTTACCGTCAATTACCACCAAAGTGGAGAGGCCGGTTACTTCGTCAACTTGCTTAGCTACAGTAACGCCTTCTTCAACGTTGTCAAAGCGAGCAATACCAGCGTACTCAGAGATGATTGGACGTGTTAACGGATCCCATGTTGCCAAGCTTGCGCCGGCTTTCACTGCTGCATCTTCTTTCAACAAGAGAGTTGCACCATAAGGCACTTTATGACGCTCACGCTCGCGACCGTTATCGTCAATGATCACAGCTTCGCCTGAACGTGAAATCACGATCTGCTCACCTTTTGCATTCTTCACAACACGCATCGTGCCGGAGAACTTCAAAGTACCGTTTGACTTGGCTTCAATATTGCTTGCAACCAATGCACGTGACGCTGCACCACCGATGTGGAAGGTACGCATAGTCAACTGAGTGCCTGGCTCACCGATAGACTGAGCAGCAATAACACCAACTGCCTCACCTACGTTCACCAAACCACCGCGACCTAAATCACGTCCGTAGCACTTCGCGCACAAGCCAAAACGAGTTAAGCATGACAACACTGTGCGTACTTTAACTTCGTCAATACCCAAGGCAACGATTTGATCAACGTGATCTTCATCGAGCAAGGTGTCGTTAGGCACGATGACTTCTTGTGTGTCAGGATGAACGATATCACCGATACATACGCGACCCAAAATACGGTCTCGCAATGCTTCGATAATTTCGCCACCTTCAACAAGCGCTTTCATCGTTACGCCAGAAGTTGCACCGCAATCTTCTTCAATCACCACGAGGTCTTGAGTTACGTCACACAAACGACGTGTCAAGTAACCGGAGTTCGCTGTCTTCAACGCTGTATCAGCCAGACCTTTACGAGCACCGTGGGTTGAGATGAAGTACTGCAACACATTCAAACCTTCACGGAAGTTCGCAGTAATTGGAGTTTCAATAATGGAGCCATCAGGCTTTGCCATCAAACCACGCATACCAGCTAACTGACGAATCTGCGCTGCAGATCCACGCGCACCAGAATCCGCCATCATGTAGATGGAGTTGAAAGATTCTTGACGCACAGTTTTACCGTTACGGTCGAGTACGTCAACGTGTGACAACTCATCCATCATCGCTTTACCAACTTGGTCACCAGCGGCACCCCAAATATCAACCACGTTGTTATAACGCTCTTGATTGGTTACAAGGCCTGACATGAACTGCTTGTCATACTCTTTAACCTTATTTGAAGCTTCAGTGATGATGCGCTCTTTAGAGGTCGGAATCAGCATATCGTCGATCGCAACCGAGATACCGGCGTTAGTCGCTAAGCGGAAACCAGACTGCAAGAGGCGGTCAGCAAAAATAACTGTTTCACGAAGACCGCACTTACGGAATGAAGTGTTAATCAAACGTGAGATTTCTTTTTTCTTCAGAGGCTTATTGATTTCCTCGAAAGACATGCCTTTAGGCAAAATTTCTGACAAGATTGCACGGCCAACTGAGGTTTGATAGATCTTGGTCTTTTCAGCAAAACGGGCATCGCCCTCCGCCTTCTTGTCCACAATCTCAAACTCGGTAATACGTACAGCAACGCGGGAAGCCAATTCAACCTGGCCAGCCTCGTATGCACGAATTACTTCAGTGATATTTGCGAAGACCATGCCTTCGCCTTTACCGTTAATCTTGTCACGAGTAGCGTAGTACAGACCCAACACCACGTCCTGCGAAGGAACGATAGATGGTTCGCCGTTAGCTGGGAACAATACGTTGTTCGAAGCCAACATCAATGTACGCGCTTCCATTTGTGCTTCGAGCGACAAAGGAACGTGAACCGCCATTTGGTCACCGTCAAAGTCGGCGTTAAATGCCGCGCAGACTAATGGGTGCAATTGGATTGCTTTACCTTCAATCAGCATTGGCTCGAAAGCCTGGATACCGAGACGGTGCAATGTAGGCGCACGGTTCAACATGATTGGATGTTCACGAATCACTTCTTCGAGAATGTCCCAAACGATTGGAGTCTGACTTTCAACTTCCTTCTTCGCAGCCTTAATCGTGGTTGCAATTCCCAAAGTCTCGAGCTTGTTGAAAATAAATGGCTTGAACAATTCCAAAGCCATCAATTTTGGTAAGCCGCACTGATGCAATTTCAATGTTGGGCCAACCACGATGACTGAACGACCAGAGTAGTCAACACGTTTACCCAACAAGTTTTGACGGAAACGACCGCTCTTACCTTTAATCATCTCAGCCAAGGACTTGAGAGGACGCTTGTTAGCGCCTGTCATAGCCTTACCGCGACGACCGTTGTCGAGCAATGAGTCAACCGCTTCTTGCAACATACGTTTTTCGTTGCGAACGATGATCTCTGGTGCGCGCAACTCTAACAAACGCTTGAGACGGTTGTTACGGTTAATCACGCGACGATAGAGGTCGTTCAAATCGGAGGTAGCAAAGCGACCGCCATCCAATGGCACCAATGGGCGCAATTCAGGTGGCAATACTGGCAATACTTCCATGATCATCCAGTCAGGCTTAATACCTGAAGTCTGGAACGCTTCGAGCACTTTTAAGCGCTTAGCGTATTTCTTGATCTTGGCATCGCTACCAGTAGCTTTTAAGTCAGCACGAATAGTCTCAACTTCGCGATCGATATCAATGGAACGCAAGAGATCACGAATACCTTCAGCGCCCATGATGGCAGTAAATGCACCGTCACCATACTCTTCAGTCTTGGCAATGTACTCGTCCTCAGACATGATCTGACCGCGCTTCATTGCGCCTTCAGGAGTCATGCCAGGATCAACAACAACATATGCTTCAAAGTAAAGAACGCGCTCGATATCCCGGAGGGTCATATCGAGAACCATACCCAGGCGGGATGGCAATGACTTCAAGAACCAGATGTGCGCTACAGGGGCTGCCAACTCAATGTGGCCCATGCGCTCACGACGTACCTTAGCGAGCGTAACTTCAACGCCACACTTCTCACAGATAACGCCACGGAACTTTAAACGCTTGTACTTACCGCATAAGCACTCGTAGTCTTTGGTTGGTCCAAAAATCTTGGCGCAGAACAAACCATCACGCTCGGGCTTAAAAGTCCGGTAGTTGATGGTTTCTGGTTTGCGTACTTCACCAAAAGACCATGAGCGAATTTTCTCAGGGGATGCAAGACCAATCTTGATGACATCAAACTGCTCATCACCCTGCGTTTGCTTAAATAAATCGAGCAATGCTTTCATATCAGTTGCGCTCCATGTCAATGTCAATACCCAACGAGCGGATTTCTTTTACCAACACGTTGAAGGATTCGGGCATGCCAGCATCAATTGTGTGCTCGCCCTTGACGATGTTTTCGTAAACCTTGGTACGGCCTGCGACGTCATCGGACTTCACTGTCAGCATTTCCTGCAAGACATATGAAGCACCGTATGCTTCGAGGGCCCAAACTTCCATCTCACCAAAGCGCTGACCACCAAACTGAGCTTTACCGCCCAGTGGCTGTTGCGTTACTAACGAGTAAGGTCCGGTTGAACGTGCGTGCATCTTGTCATCGACCAAATGGTGGAGTTTCAAGACGTGCATTACGCCAACAGTTACTGGACGCTCAAACTGATCGCCAGTACGGCCGTCGCACAAAATCATTTGCTGGCGTGAAGGCGTCATCTTCAAAGAAGTAGCCACCTCTTCTGGATAGGCCAACTCGAGCATGCGTCCGATTTCAGCTTCAGTTGCACCGTCAAACACTGGGGTAGCGAATGGCAAGCCTTGGCGTAAATTCTCAGCCAAAACTGTGATCTGCTCATCAGTGAAGTTATCGATATCTTCGATGCGACCGGTTTCGTTGTAAAGCTGCTTCATGAACTTACGGAGTTCAGCTTGTTTAGCTTGTTGACGAACCATCTCATCAATACGCTTACCAATACCTTGAGCTGCCCAACCTAAGTGGGTTTCCAAGATCTGACCTACGTTCATACGGGAAGGAACACCCAATGGGTTCAAGACGATGTCAACAGGGCGTCCGTCAGCCATAAATGGCATGTCTTCTGCAGGGGCGATTTTAGAAACCACACCCTTGTTACCGTGACGACCGGCCATCTTGTCACCAGGCTGTAAGCGACGCTTAACTGCCAAGTACACCTTAACCATCTTCGTTACGCCAGGCTGCAAATCATCGCCTTGGGTAAGTTTGGTGCGCTTCTCTTCAAAAGCCTCATCAAATTGCTTACGCTTAGCCTCGATAGAAGATTTGATTGCCTCAACTTGTGTAGCAACCTCATCATCCGCTGGACGAACATCGAACCAATGGTATTTATCTAAGCTAGCAAGGTATTCCTTGTCGATCTTAGTGCCTTTAGCCAATTTCTGAGGGCCACCATTGGCAACTTTGCCAATCAACAGTTTTTCTAAACGCATGAAGGCGTCGCCTTCAACAATACGCAACTGGTCGTTTAAGTCCAAACGATAGCGTTGTAATTCTTCTTGAATAATTGACTGTGCACGTGCATCGCGCTCAATACCTTCACGGGTGAAGACTTGAACATCAATAACAGTACCAATCATTCCAGATGGAACGCGCAAAGAAGTATCTTTAACGTCAGATGCTTTTTCACCGAAGATCGCACGCAGTAACTTCTCCTCTGGAGTGAGAGTAGTCTCACCCTTTGGAGTAACTTTACCAACCAATACGTCACCAGCTTCAACTTCAGCACCGATGTAAACAATACCGCTCTCGTCCAAACGGGAGAGCTGTGACTCAGCCAAGTTGGAGATATCGCGTGTAATTTCTTCTGAACCAAGCTTGGTATCACGAGCAACAACCGACAACTCTTCAATATGAATAGAGGTGTAACGGTCGTCAGCAACAACTTTCTCAGAGATCAAGATTGAATCTTCGAAGTTGTAACCGTTCCATGGCATAAATGCCACAGTCATGTTTTGACCCAAAGCCAACTCACCTAAGTCGGTAGATGCACCGTCAGCAACTACGTCGCCACGGGCTACACGATCACCAGCCTGAACGATTGGACGTTGGTTGATGTTGGTATTTTGGTTTGAGCGGGTGTACTTGATGAGGTTATAAATATCCACACCAACTTCACCAGCCGCTGTCTCGTCATCGTTTACACGAATAACTACACGGTTTGCGTCAACATAGTCAACGATACCGCCGCGGGAAGCCAAAATAACTGTACCTGAGTCAACCGCAACAATGCGCTCTAAACCGGTACCAACCAATGGCTTATCTGGACGCAAGCAAGGAACCGCTTGACGTTGCATATTCGCACCCATCAACGCACGGTTCGCATCATCATGCTCCAAGAATGGAACCAATGAAGCAGCAGCAGAAACGATCTGGCTCGGAGCAACGTCGATGAAATCGATGCGCTCTGGGCTAACCATCATGGTCTCACCAGCTTGACGCGCTGAAACCAATTCATCGGCTAACTTACCGCTCTTGTCGATCGTTGCATTTGCCTGAGCAATCACGTATTTCGCTTCTTCAATCGCAGAGAGGTAAACAACTTCGTCGCTTACCTTGCTATTGGAAACTTTACGGTATGGAGTCTCTAAGAAACCATGCTCATTCAAACGCGCAAACAACGCGAGTGAGTTGATCAGACCAATGTTTGGTCCTTCTGGAGTTTCAATTGGGCAAACACGTCCGTAGTGAGTAGGATGCACGTCGCGCACTTCGAAACCTGCGCGCTCGCGTGTCAAACCACCAGGTCCCAATGCAGAAATACGACGCTTGTGCGTGATCTCTGACAATGGGTTTGTTTGGTCCATAAACTGGGACAACTGTGAAGAACCGAAGAACTCACGAATCGCTGAAGAGATTGGCTTGCTGTTAATCAAATCATGCGGCATGAGGTTTTCAGTTTCGGCTTGGCCGAGACGTTCTTTAACCGCACGCTCAACACGTGACAAACCTGCACGGAATTGATTCTCTGCCAACTCACCTACGCAACGTACGCGACGATTACCTAAGTGATCGATGTCATCAACTTCGCCTTTACCGTTACGCAAATCAACCAAAGACTTAATGGTGTCGAGGATATCTTCATCCGACAAAACCATTTTGCCTTCCATCTCTGAACGACCGAGACGGCTATTCACTTTCATACGGCCAACGCGTGATAAATCGTAACTATCTTCGTTGTAGAACAAGCGCTGGAACAAAGCTTCAACAGCATCTTCTGTTGGAGGCTCACCAGGACGCATCATGCGATAGATGGCGATACGAGCAGCCATTTGATCCGCAGTTTCATCAGTACGCAATGTCTGAGAAATGTACGCGCCAGAATCTAAATCATTGGTGTAGATGGTTTCCAATTGCTTGATACCTGCATCGCGCAATGTCGCCAACAGTTCTTCAGTGATTTCATCATTAGCGTAAGCCAAGATTTCACCAGAGTCTGGATCGATGATGTTGCGTGCAACTACGCGGCCAACTAAGTAGTCATCTGGAACAACGATGTTTTTAGTCTTAGCGGCTTCGAGTTCACGAATATGTTTTGCATTGATACGCTTGTCTTTTTGAATGACAACAACGCCATTCTTATCAAGCACATCAAAACTAGCCAACTGACCACGCAAACGCTCTGGAACAAATTCCATGGACGCGCCATTTGCGCTCAATGAGAAATGATCAAAGTTAAAGAAGTTTGCAAGGATCTGTTCGTTGTTTAAACCAATTGCTTTAAGCAAAATGGTGACAGGCATCTTGCGACGACGGTCAACGCGGAAATAGAGAATATCTTTTGGATCAAACTCGAAATCGAGCCATGAACCACGGTAAGGAATGATGCGTGCCGAGAACAGCAACTTACCTGAGCTATGTGTCTTGCCCTTATCGTGTTCAAAGAACACGCCTGGGGAACGGTGCAACTGAGAAACGATCACGCGCTCAGTACCGTTGATCACAAAAGAGCCGTTATCAGTCATGAGTGGAATTTCACCCATGTAGACTTCGCTCTCTTTTACCTCTTTAACCTTAGTAGGCGCTTCGCGATCATAAATAATCAAGCGAACTTTTGCACGTAAGGCTGAGTGGTATGTGTAACCACGTTGTTGACATTCTTTAACGTCGAACGGTGGCTGTGACAACTGGTATGACACGTATTCCATACGTGCGTAGCCATTGTTGGACACAATTGGGAATGCTGATGTAAAGGCAGCTTGAAGTCCCTCAGTGACACGAGACATTGCTGGCTTTTCAGCCTGTAAAAATTTAGCGTAGGATTCCAGCTGCGTTGCGATCAGGTATGGAACCTGATGATTATTTACTCGCTTAGCAAAGCTTTTACGGACTCGCTTGCGTTCGGTGAAGCTGTAGTTCATTTCATCTCCGAATTCAGCGACTGTACAAAGATTTGGCGATTGGCCACTACCAATCACTGGCGGACAACACTAAATCGAAAGATTCAGTGTCCGACCAAACTTGCATTCTGCAGTCGTATCAGAAGGCAAACCCGATTTCAATCAGAAATGAAATCGGGTTTGACCACTAATGGTCAAACCCAACAGGGCTAGCACCCCTTTTTGAGGGGCACTAACAGAGTTTGTATTACTTGAGTTCTGCTTTAGCGCCAGCTTCTTCAAGCTTCTTCTTAGCTTCTTCAGCTGTCTTCTTATCAACAGCTTCTTTGATTGGCTTCGGTGCGCCGTCAACTAAGTCTTTAGCTTCTTTCAAGCCAAGGCCAGTGATTTCGCGAACAGCCTTAATTACTGAAACTTTGTTTGCACCAGCTTCGAGCAAGTTAACAGTGAATTCTGTTTGCTCTTCAGCAGCAGCACCGCCAGCAGCGCCAGCAGGACCAGCAACAGCCATAGCTGCAGCTGAAACGCCAAACTTCTCTTCGAACGCCTTAACCAAGTCGTTCAAATCCATTACGGACATGCTACCTACTGCATCAATGATTTCTTCTTTGGTAATCGCCATTTTTAGCTCCTAATACTTAATAGTTAATCTGCGCTTATTCAGCGGCAGGGGTTTCAGGTGTTTCTGTTCCAGCTTCTGGGGCTGCAGGCTCAGCAGCTGCTTCTGGAGCGGCCGCTTCAGCAACTACTTCTGCTGGTGCTGCTGCTTCAACTACAGGTGCTGCAACTGGAGCAGGTGCTCCGGCTGATTTTTGCGCTGCTACTGCGCCCAATACGCGAGCCATGGCAGATACTGGTGCCAACATCACACCTAACAACTGAGATAACAACTCGTCGCGGCTTGGAATTGTTGCAAGAGCTTTAACTCCCGCAACATCTAACAACTTGCCGTTATATAAGCCAGCAGTAATGACTAGCTTGTCTTGAGTCTTAGCAAAGTTCTGCAATACTTTTGCCGAAGCAATTGGATCAGCAGAGATGCCATAGATCAAGGGGCCAACCATCGAATCAGCAAGAGGCTCAAACTGTGTGCCTTGTGCAGCACGGCGTGCCAATGTGTTCTTCAAAACGCGAAGATATACACCTTGGTCACGTGCGCTAGCACGTAGCTTTGTCAACTGCTCTACTGGAATACCACGGTATTCAGCGAGCACGACTGTTTGAGCTCCAGCCAATTGAGCGCCGACATCAGCAACAATCGCTTTTTTGTCTTGTACATTCAAAGGCACGGTTTAACTCCTAAAAAACCAACTGTTTCCAGTTGGGGTTACACACCAGCGTCTGATCATTTGTCACAAGAGAATCTTGTGAAATCTTTTCAGGGTCGCCATCTGCGCTGGCTATTACTTTCGTAACGATTAAGAATTAATTCTGAGTAAGCAAATAATTCACCAACGGTCTTTGATGTTCGACTCTCACTCTAAGAGCAGGAGTCGACCCAAAGTTCTTTTTGCTACAAGCTAATTACTGAGCAGCTTGTATCGATGCCTGGTCAACACGTACGCCTGCACCCATGGTGCTGCTTACGGCAACCTTCTTTAAATAAACGCCCTTAGATGCAGGTGGCTTAGCTTTGTTCAAAGCCTCAAGCAATGCGAGCAAGTTTGATTTCAATGCAGCTGGCTCGAATGAACGACGGCCAATGCTTGCGTGCACGATACCGGCTTTGTCCACACGGAATTGCACTTGACCTGCTTTTGCATTTTTAACTGCAGTAGCAACGTCAGGAGTAACAGTTCCCACTTTTGGATTCGGCATCAAACCACGTGGGCCCAATACTTGACCTAAAGTACCAACGATCTTCATTGTGTCTGGGGATGCGATCAAAATATCGAAATCGATTTTGCCGCCTTTAATTTGATCAGCAAGGTCTTCCATGCCAACGATTTCAGCACCAGCAGCTTTAGCTTGTTCAGCTTTTTCGCCTTGTGCAAATACCGCTACACGAACATGCTTACCTGTACCAGCTGGGAGCACTACTGCGCCACGCACAACTTGGTCAGATTTCTTCGCATCAATACCCAACTGCACTGCAACGTCGATAGACTCATCGAACTTAGCAGTTGCACACTCTTTTACGAGGTTCAATGCATCTTCTAATGCATAAAACTTATTGCGATCAACCTTAGATTCGATTGCTTTTAAACGCTTAGATAACTTAGTCATGATTAGAGACCTTCCACTGTGATGCCCATTGAACGGGCGCTACCAGCGATTGTTCTTACAGCAGCATCCATATCAGCAGCTGTCAAATCTGGCATTTTTGCTTTAGCAATTTCTTCTGCTTGAGCACGTGTAATTTTTCCTACCTTGTCGGTATGCGGACGTGGTGATCCTTTTTCGATCTTTGCAGCCTTCTTAATCATGATGGTTGCTGGAGGAGTCTTCATGATAAAAGTGAAGCTCTTATCAGCAAACGCTGTAATCACGACTGGAATTGGAAGGCCAGGTTCCATGCTCTGAGTTTGAGCATTAAACGCCTTACAGAATTCCATAATATTGAGGCCGCGTTGACCCAATGCTGGACCTACGGGAGGTGATGGATTTGCTTTACCTGCAGGGATCTGCAGCTTGATAAAGCCTATGATCTTCTTTGCCATTGATTGCTCCTAAAAGCGCGCCTAACCTCATTAGGAAAGACCGCTGTTGAGTAAACGCTTCACTAGTTTTTGGCTATCTAGATCCGCTCCTCGGTTATTGCTAACCACTTAAAACCACTACTTTTTGCTACAAAACCCCCTTAAATTGGGTGTTTTTACATCTTTTCTACTTGCCCGAACTCCAGCTCAACTGGGGTACCGCGGCCAAAAATTGTAACAGAAACGCGCAGTCTTGACTTCTCATAATTGACTTCTTCGATATTTCCGTTGAAATCGACAAATGGACCTTCTTTAACGCGCACAATCTCACCGACCTCGAATAGGGTCTTAGGCTTAGGCTTATCAACCCCGGCCTGCATTTGATCCATGATTTTGGATACTTCTGCCGTTGAAATCGGGCTTGGGCGATTACGAACACCGCCTACGAAACCGGTAACTTTTGGCGTATTTTTCACCAAATGCCAGCTTTCATCCGTCATTTCCATCTCAATCAGGACATATCCTGGGAAGAAACGACGCTCAGATACAGATTTAGTGCCAGACTTGATTTCTACAACCTCTTCGGATGGAACCAAGATACGGCCAAATTTTTCAGGCATTCCAGAGCGCGCAATACGCTCTTCTAAGCCTCTTTTAACGCTTTTTTCCATGCCTGAATAAGCATGAATAACGTACCAGCGCATATTGCCAGTAGCTTGTGGATTTGAGACCAATTCAGTTTCAATCATTTTTTACTCACTTCCAGCCTAGGAAGACTGAAAAAACTAGCCATTCAATTAATTTGTCTGCAATCCACAAAAAGAGGGACATGATCAGAACAAAGCCAAATACGACTAGAGTCATTTGCGTCGTCTCTTTACGAGTCGGCCAAACAACCTTTTTTACTTCATACCAAGAATCTTTTGCGTAAGCGATGAAGCGACGTCCATCTGCTGACATCGCCACAATCAAAACTGCAGCAGCAATGCCGCCTAACAAAACAGCTAAACGAATCAATAGAGATTGATCCGCCAGCGTGTAGTAAAGAACTAACGCTGCAACGACGATTAAAGCAGCGAGTCCGGAGACCCAGCTGCTCTTTTCTTCAGAGTGACCTGCTGTATGTTGAGACATATTACTTTCAGTTCAAATCGTGGCAGGGGCGGAGGGCATCGAACCCCCAACCTTTGGTTTTGGAGACCAACGCTCTGCCAATTGAGCTACACCCCTTTATTAAAACTATTAAGCCAAAATCTTTGCAACCACGCCGGCGCCAACAGTACGGCCACCTTCACGGATCGCAAAACGTAAACCTTCTTCCATCGCGATAGGAGCGATGAGTTTTACGGTAATTGTGACGTTATCGCCAGGCATTACCATTTCTTTGTCTTTTGGCAACTCGATTGAACCAGTTACGTCCGTTGTACGGAAGTAGAACTGTGGACGATAGTTGTTAAAGAATGGAGTATGACGACCACCTTCATCTTTACCCAAGATGTAAACCTCGGCTGTAAAGTGAGTATGTGGGGTGATTGAACCTGGCTTAGCCAATACTTGGCCGCGCTCAACTTCTTCACGTTTTGTACCGCGTAACAAGATACCAACGTTATCGCCTGCTTGACCTTGGTCGAGCAATTTGCGGAACATTTCAACACCAGTACAAGTTGTCTTGAGTGTTGGCTTGATACCGATAATTTCAATCTCTTCACCAACTTTAACGATACCGCGCTCGATACGGCCTGTAACAACAGTACCGCGACCGGAGATAGAGAACACGTCCTCTACTGGCATCAAGAACGCACCGTCAACAGCACGCTCTGGAGTTGGGATGTAGGAGTCAAGTGCTTCAGCCAACTTCATGATGGCTTCTTTACCCAATGGGCCTTCGTCGCCTTCAAGCGCTAACTTAGCAGAACCTTGAACGATTGGTGTGTCATCGCCTGGGAAGTCGTACTTAGATAGAAGCTCACGAACTTCCATTTCTACGAGTTCTAACAACTCAGCGTCATCAACCATGTCGCACTTGTTCAAAAATACGATGATGTATGGAACACCAACTTGGCGTGCCAAGAGGATATGCTCACGAGTTTGTGGCATTGGGCCGTCAGCTGCAGAGCAAACCAAAATAGCGCCGTCCATCTGAGCAGCACCAGTAATCATGTTCTTAACGTAGTCAGCATGTCCTGGGCAATCCACGTGTGCGTAGTGACGATTAGCAGTCTCATACTCAACGTGTGCTGTATTAATCGTAATACCGCGTGCTTTTTCTTCTGGAGCAGCATCGATCTGATCGTATGCTTTTGCTTCGCCACCGAATGCTTTTGAAAGCACAGTTGCAATAGCTGCTGTCAATGTGGTTTTACCATGGTCAACGTGACCAATTGTGCCAACGTTTACGTGCGGTTTTGTCCGCTCAAACTTTTCTTTTGCCATTTTTTTGTCTGCCTTTAGTTAACTCTTAAACCAACACACGAAATTAAAATTTTTACTACGTAAGCCATGGTGCCCATGGGCAGGATCGAACTGCCGACCTCTCCCTTACCAAGGGAGTGCTCTACCACTGAGCCACATGGGCAAATACAAATACTGTTAATACTGGAGCGGGATAAGAGAATCGAACTCTTGACCGAAGATTGGAAATCTGCTGTTTTACCATTAAACTAATCCCGCACATCTGGTGGAGGGGGTAGGATTCGAACCTACGTAGGCATAGCCAACAGATTTACAGTCTGCCTCCTTTAGCCGCTCGGACACCCCTCCGCGAACCCAATATTCTGACTCCAAATGGAGTTTCTGTCAATCTCTAAAACCTCAAAACGCTTTGCACAAGTAAAAACGCCCAGACCTAAGAGGGTCTGGGCGTCGCATTGGTGCCCGGCAGTTACCTACTTTCACACGGGTAATCCGCACTATCATCGGCGTAAAGTCGTTTCACTGTCCTGTTCGGGATGGGAAGGAGTGGTTCCAACTTGCTATGGTCACCGGGCGTAGAGGGTCGAGTTGCTGATAAATCAACAACTCTTATTTGAGTAAGCATGTAATTAAGGATGCAGATTAAATCTGGCAAACATCCAACACAATAGTGCTGGTTATAGGATCAAGCCTAACGGGCAATTAGTATCAGTTAGCTTAACGCATTACTGCGCTTCCACACCTGACCTATCAACGTTGTGGTCTTCAACGACCCTTTATGTAGGTTAAACCTACGGGAGATCTCATCTTCAGGCAAGTTTCCCGCTTAGATGCTTTCAGCGGTTATCTCTTCCGTACATAGCTACCCTGCGATGCTTCTGGCGAAACAACAGGTACACCAGCGGTACGTCCACTCCGGTCCTCTCGTACTAGGAGCAGCCCCCGTCAAATCTCCAACGCCCATGGCAGATAGGGACCAAACTGTCTCACGACGTTTTAAACCCAGCTCACGTACCTCTTTAAATGGCGAACAGCCATACCCTTGGGACCGGCTACAGCCCCAGGATGAGATGAGCCGACATCGAGGTGCCAAACACCGCCGTCGATATGAACTCTTGGGCGGTATCAGCCTGTTATCCCCAGAGTACCTTTTATCCGTTGAGCGATGGCCCTTCCATACAGAACCACCGGATCACTATGACCTGCTTTCGCACCTGCTCGACTTGTCGGTCTCGCAGTTAAGCACGCTTTTGCCATTGCACTTTAGGTACGATGTCCGACCGTACCAAGCGTACCTTCGTACTCCTCCGTTACACTTTGGGAGGAGACCGCCCCAGTCAAACTGCCTACCATGCACTGTTCCCGACCCAGATAATGGGCCAAGGTTAGAACCTCAAACAAACCAGGGTGGTATTTCAAGGTTGGCTCCAGCGGAACTAGCATCCCGCTTTCAACGCCTCCCACCTATCCTACACAGACCGGTTCAAAGTCCAATGCAAAGCTACAGTAAAGGTTCATGGGGTCTTTCCGTCTAGCCACGGGTAGATTGCATCATCACAAACATTTCAACTTCGCTGAGTCTCAGGAGGAGACAGTGTGGCCATCGTTACGCCATTCGTGCAGGTCGGAACTTACCCGACAAGGAATTTCGCTACCTTAGGACCGTTATAGTTACGGCCGCCGTTTACTGGGACTTCAATCAAGAGCTTGCACCCCATCATTTAATCTTCCAGCACCGGGCAGGCGTCACACCCTATACGTCCACTTTCGTGTTTGCAGAGTGCTGTGTTTTTATTAAACAGTCGCAGCCACCTTTTTATTGCAACCCTTTCGTCCTCCCCTTGTACAGGGTCAAACTACCAGGGCGTACCTTATCCCGAAGTTACGGTACAAATTTGCCGAGTTCCTTCTCCTGAGTTCTCTCAAGCGCCTTAGAATACTCATCTCGCCCACCTGTGTCGGTTTGCGGTACGGTCTTGTTAGACTGAAGCTTAGAGGCTTTTCTTGGAACCACTTCCAATTGCTTCGCGAATAAATTCGCTCGTCTCACGCCCTTGAATTACGCTACCGGATTTACCTAATAGCCATCTCCAACGCAAGAACCGGGACTTCCAACACCCGGACAACTTTCCGCGATCCGTCCCCCCATCGCATCTAACAATGGTCAAGGAATATTAACCTTGTTCCCATCAGCTACGCATCTCTGCCTCGCCTTAGGGGCCGACTCACCCTGTTCCGATGAACGTTGAACAGGAAACCTTGGGCTTACGGCGAGGGGGCTTTTCACCCCCTTTATCGCTACTCATGTCAGCATTCGCACTTCTGATACCTCCAGCATCCTTTACAAGACACCTTCACAGGCTTACAGAACGCTCTCCTACCATCACATTACTGTGATCCGCAGCTTCGGTTATATGCTTAGCCCCGTTACATCTTCCGCGCAGGACGACTCGATCAGTGAGCTATTACGCTTTCTTTAAAGGATGGCTGCTTCTAAGCCAACCTCCTGACTGTTTTAGCCTTCCCACTTCGTTTCCCACTTAGCATATATTAGGGACCTTAGCTGGCGGTCTGGGTTGTTTCCCTCTTGACACCGGACGTTAGCACCCGATGTCTGTCTCCCGTGCTTGCACTTGTAGGTATTCGGAGTTTGCTATGGCGCAGTAATCCGCAATGGACCCCACTACCATGACAGTGCTCTACCCCCTACAGTGATACACGAGGCACTACCTAAATAGTTTTCGGAGAGAACCAGCTATTTCCAGTTTTGTTTAGCCTTTCACCCCTATCCACAGCTCATCCCCTAACTTTTCAACGTTAGTGGGTTCGGTCCTCCAGTACGTGTTACCGCACCTTCAACCTGGCCATGGATAGATCAACTGGTTTCGGGTCTACACCCAGCAACTAGCGCCCTATTCGGACTCGCTTTCGCTACGCCTTCCCTATTCGGTTAAGCTTGCTACTGAATGTAAGTCGCTGACCCATTATACAAAAGGTACGCAGTCACCCCTTACGAGGCTCCTACTGTTTGTATGCACACAATTTCAGGATCTATTTCACTCCCCTCCCGGGGTTCTTTTCGCCTTTCCCTCACGGTACTTGTTCACTATCGGTCGATTACGAGTATTTAGCCTTGGAGGATGGTCCCCCCATATTCAGACAGGATTTCACGTGTCCCGCCCTACTTCTCTCTAGCCTAGTACCACCCAATAATTTTCACATACGGGACTATCACCCTTTATTGTCGGACTTTCCATTCCGTTCTGTTAATTACTGAGCTATCACTAGAAGGCTGTTCCCATTTCGCTCGCCACTACTCTGGGAATCTCGGTTGATGTCTTTTCCTCTTGCTACTTAGATGTTTCAGTTCACAAGGTTCGCTTCTCATACCCTATGTATTCAGGTATGGATACCACAAAAGTGGTGGGTTTCCCCATTCAGAAATCCCCGGATCAAAGCTTATTTACCAGCTCCCCGGGGCTTATCGCAGGTTATAACGTCTTTCGTCGCCTGTAATCGCCAAGGCATCCATCATGTGCACTTATTCACTTGATCCTATAACGAGCACCATTGCTAGTACCTGTTACAGGTTTACTTCTACTTCTGACATGTTTGCCGTAATCCAAACTGTAAGTACTTTGTTAAGAACTTGGTAAAACTCGTTTGTATTACTGATTGATGATTCAATCTTTACCCTTATTACATTGTCAAATGTCCTCTCAAAGAAACATTTGACACTTTGCTTACTCAAATTTTTAAAGAACAGCCATAAATGGCAAAACTAAACGATTAAGTCTTCGCTTAGTTTTGACATTTAGATGATGGTGGAGGATGACGGGATCGAACCGACGACCCCCTGCTTGCAAAGCAGGTGCTCTCCCAGCTGAGCTAATCCCCCAACGTCCCACTAAGTCTTGTTTCTGGCTGGTGGTGGGTCTGGTAGGACTTGAACCTACGACCCCTGCGTTATCAACACAGTGCTCTAACCAGCTGAGCTACAGACCCGTGGCTTTTATTGTCAACCGATAAGTGTGGGCACTAGGATTCAGCATCTTTCTCTAGAAAGGAGGTGATCCAGCCGCACCTTCCGATACGGCTACCTTGTTACGACTTTACCCCAGTCATGAACCCTGCCGTGGCAGTCGCCCTCCTTGCGGTTAGGCTAACGGCTTCTGGCAAAACCCACTCCCATGGTATGACGGGCGGTGTGTACAAGACCCGGGAACGTATTCACCGCGACATTCTGATCCGCGATTACTAGCGATTCCAGCTTCACGTAGTCGAGTTGCAGACTACGATCCGGACTACGATGCATTTTCTGAGATTAGCTCCCCCTCGCGGGTTGGCAACCCTCTGTATGCACCATTGTATGACGTGTGAAGCCCTACCCATAAGGGCCATGAGGACTTGACGTCATCCCCACCTTCCTCCGGTTTGTCACCGGCAGTCTCTTTAGAGTGCTCTTGCGTAGCAACTAAAGACAAGGGTTGCGCTCGTTGCGGGACTTAACCCAACATCTCACGACACGAGCTGACGACAGCCATGCAGCACCTGTGTTCACTTTCCCTTACGGGCACCTAATGTATCTCTACTTCGTTAGTGACATGTCAAGGGTAGGTAAGGTTTTTCGCGTTGCATCGAATTAATCCACATCATCCACCGCTTGTGCGGGTCCCCGTCAATTCCTTTGAGTTTTAATCTTGCGACCGTACTCCCCAGGCGGCTGACTTCACGCGTTAGCTACGTTACTCAGGATGTAAATCCCGAACAACTAGTCAGCATCGTTTAGGGCGTGGACTACCAGGGTATCTAATCCTGTTTGCTCCCCACGCTTTCGTGCATGAGCGTCAGTGTTATCCCAGGGGGCTGCCTTCGCCATTGGTATTCCTCCACATATCTACGCATTTCACTGCTACACGTGGAATTCTACCCCCCTCTGACACACTCTAGCTATACAGTCACAGGCGCCATTCCCAGGTTAAGCCCGGGGATTTCACGCCTGTCTTGTATAACCGCCTGCGCACGCTTTACGCCCAGTAATTCCGATTAACGCTCGCACCCTACGTATTACCGCGGCTGCTGGCACGTAGTTAGCCGGTGCTTATTCTTCAGGTACCGTCATTCCCGGACTGTGTTAGAGCCGGTGTTTCTTCCCTGACAAAAGAGCTTTACAACCCGAAGGCCTTCTTCACTCACGCGGCATTGCTGGATCAGGGTTTCCCCCATTGTCCAAAATTCCCCACTGCTGCCTCCCGTAGGAGTCTGGGCCGTGTCTCAGTCCCAGTGTGGCTGATCGTCCTCTCAGACCAGCTACTGATCGTCGCCTTGGTGGGCTTTTACCCCACCAACAAGCTAATCAGGCATCGGCCGCTCTAATCGCGCGAGGTCTTTCGATCCCCCGCTTTCCCCCTCAGGGCGTATGCGGTATTAGCACAGCTTTCGCTGCGTTATCCCCCACGATAAGGTACGTTCCGATGTATTACTCACCCGTTCGCCACTCGCCACCAGGTGCAAGCACCCGTGCTGCCGTTCGACTTGCATGTGTAAGGCATGCCGCCAGCGTTCAATCTGAGCCAGGATCAAACTCTTCAGTTCAATTCCTGTGATCCTTGCGGATCGTCGCACTCATTCAAGAAATTGACTTGGTAATAAAACCAAATCTTTTTACTGTCTATGAGTACTATTTATTTACATCTGTCCCGAAGGACTTGATGCTTTCACTTAGTACCCACAATTATCGGTTGACTAATTTTTAAAGAGGGCTGACTTGTTTCGTATTTCTTAAAAACATTCAGCAGAGAGATGAGACTTTATCCTACTCATTTGGGTCTGTCAACACCTTTCGTAGTCTTTTTCCTTAAAAAGGCGAAGTTTTTTCTTACTTTGAAATTTAATTCAATAAAAACAATGGGATAGAAATTAAAAATATTTATAAATTTTTTTCAAAAATCTACTGTTTTTTATGATTTCAACCGAGGGTTTGCGATAAGCACCCCATTTTTCACACTCATTGTTGCTTTTCTTCCTATTTATAGATAAAACTAGGGAAAACCCTGTAATTTCTGCTAATATGTTGCTATGCACAATAAATTAGCAAACAGTCACTCACCCAGCAAGCCTTATCTGGCTGGCTTGGTCGTCCCTGTGCGCGAGCTACATGCAGGTCATAGGGATGAGATTTTGCGCCATCTTTTACTCTTAAATGAGGAAGATCGTCGCCTACGCTTCGGTACTCAGACCCCTGATGAGGTTATTCATCACTATGTTGAGGGCCTAGATTTCAATAGAGACACGGTGTTCGGCAGCTTTGACTCCCAACTAAACCTCATTGGGATGGCGCATTTGGCCTATTTACCAAAAACTAAGGGCCAGCCTCAGTCTGCTGAGTTTGGAGTGTCTGTACTTCCCGATGGTCGTGGACAGGGCATAGGCACCGCTTTATTGGCACGCGCCTCAGTGCATTCACGCAATACACGTATCGAAACCTTATTTGTGCATTGTTTAGCAAACAATAGGGCCATGATGCACCTAGCTCAGAAAAGTGGCATGCGAGTTGAATATGCCTACGGTGATGCAGACGCTTACCTCAAATTACCCCCTGCAAACCCCGGCACTATGGTGGAAGAGGCTGCTAATGAGCAATGGGCAGATTTTGACTACGCGGTTAAGACAAACTTTAAGCGCTCAAACGATGTGTGGTCTTGGTTTCTTGGTAAACCAATCGCACGTCCAAGCTAATTTGCGCTAGGCGCTCCACGCAAAATCCAAGTCGTTAGTAAGGATAAATCGGCATCGCTTAACTTCGCATTTGCTGGCATGGGCACAATGCCCCAAGTCCCCGAACCACCTTTAAGAATTTTGTTTTTCAAAAAAACTGTTGCGCTGGGGTCGTTCGCATATTTTTTTGCGATAGCTTGAAAGCTAGGCCCCACAATTTTTTTATCGACAGCATGACATCCCAAGCAGGCACTTTGTTTTGCAAGTGCTGTTGCCTTCACATCTTCAGTGGCTGCATGAGCGCTCAAAGTACAAAGCGAAAAAAAACTTGTAGCGAAAAATAGTTTTAGCGCTTGCATCGATAAATTCATTGCCCGCTTCCCGACAAATGGATTTACTGCTTAGGCATTGAGTCGGGCTGCGACTCGTCTGCTTTGCCTTGTTTTTCTAGACGAGTTTTTTCTGCCTCAGAAATAATATCGAAGTAGGCGTAAACATCTTTTACACCGTCGGCATTGCTAGCCACTTTTTTTGCAATCGCCGCTTCATTCTGCGTCAAAATACCCATCAAATAAACGCTAGCACCTTCAGCAACAATGGCCATTGAATTCGATGGCAACTTATCTGTGAAGATCATTTGTGTTTTGATTTTAGATTCGAGGAAAGAATCATTAGCACGAGCTGTATAGGTACTGTTTGGTCCAATGGTCAATTCATTAAAAACAGATCGTACGTTTTTCATAGCCTTCACAAAAGCACCGGCCTGGCCTTTAATGTCTGCATCTTTCGCTTCGCCAGTTAATAACACCTTTTGATTGAATGATGTCACGTTGATGTGCGCGTTATCGCCATAGCGCTTAGCCAAAGCATTTCCAGCCTCCAGCTCAATGCCCTTATCAATTGCCTGTACAGCCGGGGTGCGTCGATCGGCCATGACACTTGCGCCCGCCACAACACCACCGACAGCCAATACACCACATCCAGATAAGAATGATGAAATCAAAATCGCTGCAAATAGTTTGATGGTGAGTGTATTTCTCATGTGCGAACTTTCTAATTAGTAAGGCTATTAATCTAGCAACAGATGGTCAACGCCATCACATAATGCGTGAAGCAAAACTAAATGGGTTTCTTGAATACGGGCAGTGCGAGTGGAGGGTGCACATAGATGAATATCATTCGCATCTAATAAGCTAGCAATCTTTCCACCGCCATTGCCTGTGAGAGCAATAATCTTGATATCTAATTTTTTTGCAGCCTCAATTGCCTTCACTACGTTTTTTGAATTTCCTGAAGTGGAGATACCAATTAAGATGTCACCTTTTTTTCCAAGGCCGCGAACTTGTTTACTAAAGATCTCGTCGTAGCTGTAGTCATTTCCCACTGCGGTCAAAATTGAAGTATCAGTTGTCAATGCAATCGCAGCTAATTCTTGTCGCTCTCTTTCGAAGCGCCCAATAAGCTCTGCAGCAAAATGTTGTGCATCGGCAGCAGATCCGCCATTGCCGCAAGCCATTACCTTTCCTCCGGCGCGCAAACAGTTTGTCATGGCGACTATGCCGCGAGCAATTTGTTCAGGTAATATTTTTTCAGCCTCTTGCTTTACAGCAATGCTGTCTAAGAAATGTTGGGATGCGCGAGCGCGCAAACGTTCGAGAGTATCTTTATCCATCGCATTATTATGCGCCAAAGTGCAAGCGAATTGTCTAGCTTGTCACTGATTTCAAAAGAGTCGTATTCTCTTAGTTATTCATATCTTTTGCGCAAGTGATTGCCCCCATGGAACTAAGCTCCCTTGATTTTTTAAAACAACAGGATTTGCCTGCTGGAGCCTTGTATATGATTGCCACCCCAATTGGTAACTTGGGAGATATCACTTTGCGAGCACTACATGTGCTTAATTCAGTAGACGGCATTGCCTGTGAAGACACCAGACATAGCGCGCCCTTGCTTCAACACTTTGGCATTCATAAAAAATGCGTGGCATTGCACGAGCACAACGAACTTGCAGGCGCACAAATTGTTATTCAGCATCTGGCTCAAAACGAACGTTGGGCTTACATCTCAGATGCAGGTACCCCGGGCGTTTCAGATCCAGGCGCACGACTAGTAAGCGCCGTTCAAAAAGCAGGCTTTCGAATTATTCCGATTCCTGGAGCTAGCGCAGTGTCCTCCGCCATTTCTGCCAGTGGTTCAGTGATGCTGCCATCAGAAGGGCGCTTTCAGTTTCTTGGCTTCTGGCCAAATAAAACCAAAGAGCGCGGTGTACTTATTCAAGATATTCGAAGTAATTCCAAAACGAGCATCTTTTTTGAATCGCCCCATCAAATACGCGAAACACTGCTGTCACTGAGCAAAGAGTTAGAGCCGGAACGGCAGGTGCTAGTAGGTAGAGAGCTCACCAAAAAATTTGAGCAGCTAGTCACTCTTACTGCGGCAGATATTCCAGGGTGGCTTGAAAATGCAGAAAGCCTCAAAGGTGAATTTATTATTTTGGTTGCTGGTCGGCAAGCCAATGCCGATGAGGCTCCGGAACATTCTGCGTTGTTGCTCTGGGCCAATGCATTGAGCCCTTATTTAGGTAGCAAAGAAATTGCTGCTGTACTTGCACAAGCACTGGGGCTGAGCAAGAAAGAGGCTTACCAAGTAGCTTTAGATGCCAAGAGCCAAAATGCTGGGCAATAAAAAACTGGCCTGTAGCCAGCTTTTTCTAATGCGCTCAGAATTATTTAGCGGCAGGGGCTTTAGGTTCTGGCAACTTGCCGCCAGCAGAGTTTGCCAAGTAAACAACCGCGCGACCCAACTCATAATCACTAATATCCGCTGGACTTGCGCCACCGCGCGCAGGCATTGCACCTTTGCCCTTGAGCACTGAAGTCAACAATCCATCGTAACCTTTACCAAGACGAGCACTCCAAGCGGCAGTGTCACCAAATTTCGGCGCACCTGCTGCACCACTTGCATGACAAGAAGCACAAACTGTTTTATATACCTGCTCACCGGTTTGCAGTTCACGTGGTGCGCTAGCATCTTTGAAATTCAATTGGGCAACAGGCTTAATCAGCACCTCAGCGGAAGCTTCGGGGTCCGTGCGCTTGCCATTGTTTACAAACACCATTAGTAACAAAATAATAATCAGGGGCACAAAAAAACTGGCAAACACCATGATGATCAGTTGTTTAGGGGACTTAATTAGGCTGCCGTGCGCTTCGCTCATAGGACTTTTATCGTTTGACGGGTTTAAGGGTTACTTTGCCGTGATTATAACGAGACCGTGGGGGATATAGGCACTTACAATAGCGTAGTTAGCGAATTTCCTACTGGCGCCCGTAGCTCAGTGGATAGAGTATTGGCCTCCGAAGCCAAGGGTCGCAGGTTCGATTCCTGCCGGGCGCACCAAAACAGGGGGTTTTTTGACCTATATCATGCGTAAATTCGTGAAAAAGGCTATCATTTGCACCTAACTTATTGATTCTTATCATGTCAAATCATCTAAATTCTGCACTCTCCGAACCATCTATGGCCAATCCTTTGGCTCCTGATCTTCCGTTGCCACACCGAAAAGTTATTCGTAGCTGGCTGATCCCTATGGCTCAAGGAGAAACAGCAAAAGCAATCGCGCTTCTCGCATTTGATGCCGTTTTATGGCTCGCCTGTATTGCCGGCACTATTTTTGTTGAAAGCATCCTGATCAAAATTATCTTGGGCTTGGTTGCCGGATTTGTTACTGGCCGCATCTTTATCTTGGGTCACGATGCCTGCCACCAGAGCTATACCCCGCACCGCGAACTCAATAAGGTTCTGGGTCGCATTGCCTTCTTACCGTCCTTAACCCCATATAGCTTATGGGATGTAGGCCACAACGTGGTTCATCATGGTCAAACCAACCTCAAGGGCTTTGACTTTGTTTGGGCCCCGCTTTCCAAGGCAGAGTTTGATGCTTTGCCAGCATGGCGCAAAGCCTTAGAGCGCCTGTACCGCAGCGGCTGGGGCCCTGTTTTCTACTACCTCATTGAAATCTGGTGGAGACGCGAGTACTTCCCCAACGCCAAGAACAAACCTGGCGATCGTCCCATTTTCCTTAAAGACAATTTACTGGTAACTGGTTTTGCCATCATCTGGATAGGCTGCCTGATTGCAGGAGCACTAGCAACGGGACAATCAGTTTGGCTTGGTTTAATTACTGGCTTTGCCGTCCCTTTCTTGTTCTGGAACGGCATGATTGGCTTTGTTGTCTATGTTCATCATACCCATCCAAAAGTCTCTTGGTATGACAAAAAATCTGAGTGGTTACGCGCCCAGCCTTTTGTATCGACCACAGTGCATTTAACGTTTAATTGGATTTGGGGCTCTTTAATGCACCACATCATGGAGCATACTGCCCACCATGTGGACATGAGCGTTCCCCTATACCGTCTCCAAGAGGCCCAAAATACCCTCGAAACCATCCTTCCAGAGCGTATTTTTGTACAAAAGTTCTCTTGGGCCTGGTATTTCGATACAGCTCGCAAATGCAAGCTGTATGACTTCGAAAACAAGGCTTGGCTCGATTTTGATGGCAATAAAACCGCTGAATCCGTTCGAGTTGTGCTGAGCCCAGCCCCAGCGGGACAAAACGGGTAAAATAGATCCTCTGTACAAGATTTGGCTTACCCGGATTGCCCATGACTACCTCGACTCCAGCTGCTCCCCAAGAAACCTCTCAGAGCCTTAAGTTTTGCTCTTCATGCAGTCGCGAAAAGCGTCTGGAAGGTGGCACCTGGATTCCGACAAGCAATCGCAAACAACGCTGGATTTGTGCAAGCTGTTTATATAACCGCACACACCGCACCGGTTCAGCAAAAACCTAATTTCTCAATTAGGCTTTACCAACTCCAGCTTGATCAATCCCCAACGTAGGGGTTTGTTTGTCGTTCTTTACCAAATGTGGACATAGGTCCATGACCAGGCACAAACTCCACATCATCGCCTAGCGGCCATAGCTTTGTCTTAATGGCATTTATTAAGTCGGCATGATTGCCACGAGGGAAATCCGTTCTTCCAATTGAGCCCGCAAAAAGCACGTCGCCCACCAAGGCCAAACGATCTTCTTTATCAAAGAACACAACATGTCCCGGTGTATGGCCCGGACAATGCAAAACTTCTAGGTCCACATTCCCCACTTGTACATGATCGCCATCCTCTAACCAGCGTGTAGGTAGAAATGCTTTTGCATGGCCAAAGCCAAAGCGTATAGTTTGCTCAGGCAATTGATCCAACCAAAACCGTTCATCAATTTGTGGGCCTTCAATAGGTACACCCAATTGATCAGATAAATCCTTGGCTGCAGCACAATGATCTAGATGGCCGTGGGTTAATAAAATCTTTTTAATCGTACCGCCTAGCTGCTTAACGCCATCCAAAATCTTATCTAGATCTCCACCAGGATCTACCACTGCTGCATCACCAGTTTCTTGGCAAACTAAGATAGAACAGTTTTGTTCGAATGGGGTAACGGGAACAATTCCTAATTTGATCGGCATAAATAAAAACGCATAAGTTAATCGGCCACTTGTTTATGGCAAAGAAGCTAGAATAGCTCTCACAGGATACACAATGAAAACACAAGATACATTTAAATTTGCAGAAACGCATGAGTGGGCTAGCATCGAAGATGATGAGCTAGTGTGGGTAGGCATTAGCAATCATGCACAAGAAGCTTTAGGTGATGTCATGTTTTTTCAAGCGCCCAAAATAGGGCAGCAAGTAAAGCCGGGCGAAGCTATTGCAGCAATCGAGTCTGTTAAAGCGGCGAGTGACATTCATGCACCTATTGGTGGCGAGATCATCGCTCTCAATGATGAGATGGATGCCAGCCCCGAGATTATCAATGAAAAACCTTATGCAGTTTGGCTGTTTAAAATTAAGCCAACATCGGTAGATTCTTTGACCTCCGATCTCAGTGCATTGCTGTCACTTGCGCAGTATGAATCAGGTCCTGGCGCCTAAATAGCAATTGGATCACGTTCTATCAGCCAACGAATACGGGATATCTTACTGATTCTTCCAGTTGAATCTTGGCGCAATTCTTGATCAATCATTTCAAGCGCCTCTTGCAGTGCCTTGCGGTTTGCGGACTCAATAAGTAATTGGGCACGCTCTGAGCCGGCAACTCGCATCACCGGCTTGGGTACGGGGTCGTAGACCTTTAACTCTTTAGTAATCATGCCCCTGTTTTTCATGCTTGCTTTTAGCTGATTTAAAAACTGAATCGCCTTATCGAGGCTTTTGCCTTCTGCGTGGATAAGGGCTTGATAAGAGTAGGGTGGCAGCTTTGCCTCTTCTCGCTCGCTCGCAGTAAACGCTAAAAAACCATCTACATCGTGCCTTAATAAATACTGGAATACAGGCGACTCTGGATATTGAGTTTCTATATAAATATCGCCGCCCGCTTCACCTTGCGTGCCAGACCTTCCTGCACGTCCAGCCACCTGCACTAACTGGGCAAATAATCTTTCTGCCGCCCTGAAGTCGGCTGAGTACAGTCGACTATCAGCATCTAATACTGCAACTAATCCTATGTTCTGATAGTCATGTCCTTTGGCAATCATTTGAGTACCAACAACAATGTCTACATTTCCCTCGTGTATCTCTTGAAATAGTGCTTCCGCGCCTTTGCTCTTTTTACTGGAGTCTGTGTCAACTCTGAGCACTCTTGCTTCTGGCCACATTGCCTCTATAGCATCTTCTAACTTTTGCGTGCCATGGCCCAAGGTTTTTAAATCTGCATTCCCGCAGTCTGAGCAAAACTGTGGAATCGACTTTACTAATCCGCAGTGGTGACAACTTAATACGGATCGCCTTCCTAAGGCGCCTGCCTTATGCATCACAGTATAGGTAGAGCACTGACTGCATTTTGATAACCAATTGCAGGCTGTGCAACTCAACACTGGAGCATATCCACGCCGATTAATCAGAATGAGGCTCTGCTTATTTTCTGCGAGTGATTTGCTAATCGCATTAGCCAGTGTTTTGGTGATGAGGCTTTTTTCCTTTGGCGCATTCTCATCGCCTGGGCTAAATTGATTTTGTGGATCTCGCGTATTAATGAGATGCACGCGTGGCAAGCTAGCTCCCTGCGCACGCTGATCAAGACGAATATATTCGTAACGACCTGACTGTGCTGCCAGCCAAGTTTCTAATGATGGTGTTGCTGAAGATAAGAGGATGGGAACTCTTTGATCATGGGCGCGCCAAATTGCCAAATCTCTTGCTGAGTAACGTATTCCATCTTGCTGCTTATAAGATGCGTCATGCTCCTCATCTACTACGATGGCACGTAAGTTTGGTATCGGCGTCAAAGCCGCCAACCTTGTTCCTAGAATAATTTGCGCACTGCCTGTCATTGCCTCATACCAGGCAATACCCCTTTTCTTTTCGCTGACACCGCTATGGAGTACAGCCATTTTTTTATCTGGGAAGTAAGCTCTTACGCGTCTTTCCAATTGTGGGGTTAAATTGATCTCCGGCACCAGCAAAAGTACTTGGGCGCTTTCATCACGCAGGATGCTTGCTAGCCAATTGAGAAAGACGGCAGTTTTTCCACTGCCTGTTTGACCTTGCAGTAGGACAGCTCTAAATTGATTTTTACTATTTTTGCTGCTTAGCAAATCTTGCAATGCATTTTTTTGATTCGGGTTTAATTGATCTTGCGTAATTAATCCCTCTTCGGGCTCATCAGCATTTTTCTTAATTTTCTTTTCAGCAGATTCCAATTTTTTGGGGATTTTTTCCCAGTTTTCTGCCTTCTTCCACATTTGTGGAATGACGGGCAATATGGTTTCGCCTAAAGCGTGGATGTAGTAATGACTTGCAAAATTCATCAGGCGCAACAGGGCCGGATCAAATGCAGGCAGTGGCGCAAGCTGCTCAACGGATTTAAGCTTTGCTAAATCATATTCGGAGTGATCACTTACTTTTATTACAATACCGACTACCCTAGATCCAGCAAAAGAGACTTCCACTACATTCCCAATTTCTGGTAGTTTGCCTAATTTTTCAGCATCCCATAGATAGTCAAAGCCTTGGGCTAATGGCTTATCTATTACTACCTGGACAACGATGGGCTGAGGCATTATTTATTGAATTTTTCTGTCTTACCCTGTGGATAAGTCTGTGGATATCATTGGCTTTTTTATATTTCTATAGTCATTCTATCGGACTGTTCTTTTGAATAGAAAAGTGGTAATTTAATAATCTATTATATAAATCAAAGGCTTATATCGATTACTAAAGGTGAAAGTTCATAATTCTTACGAATCTCACTGTATTTTTTATTTTGCACATTTCTGTGCATAACTTTTACCAAAATATTTGGCTAAGTTAGCAATTACTTGTGTTTATTGCTGTGCTCGCAGGGCTTTTGACCTAGATATCACCGTCTCAGAAAGTGCAGCTACGCTTTCTGGTGGGGTAAATTGATTGATACCATGACCAAGATTAAAGATGTGGCCATCCAGAGAATGCAAGCCCTGTTTTAGTGCGGGGGCGCCTGCCAAATCAGTCAAAAGCAAATCGGCAGCGGCCGAGATTTGCTTTGGCTCTGAAAACAAAATCAGCGGGTCTAAATTACCCTGCAGTGCCAGAGGCTTTTTAATATCCAACAGCTGCTTACGGGCACGACTTAAACGCATAGTCCAGTCGATTGCAATTACATCCGCGCCAATTTGCGCCATGTCATTCAACCAAATCCCGCCGCCTTTAGTAAACATAATGATTGGGATCTTGCGGCCCCCATGCTCACGCGGCAATAGTGCAATTACTTTTTGCATTGCTGCCAAAGACATGCGTTGATACCAGCCGTCGGGAAGCAGTCCTCCCCAGGTGTCAAAAATCATCAACGCTTGCGCGCCAGCGTTTACCTGCTCAATCAAATATGCGGCTACTGACTGTACGTTTATCTCCAGAATATGTTCTAGTAAATCTGGGCGACTAAACATCATCGTCTTGGCATGACGGAAATCATCAGAGCCAGAACCATCAATCATGTAGCAAGCTAATGTCCATGGGCTTCCGGAGAAGCCAATCAATGGAACGCGTTGCTTACCATCTTGAATAAGTGCTTTACGAATTTCAGACACAGCATCAAAAACATATTTGAGCTGATCCATATCCGCAACGCGTAATTTTTTCACCGCCTCTTCTGTACGAAGGGGATTATCAAAACTAGGCCCCTCGCCAGCAGTAAATTTCAAACCCAAGCCCATTGCATCGGGGATGGTCAAAATATCTGAAAATAAGATTGCTGCGTCTAATGGGTAACGATCCAAGGGTTGGAGCGTTACCTCGGTAGCATATGCAGGATTCTTTGCGAGCCCCAAAAAACTACCAGCCCTAGCTCGAGTAGCGTTATATTCTGGAAGGTAGCGACCCGCTTGGCGCATGAGCCAAAGCGGTGTTTGATCAACCGCTTCGCCCAAGCAGGCTTTTAAAAACCGGTCATTTAACAACAAGGAGATGGCCGGCTCTTACTTTTTACGACGGAAACGTGCAATTGCCGCAAGCTGTGCTGCCGCCATTGCAAATTCTGATTGAGCTAAAGCCATATCAAAGTCAGTACCACGATTTTGCATTGCTTCCTCAGCGCGTTTCTTAGCTTCGTTAGCTTTAGCTTCATCAAGGTCATGTCCACGAATAGCGGTATCTGCTAGTACGGTGACATGGTCAGGCTGCACTTCTAAATAGCCACCTGCTACGAATACAAACTCTTCATCACCATCAGCTTTTTCAATACGAACTGAACCTGGACGAATACGTGTAATCAAAGGTGTGTGGCCGCGCAAAATACCGAGCTCACCATTCTCACCGGGAAGCGCAACAAACTTGGCTTCACCGCTGAAAATAGATTGCTCAGAACTTACTACATCGACGCGTATGGTTGACATAATTTCCCTAGATGAGTTCGATTAAAGCTTCTTAGCTTTCTCGATGGCTTCATCAATTGAACCCACCATATAGAACGCTTGCTCTGGCAAGTGATCCAATTCACCGCTGCAAATCATTTTGAAACCACGGATAGTTTCTTTCAATGGAACGTATTTGCCTGGTGAACCAGTAAATACTTCAGCAACGTGGAAAGGCTGGGACAAGAAACGCTGAATCTTACGTGCACGTGACACAGCTAATTTGTCTTCTGGTGACAGCTCGTCCATACCCAAAATAGCAATAATGTCGCGCAACTCTTTGTAACGCTGTAATGTCATCTGAACTTCACGAGCTACTTCATAGTGCTCTTGACCAACCACCTGTGGATCAAGCTGACGGCTGGTTGAATCCAATGGATCAACCGCTGGGTAGATACCCAAAGCAGCAATATCACGTGACAACACAACTGTGGAGTCTAAGTGTAAGAAGGTTGTTGCTGGTGACGGATCGGTCAAGTCATCCGCAGGAACATAAACGGCCTGAATAGATGTAACGGAACCAGTCTTAGTTGATGTAATACGCTCTTGCAACTTACCCATTTCTTCAGCCAAAGTAGGTTGATAACCCACAGCTGAAGGCATACGACCTAACAACGCTGATACCTCAGTACCTGCGAGTGTGTAACGGTAGATGTTGTCAACGAAGAACAAAATGTCACGGCCTTCATCACGGAACGCTTCAGCCATCGTCAAACCAGTCAACGCAACGCGCAAACGGTTGCCTGGAGGCTCGTTCATCTGACCGAACACCATTGCCACTTTGTCGATAACGTTAGATTCTTTCATCTCGTGGTAGAAGTCATTACCTTCACGAGTACGCTCACCAACACCAGCAAACACAGATAAACCTGAGTGTTGCTTAGCGATGTTGTTAATCAATTCCATCATGTTTACGGTCTTACCAACACCCGCACCACCGAACAAGCCAACCTTACCGCCTTTTGCAAACGGGCAAACTAAGTCAATAACCTTAATACCGGTTTCTAACAAGTCAACGGAAGGAGAGAGTTCATCAAACTTTGGTGCTGGCTGGTGAATAGCGCGGCGCTCTTCAGTGGCAATAGGACCTGCATCATCAATTGGGCGTCCTAAAACGTCCATGATGCGTCCCAATGTTGCTGGGCCAACAGGAACAGAAATTGGACCGCCAGTAGATTTCACTTCCATACCACGACGCAAACCATCGCTTGCGCCCATGGCAATCGCGCGAACTACGCCGTCACCGATCTGTTGTTGTACCTCAAAGGTCAAACCTTTTTCAGCAAATGATTTTTCGCCGCTATCAACTAATGTCAACGCATCATAAATGTTTGGCATTTTGTCGCGTGGGAACTGAATGTCCACCACTGGACCGATACACTGCACGATATTTCCGTTACTCATCGCATTTCTCCGCTTTTAATTCCTGAATTCTTTCGTATTCCTAAACGCTGACCGCTTAAACAGCAGCCGCTCCGCCAACAATCTCTGACAACTCTTTTGTAATAGCAGCCTGTCGTGTTTTGTTGTATTCCAATTGCAATTCGCCGATTACATTCTTCGCATTATCTGAAGCGGCCTTCATAGAGACCATTCGCGCAGATTGCTCTGAAGCCATATTCTCAGCAACCGCTTGATAAATCATTGCTTCTACATAGCGCTTGAGCAGGCCATTCAAAATGGACTCTGCATCTGGTTCGTAGATGTAATCCCAAGAATTTCCCGCCTTCTCTTCTGGAGTTAATGCAGCCGACTCCAAAGGCAAGAGTTTTTCTAAAACAGGCTCTTGTTTCATTGCGTTTACAAAGCGGGTATATGCCAAGTAAACGGCATCAATTTCGCCGCGCTCAAACGCTTCCAATTGGGCAGTAATTGCGCCAATCAAAACATCCATATGTGGCGTATCGCCAATTTGAATTGTTTGAGAAATCAGTTTTGCTTTTGAGCGATTTAAAAACTGGAGGCCTTTAGAACCAATGGCAGTGTATTCAATGCCAATGTTGCTGCCTTCCATATCGCGCACTTGGTTTGCAATCAAACGCAGTACGTTGGTATTTAAACCACCGCATAAACCTTTGTCTGTTGTAACCAATATCGTGCCAATTTTCTTCACTTCGCGAGTTGCCATGTAAGCAGGGCGGAACTCAGGATTTGCTTTGGAAAGATTGGCAACAATCTCACGAATTTTTTCAGCATATGGACGCGCATTACGCATGCGCTCTTGGGCGCGGCGCATCTTGGATGCGGCGACCATTTCCATTGCCTTCGTGATCTTGCGCGTGTTTTGCACGCTCTTGATCTTAGATCGTATCTCTTTTGTGCTTGCCATGATTTATGCGAGCCCTCTTAGAAAGAGGCTGAACGCTTGTAATCCTCAATTGCAGCACGCAAAGCAGCTTCGTCATCTTTGCTCAAATCTTTAGTCTCTTCAATACGGCCAATTAAATCCGCATATTTAGATTTCAAGTGATCTTGCAAACCTTTTTCGAATGGCAATACGTTCTTCACTTCGAGGTCATCAAAGTAGCCATTGTTAACAGCATAGAGTGACGCAGCCATTTCCCAAACCTGCAAAGGCTTGTACTGAGCTTGCTTACACAATTCTGTAACACGACGGCCGCGCTCTAACTGCTTACGGGTTGCTTCGTCAAGGTCAGAAGCGAACTGAGCAAACGCTGCCAATTCACGATACTGCGCTAAGTCGGTACGAATACCGCCAGACAATTTCTTAATGACTTTAGTTTGAGCTGCGCCACCAACACGTGATACTGAAATACCAGCATTAATCGCAGGACGTACGCCCGCATTAAACAAGTCGGTTTCCAAGAAGATCTGGCCGTCAGTAATCGAAATCACGTTGGTTGGAACGAATGCAGAAACGTCACCTGCTTGAGTTTCAATAATTGGCAATGCAGTCAATGAACCTGTCTTACCTTTTACTGAACCATTTGTAAATTTCTCAACGTAGTCAGCGCTTACGCGAGCTGCGCGCTCCAGCAAACGTGAGTGGAGATAGAACACATCGCCAGGATAAGCTTCGCGGCCTGGTGGGCGACGCAAGAGCAAAGAAATCTGGCGGTATGCAACAGCTTGTTTTGTTAAGTCGTCATAAACGATCAATGCATCTTCACCACGGTCACGGAAGTATTCGCCCATTGTGCAACCTGCGTATGCTGAGAGGTACTGCATCGCTGCAGACTCAGAAGCACTCGCTGCTACAACCACGGTGTATTCCATTGCGCCAAGCTCTGTGAGCTTGCGAACAACGTTAGCAATAGTAGAAGCTTTTTGACCAATCGCAACGTAAACGCAATAAACGCCTTTACCTTTTTGGTTAATGATCGCGTCAACCGCAACTGCTGTCTTACCTGTTTGACGGTCGCCAATGATCAACTCGCGCTGACCGCGGCCGATTGGAACCATCGCATCAATCGCCTTCAAACCAGTTTGAACTGGTTGGCTAACGGATTGACGAGCGATAACGCCCGGAGCAACTTTTTCGATAAAGTCTGTTAACTTAGTATTGATTGGGCCTTTGCCATCAATCGGCTGACCGAGTGCGTTTACAACGCGACCGAGCAACTCTGGGCCAACTGGAACTTCCAAAATACGGCCAGTACATTTAACTGGATCACCTTCTTTAATGTGGGTGTACTCACCCAACACCACAGCACCAACTGAATCACGCTCAAGGTTCAATGCGAGGCCAATTGTGTTGTTAGGGAATTCCAACATTTCGCCCTGCATAACACCAGACAAGCCATGTACGCGGCAAATACCGTCGGTCACTGAAATTACAGTGCCTTCGTTGCGAAGTTGGGAATCAACACCCATTTCGCTAATTCGGCTTTTGATCAGTTCACTGATCTCGGAAGGGTTGAGTTGCATTACTTACTCCTGGGTCTTATTTCGTATGTTCTTAATAGGGATAACTTATGCGCCAAGACTTGCTTGCATTTGAGCTAACTGTGCCTTAACTGAACTATCCAATACTTCATCACCGACTTGAATGCGAACTCCGCCAATCAACGCAGGATCTACTTGAATAGTTGGGCGCAATTCTTTACCCCCAAAGCGCTTCTTCAAACTTGACAACAAATCTTTCAGCGCGGAACCCTCTAATGGGAATGCGCTAGTAATCATTACTTCTGCTGCACCTTCACTCTGATTCTTCATTGCCTCAAATTGACGCGCAATTTCAGGAATAGCAGATAAGCGATGGTTTTGATTTACAAGGCTTAAAAAACTTGCCATTTTGCCGTCTAGCTTTGTCTTCACCATGCCAGAAAGCAATTTGCTTAAATCATCTGCAGATACTTTAGGGTTGTTTGATAAAGCAGCAACTTCTGGCAATGCAGCAAGCTGCGCCAATTCATTTAACTGCTCTAAACAAGTAGCAAGCTCAGCAGGCTTAGCGCTTTGAAAAAGCGCTTCAGCATAAGGGCGTGCAATCGTGGCTAATTCAGCCATATCAAAGTTCTGCCTTTAGTTGATCTAGCAATGTGCCGTGGGCCTTTGCATCAACTTCACGACGCAAAATTTGCTCGGCACCTTTAACAGCCAACACAGCGACTTCAGCGCGCAATACTTCACGTGCTCGAGTAACTTGCTGGTCTGCATCTTGCTTAGCTTGAGAAATAATGCGGGCTGCTTCAGCTTGTGCATTGACGCGAATTTCTTCAGCGGACATTTGTGCACGTTTTTCTGCTTCTGCAACACGCTGCACGCCTTCTTGGCGTGCTTTATTTAATTCTTGCTCTGCTTCATTACTTGCTAAAGCGAGCGCTTCTTTACCGCGCTCGGCAGCAGCTAAGCCGTCAGCAATTTTGCTTGAACGCTCATCTAACGCCTTAACCAGCGGTGGCCACACAAAGCGTGCAACAACCCACCATAAGACGAAGAAAACGATCATTTGCGCGAATAGGGTCGCGTTCAGATTCACGATATTCCTTTCAGTATTGTTGAGAACGGTTGGATGACCCGGTGGTCATCCACGCCAAAACAATTACTTAATAACTGCGAGCAGTGGGTTTGCGAAAGCAAACAACATTGCAACACCAACGCCGATCAAAAACGCAGCGTCGATCAAACCAGCCAAAAGGAACATCTTAGTTTGGAGTGGCTCCATCAATTCTGGTTGACGTGCACAAGCTTCGATGTACTTACCGCCCATCAATGCAATACCTAAACAAGCACCGATCGCGCCGAGGCCGATGATGATGCCGATAGCGATTGCTGTGAAACCTTGAATGTTTGCGAGAAATTGTTGCATGTTGCTGACTCCTGAAGTTAAAGAGATAAGTTAAAAATAAAAATCTTAGTGATGGCTATGCGCTTGCCCGATGTAAACCAAGGTCAACATCATGAAAATAAAGGCTTGCAACAAAATAACCAAAATGTGGAAGATGGCCCAAGCTGATCCAGCAATAACATGGCCCACCAATCCGAACAGGGATAAATCTAAATTAAATGTCCACACACTACCAAGCAATGCGATCAGCAGGAAAACCAACTCACCGGCGTACATATTGCCGAACAGTCGCATTCCCAAAGAAACACCTTTAGCAAGATATTCGATGATGTTCAAAGCGAGGTTGAATGGGGCTAAGTACCACTTCGCGCCAAACGGGGCAGAAACCAGCTCGTGCAGGAAACCGCCAAAACCTTTTACTTTGAAGCTGTAAAAGAAAACTAAAAGCAAAACAGACATGGACATGCCCATGGTCGCATTTAGATCGGTTGTAGGAACAACCTTATGGTGCGGCACATGAACACC
Organism: Polynucleobacter sp. AP-Ainpum-60-G11; assembly: GCF_018688375.1. Taxonomy (NCBI): domain Bacteria; kingdom Pseudomonadati; phylum Pseudomonadota; class Betaproteobacteria; order Burkholderiales; family Burkholderiaceae; genus Polynucleobacter; species Polynucleobacter sp. AP-Ainpum-60-G11. Next base: position 16,322 of record NZ_CP061318.1, on the reverse strand, counting down.
AAAACTCTCAATAAAGTGGTTTACACCCAAAACCCAATCCACTGGGACTAAGTCCAAGGTATTGAGGAGGATGATCCAGAAGAATACGAATAGAGCGAGTGGGGCGATATAAGAGCGGTCACCATGAACAATGCTCTTCGATTGTGTCTCAGCCATCTCAACAATCATTTCAATAAAGCACTGGAAACGGCCTGGCACACCTGGAGTTGCGCGACGCGCTGCAATCAACAAAATAAATACAGTGAGCAAGCCCATGAGGGATGCCCAAAAAATGGTGTCTAAATTGATGATGCTGAAATCGATAATGGACGTCTGTGGTCCACCTGAATTGTTGAGGTTTTGTAAATGCTCAGAAATGTACGCTGTTGGCGTCATTTGCTCGGCTGCCGCGTGGGCTTGGTTTACTTCGCTAGACATCTCTTAACTAGTCCTTTGGTTCAATCTCATTTATTACTATTAGCGCCACAACCACGCCAGCCACACACACTTGAGGGCAAGCACATAAGTCACCAACAATGGGACCCAAAGCACCCCCGGGACCCAATACGCAATCCCTATAAACAGCATCAATGTCACGACGATTTTGATAAATTCGCCTGAAACCAATGCCGCCAAATAATTCCCTGGGTTCAATATTTTCGTCTTTTTAGCCATCTCAAGCCTGGATAAAAACAAGGCTGACGGCAAGACGCTTATTAAACCACCTAAAAAGGCCGACTGAGTATAAAGGCTTACCCCTACCGGCTCCCCAAAAATTGACCAAATCACCATGCTGAGCACGGTAACGGCCACTTGCGCAGCCAAAATTCTCCAGGGCGACAGTGGGGGGTGTTTAACTGCATTGCTTGCTTGCAATGCAGCCATTTCCTCTTTACTTAAAACCCGATAGACCTCTTCTTCGGGCTCATCCCAGCCATTTGCCTCAGAAAATTGATTTTTTTGAGGAATCAATTTAGCCCCGTGAGTTTAATGTGTGCACTGCAATAGGTCAAATGTTTTAGGGTCATTTTTAGAGACTTTTAAGCCTCAACGCCCAGCTTTTTCAACAAAGAATCCAACTCATCAAATTGGCTGAACCGAATCCTGAGCTCTCCGCCTTTGCCTTTGAACTTAAATTCTGCATTTAAGCCTATCAAATCAGCAATTTCTTGGGTCAAACGGCGCATATCCGGATCCCGGCTTGGCGCACCTGCTTCAGCCTGGGTTTTGGCTTTTTTGTCCCCAATTTGACCTCCGGCAAGCGCCAGGGCAGTCGACATTCTTTCAGCCTCTCGCACCGACAGTCCTTGAGCAGCAATTCTTTGCGCCAAAGCTACCTGACTTGCTCCAGGCAAAGGCAATAAAGCGCGGGCGTGACCCATATCAATATCGCCCGCTAAAAGCATGGCTTGCACTGGTTTTGCCAGTTGATTTAAGCGCAATAAATTAGTTACAGCACTGCGTGATTTACCCACCGCTTTTGCCGCCTGCTCATGCGTAAAACCAAACTCTTCAATTAACCTTGCGAGACCCTGAGATTCTTCCAGCGGATTTAAGTCTTCGCGCTGCATATTCTCGACCAAGGCCATAGCTGCAGCAGCTTGATCATTGGCACCAGAAACCAAAACCGGCACCTCTTTTAAGCCGGCTAATGTTGCTGCACGGAAGCGACGTTCACCGGCAATAATTTCATATTTACCAGGAGAAACCAGGCGCACTAGCAGTGGCTGCATCACACCTTGCTCGCGAATACTATCCGCTAACTCCTGCAATGCGCCCACTTCCATTTTCTGACGTGGTTGATATTTGCCAGCTTGCAAAGCAGTCAATGGCAAACGATTAATCTCAGCTGTGGTTTCTTTTTGCGCCTTGTCACCGAGCAATGCCTCTAGGCCACGGCCCAATCCTTTTTTCTTAATTACAACCATAATATTTTTATTGTTCCTAGGTTTTACATTTGCTTAATGCGCTCAATCATCTCGGCGCCAAACTCCAAATAGGCTTTGGCTCCACGAGATGACTTATCAAACGCCACCCCAGGAAGCCCATAGGACGGGGCTTCGGCAAGACGGACGTTACGGGGAATAATGCTTTTAAACACTTTGTCACCGAAGTGCTCGAGCAACTGATCAGAAACTTGTTGTTGCAATGTCATGCGCGCATCAAACATCACTCGCAATAGACCAATGATGACCAAATCAGGATTCAAATTCGCATGCACTTGTTTGATGGTGTTCACTAAATCTGATAAACCTTCTAATGCAAAATATTCACACTGCATTGGCACGATTACACCATTCGCCGCACACAATCCATTGAGCGTTAATAAAGAGAGCGCAGGAGGACAATCAATCAAAATAAAATCGTAGTCATTTGCTACAAGCGCAAGCGCATCTTTTAAGCGTTGTTCGCGAGAATCTAAATCTACCAATTCAATTTCTGCGCCAGCTAAGTCGCGGTTTGCTGGCAACACATCGTAGCCAGAACTCTCACAAAGTACAGCCGATTCTTTTACTGTTGAGAGGCCAATTAGCACTTGGTACACCGTGCTATTGAGATCTGCTTTTTCAATTCCAGACCCCATTGTGGCGTTGCCTTGTGGATCTAAATCCACCAACAAAACACGCTGCCGATGCCCAGCCAAACCAGCGGCCAAATTAACTGCAGTGGTGGTCTTTCCAACCCCACCTTTTTGATTAGCGATACAAAATATTTTGGCCATAATTTTTCTTAATAGGATCGTGCTTTAAAGGGGTGATTTTCTCACGGGGGATAAAACCAAAAGCCGTCGCTCCACCGCTAAGTTTGGGATCTGCAAAGGCTCATCGGCGACTAATCGCCAGTCATCCATGCACACGTCTTTCAGCTCTTCATCAGCGCGCCTTGCCTTCATTGCGAATACCAGGCCGCTAGGCTTAAGAAGGGGCAAGGAAAGCTCCAAAAAATGGGCAAGATTAGTAAACGCCCTAGAAATTACAGCATCAAACTGTCCGGGCTGTGATTTAGCCACTGCTTCGACGCGCTCACTTAGAACTTGAATATTCTTTAAGCCCAACTTGCCGCGCACATGCTGCAAAAAAGCTGTTTTTTTGCGTATTGCTTCAATCAAGGTCACATGCCAATCGGACTGCAAAATAGCGATGGGGATTGCCGGCAAACCGCCGCCCGACCCCAGATCTGCAATTTTGAGATTTTGTATATCCAGAAATTGGCGCATTAATGGTAAAACTGTAATAGAATCAATAAGATGCAAACGAACTGAGTTCTTTTCGCCCTCAATTGCAGTCAAATTATGCACCTGGTTCCAACGACCCATTTCTTGCAAAAAGAGCTCCAAATCAGCAATATTGGCAGGGCTGAGATTCAAACCTAAATCCTCAATCCCCAAAGAAACTAAATCGTTAGTCATGGGTCTCTTCTTGGGTGCGACCTAAGCCCTTTTTAAGGTGGACCAAAAGCAAGGAGAGGGCTGCGGGCGTCACTCCAGAAATTCTTCCAGCCTGGCCAAGGGTGCCAGGTTTATGTAAATTGAGCTTTTGCTGCACCTCTTTCGACAAACCCAGAACCTGGGCGTAGTCCAAAGACTCCGACAAAGGAAAGCTCTCGTTATGCTCTTGCCGAGCAATTTCAACAGCCTGCCTATCGATATAGCCTTGATATTTAATCGAAATTTCAACTTGGTCGCTGATTTGTTGCGCCAGGCCCAAATCATCATCAAGCGTCCCAGGGGACCAAAGGCCATCTGCTAGACAAGTAACCGCCTCATAAGTAATGCCGGGACGCCTCAATAAGTCGGCCAAACTACACTCATGCGATAAGTCTTGCCCCAAAAGCTCAGAAACGGCCTTGGCTGACACATGCTTTGGGCCAATCCAAATATCTTGCAGACGGGATGTTTCACGTGAAACAGCTTCTTGCTTCCTGCAAAACGTATTCCAACGGTAATCGTCCACCAAACCAAGCTCTCGTCCAATAGTGGTTAAGCGCAAATCAGCATTGTCTTCACGTAAGCTCAAGCGGTACTCGGCGCGGCTAGTAAACATACGGTATGGCTCTTGAACACCCAAGGTAATGAGGTCGTCCACCAAAACGCCAATATAGGACTCACTCCGCTTGGGGAGCCAAGGCTCCTTGCCTTGTGCTGCCAAGCCAGCATTGATTCCAGCGAGCATGCCCTGTGCGGCAGCCTCTTCATAACCCGTTGTGCCGTTAATTTGACCTGCAAAGTAGAGGCCAGCAATTGCCTTGGTCTCCAGACTATGGCGCAAATGGCGCGGGTCAAAGAAGTCATACTCAATGGCATAGCCGGGACGGACAATTACCGCAGACTCCAAACCCCGAATACTCCGCACCAAACCCCACTGAATATCAAATGGCAGGCTCGTAGAAATTCCATTGGGGTAAAACTCGTTCGTTGTTAACCCCTCTGGCTCCAAGAATATCTGGTGACTATTTCTAGAAGCAAAACGATGGATCTTATCTTCGATAGAAGGGCAGTAGCGCGGACCAACCCCCTCAATAACCCCCGTGTACATTGGGGAGCGGTCTAGACCGCCACGGATAATGTCATGCGTTTGCTCATTCGTATGAGAAATCCAGCAGGGGACTTGCTTTGGGTGTTGCTCTGGTCGACCCAGGTAGGAGAAAACAGGTACAGGGTCTAAATCCCCCGGCTGCTCCAACATCACCGAGAAATCAATGGTTCGCCCATCAATACGTGGTGGGGTGCCAGTCTTTAATCTTCCCTGAGGAAGCTTCAGCTCCTTTAATCTAGCCGACAATGAAACCGCTGCCGGGTCGCCAGCACGACCACCAGCATAGTTATTTAAGCCCACGTGAATCTTGCCATCCAAGAAAGTGCCGGCCGTTAAGACCACCTTCTTGGCCATAAACTTTAAGCCCATTTGCGTCACTACGCCTTGGACTACATCACCCTGAACCAAAAGATCATCTACAGCCGCCTGGAAAAGAGTCAGATTTTGTTGGTTTTCTAGGCGACGACGAATCGCCGCTTTATATAAAACACGATCACCTTGTGCACGGGTTGCCCGAACGGCAGGGCCTTTGCTTGAATTGAGGATCCTAAATTGGATGCCGGCCTCGTCTGTAGCGGCTGCCATGGCGCCGCCCATCGCATCAATCTCTTTAACTAAATGGCCTTTACCAATACCGCCAATCGAGGGATTGCAGCTCATGGCACCCAAATTCTCAATACTATGAGTTATGAGTAGGGTATCACATCCCATGCGCGCAGCCGCAAGGGCGGCCTCAGTTCCAGCGTGACCGCCGCCAACCACAATGACATCAAAGTTCTTTGAATAGCGCATGATTTGCCTCAGATAGGGCGATGATCATAGCATTTTGTGGGTTTCACGTGAAACAAATCTGCAGCCAAATAACAATTTCTGTTATTGTTATTTCATAAACCTATGATTTTATTGACTTTTTTATAAAATCACGTTGAATTAATGGCCTCGGGGAAGGGCCAATAACTGCCATCGAGTGATATCTAACAGTGTGGTGCGCATGGCTGCAAACTTTAAATGAGTACGGCGCCGAAGCGCCGTACTAAAAGCTAATAAGAAAAAACTAAATCAACTTTTCTTCTTAAAGAGATGGGTGATTTCGCCAACAACGCCACGACGAAAAGCTAGGACGCAGATTACAAAAATGAATCCTGTTGCAATCGTGCTCCAGGATCCAATGTTGGCCAAATAGTTTTGCAAACCAACAACAATGCCGGCACCCACCACTGGACCAAGAATGGTTCCCATGCCGCCGAGCAAAGTCATCAAAACAACTTCGCCAGACATATGCCAATGAACATCGGTCAAGGTTGCCAACTGGAATACGAGTGTTTTCAAAGAACCAGCAAGGCCGGCGAGCGCAGCAGAAATTACAAAAGAGATTAACTTGAAACGATCAACGTCATAACCCAAAGACACTGCGCGCGGCTCATTTTCACGAATCGCTTTTAAGACCTGGCCAAATGGGGAATGTACAGTGCGAACAATTAATGCAAAGCCAAGCAAGAAAATGGTCAGCACAAAGTAATACATACTGACGTCATCTTTTAAATCAATCAGGCCAAATAACATTCCGCGTGGAACACCTTGAATACCATCTTCACCGCCGGTGAATGGCAACTGCACGGCAAGGAAATACACCATTTGAGAGAGGGCCAAGGTCACCATTGCAAAATAAATTCCTTGACGACGAATGGCTAAAGAGCCGATCAAGAAGCCTAAGAAGCCAGATCCTAAAACTCCCAACACAATTCCGAACTCCGGGGATAGGCCAGCCTCTTTACAGAGGTAGGCAGTAATGTAAGCGGAGGTACCAAAGAATGCTGCGTGCCCAAAAGAAAGAAGTCCTGTAAAACCCAGCAATAAATTGAAGGCGCAAGCAAAAAGTGCGAAGCACAACACCTTCATTGCAAACACTAAATAAATAAACTCTTGGAACGGCAACAACAAAGCAATTAAAAGAAGAATGCCGTAGAGTAATTTTGTTTTTGAGTTCAACTTATTTCTCCCGACCGAACAGTCCAGCAGGACGAATAAGCAACACGATTGCCATGATCACAAAGATGACTACACCAGATGCTTCTGGATAAAAAACTTTGGTTAAGCCTTCAATCAATCCCAAGGCAAGGCCAGTCAAAATGGAGCCCATGATCGAGCCCATACCGCCAATCACCACCACCGCAAAAACTACAATGATTAAATTGGAACCCATTAATGGGTTCACTTGAAAAATGGGTGCAGCTAAAACACCAGCAAAACCAGCAAGTCCCACGCCATAGGCATAGGCCAAAGAAATCATTAAGGGTACGTTGATGCCAAATGCTTGAAGTAATTTTGGATTTTCGGTGCCGGCACGAAGATAAGCGCCCAACTTTGTTCTTTCAATTACATACCAAGTGGAGAAGCAAACCACCAATGAGGCGACCACAACCCACAAACGATATTTAGGCAAGATGATGCCAATGGACTCTAATGGGATCGCGCCTTGTAATATTTCGGGGGCTGGATAGCTCTCACCTGAAATACCATACCAGTGGCGGAACATACCCTCAATAATGAGCGCCAAACCAAAAGTTAATAGCAGGCCATAAAGGTGATCTAGGTGATAGAGGCGCTTGAGCATGGTGCGCTCAAGAATCAAACCAAAGCCTGCCATAACCAACGGCACCAGAATTAATGCAAACCAATAATTAATTGAGAACTCAGGAAAGCCAAACCACTGACCAACCTGTGTCAAACCAATCCACGCAACAAATGCACCCATCGTGTACTGAGCACCATGGGAAAAATTGATGATGTTGAGTAGGCCAAAAATAATGGCCAAACCCAAACTCAAAATGGCATAGAAGGAACCATTAATAAGCCCCACTAAGAGCTGAGCAACCAGCCCTTGTGGGGTAATTCCAAGAAGTTCAAACATACTTAATTAGAAACTCATTACTTGTTAGTAACCAGCTTGCATCGTGACAATGAAAGTGGTTGTGTTGCCTCAGCAGCAGGAATCACCGCCTTAACGTTGTAATAATCCCAAGGGCTCTTAGACTCTGACGGCTTCTTCACTTCAAGCAAATACATGTCATGCTCAAACTTGCCATCAGCACGGATTTTTCCTTTGAATAAACCATCATCAATATTGGTAGATCTCAACGCCTTCATTACCGCTTGAGTATCGTCAGTGCCGGCTTTTTGAACTGCTGCTAAGTAAGCGAGAACTGATGAGTAGACGCCGGCCTGAACGCTAGTAGGCATGCGCTTATGTTGCAAAATAAAACGTTTGGCGAAGGCGCGTGTCTTGTCATCTTTATCCCAGTAGAAGCCCTCAGTTAAGTACATGCCTTGTGCAGCATTCAGACCCAAGGAATGAACATCAGAGATAAACATGAGTAATGGAACAACGGTTTGCTTTTTATTGATACCAAACTCTGATGCCTGCTTAACAGAGTTAATGGTGTCTTGACCCGCATTTGCCAACGCAACAACATCGGCGCCACTCGCTTGAGCCTTCAAGAGGTATGAAGAGAAATCGCTATTAGGAAATGGGTGCTTACTAGTTCCCAGCACCTTACCGCCGTTAGCGTTAACAACGTTGGTTGAATCTTTTTCCAAGGCCGCGCCGAAAGCATAGTCAGCAGTCAGGAAGTACCAATTCTTTTTGCCTTGCTTTACAACAGCCTTCGCAGTGCCGTTTGAAAGGGCATAAGTGTCATAGGTCCAATGCACGTTGTTGGCTGTACATTTTTCATTGGTAATTGGCAAAGAAGCTGCGCCAGAAACCAAAGTAATCTTATTTTTTTGTTCTGCCACTTCCATGACAGCAAGGGCTACGTTAGTTGAAACCAACTCAACAATCACATCAACGCCATCTTTGTCGTACCACTCTCGCGCTTTATTGGCAGCGATATCAGCCTTGTTTTGATGGTCCGCACTAAGAAGCTCAATCTTCTTACCAATAACGGTGCCGTCTTTTGAAAAGTCAGCAATTGCCATTTTGGCGGCAATCACCGCACCAGGGCCAGCCAAATCAGAATAGGTTGAAGAAAGGTCGGTTAACACGCCAATCTTAATGACGTCACCACTCACTTTAGATGTTTGCGCGAATGCTGGATTTGAACCAAAAAAGGTTGCCGCCACCAGACACGCGGTAATTTGCTTTAACTTCATTTATGTCTCCTATAAATAACCACTAAACACCAAGATACTCATTTAATAAACCTGCTTTTTCAGCCAACTCATTTTGATTGACAACCTCAACAACATTGCCGTGCTCAACTACATAATGTCTGTCCGCTAGCGGTGCAGCAAAACGGAAGTTTTGCTCCACCAACACAATGGTGAAGCCTTTATTTCGTAGACTAGTTACCACCTCACCCAGTTTTTGCACAATCACAGGGGCCAAACCTTCGGTGATCTCGTCCAACAACAATAGTTTTGCACCCGTTCTCAGAATGCGCGCCATTGCGAGCATCTGCTGCTCACCTCCAGATAGTCTTGTACCAGGGCTATTGCGTCGCTCATACAGATTGGGGAACATCTCGTATATCTCATCCAAACCCATGCCGCCAGGTGCAATTTCTGGCAATAGCATCAGGTTCTCTTCGGCACTTAGGCTGGCAAAGATGCCGCGCTCTTCCGGGCAAAAGCCAACGCCTAGGCGGGCAATTCTATAGGTTGGCATCGCAATAGTTTGGGTGCCATAGATTTCTACTGAGCCAGTTCTCTTGCTAGTTAAACCCAAAATGGTTTTTAAGATGGTGCTTCGACCCGCCCCGTTTCGACCCAAAAGAGTAACCACCTCACCGTCACGAACTGCGAAGTTCACACCATGAAGAATGTGAGACTCACCATACCAAGATTCGAGATTTTTAACCTCAAGCGCCATGGTGCTCATATGCTGTCGCCCCCATGGCTACCCATGTAAGCCTCAACCACCTGGGGATTATTTGAAACCTCATCATAAGAGCCCTCAGCTAGCACCGAGCCACGCTGCAACACGGTAATACGGTCGGCAATAGACGAAACCACCTTCATATTGTGCTCGACCATCAAAATAGTACGGCCCTTGGCCACCCGGTCAATTAGCTCGGTCACACGCTCAACATCCTCATGACCCATACCTTGTGTAGGCTCATCTAACAACATTAGCTCAGGCTCCATTGCCATGGTGGTAGCAATTTCCAAGGCACGCTTGCGGCCATAAGCCAGATTTAAAGTTTCCTCGTGAGCAAAATCCGCCAAACCGACCTCACATAACAACTCCTCTGCCCGCTCTTTAAGCACATTAAGGGAGTCTCCAGACTTCCAAAAATGAAACTCGGTACCCAATCCTTGTTGCAGTGCAACACGAACATTTTCTAAAACAGTCAAGTGAGGAAAAACCGCCGAAATCTGGAAAGAGCGAACAACGCCGCGTCGAGCAATTTGAGCTGGCTTTTCTTTGGTGATATCAAAACCATTAAATAGTATTTGGCCGCTAGAAGGTTCTAAGAATTTTGTAAGCAGGTTAAAGCAAGTCGTTTTGCCTGCACCGTTGGGCCCAATTAGGGCGTGGATAGTTCCTCGAGTGACATCTAAGTTGACATCACTCACCGCAGAAAAACCTTTAAAGGATTTTCCTAGACCAATTGTTTTTAGTATTGTTTCTTGCAAACTTAAATCCCCACACCCTTGTTTGGGTAAGAAAATAAGAATACATCAAGAGGGCGATCACTAATATAGCGATAACCCTAAAATTACAAAAGGTATCTTGATTAGTCTTAGCGAGTAATTTTTAGAAAATTTTGAATTGCTAGTTTTGCGGTCTCATCCAATGTATCAACTGGAATTCTTTGTGCGCCTTGAACAATCATGAGGGCATAGGGTTTTGCGAGCGCCGCAGCTTCTGGGCAAAGATGCAATTCCTCACCAAAGGCTGGAGATTGGCTACGCCAATAATTGATTGCCGCCTCTAAATCTTGAATGCTAACGAACAACATTGATGAAATTATTTTTCGTTGAGGGATAGCATGGTGCCGCGGCACTTTTTTGCACCACACCGACACTCATAATCTTTTTTCATTTGCTTTGTGATGGGGCCCTCTACATCAAGCGAGTAGTCATAAAAAAGCTCCTCGCCCAACTTAAGGTTGCGTTTCGCATAAATAAAGACGCGAGGCTCACCATTAAAACTATCTTCCCGAGTTTCACAACTAGGCTTACATGAGTGATTAATCCAGCGAGCGGCATTGCCACCATACTTGGCATCAATACATCGACCATCCTCTAAAGAAAAATAAAAAGTATGGTTTGGATCTTTTGGATCGTGGGGATGCCGCCTCTCAGCCAGCTTCCAGCTAATGCGCTCACCCTTGTATTCAATGATGGCCTCACCTTTTTTTATTGGCTTAGCAACAAACACGCCTTTTCCATGAATTGGGGAAGACTTCACAACAATTCTTGAGCGATCAATTTTCGGAGCGGCCAATTTCTTTTTACTCATGTAAATCAAACATCCAGGTTACGAGCAATTAATGCATTTTTCTCGATAAATGCACGGCGCGGCTCAACCTCATCACCCATTAGGGTGGTGAAGACCTGATCCGCAGCAATTGCATCTTCAATTTTGACTTGAAGCAAGGTGCGTGAGCCAGCATCCATTGTGGTCTCCCACAACTGCGATGGATTCATCTCACCAAGACCTTTATAGCGCTGACGACTGAGAACACGTTCTGCCTCTGAAAGCAACCAAGCAAAGGCCGCCCTGAAGTCTTGAATAGACTGTTCTTTTTGATTCTTATCTGGATCACCACGACGCACTTTTGATCCTGGCAACACCTTGCCAGATAAAACAGCTGCTGCGTTTGCCAGGCTTTGGTAGTCATCACCATGCACAAAGTCTGAGTTAATTGCAGACAACTTCAAGTTGCCATGAATGCGACGGGACAATAATAACTTGTAGCGATCGGTGCGCTCTTCCTTCTGCACAATAATTTCAGGTGCGAGTGCTAAAGGATTTAAGGAATCTGCCAACGCAATCCGAAGACGATCTGCGGACTCTTGAGCGGACTTTTCTGTATCTAAGTTCAGTTGAGTGCCCGAAGCAATGGCGCGTAAAGCATCTTCGTCAATGGTACGCGAGAGGCGATCAACAATGGACTGAATCACTTGATAGTGTTTGGCCAACTCACCCAATGCGGCACCCTCAATAACTTCACCAGTAGGGGTTTGAAGTGATGCTGATTCCAAAGCAATCTTTAAGAGTAGTTGATTCAACTCGGCGTCATCTTTAATGTACTGCTCATTTTTACCAAACTTCACCTTATATAAAGGTGGTTGTGCAATATAAATGTGACCGCGCTCAATTAACTCAGGCATCTGTCTATAAAAGAATGTAAGTAAGAGTGTGCGGATGTGACTACCATCAACGTCCGCGTCGGTCATGATGATGATGCGGTGATAGCGCAGCTTGTCGGCTTTGTATTCCTCAACACCAATCCCAGTACCAAGCACGGTAATTAATGTAACAACCTCTTGGCTGGCCAGCATTTTGTCGAAGCGGGCCTTCTCCACATTCAAGATTTTTCCCTTAAGCGGAAGAATTGCCTGGAACCGGCGATCACGCCCCTGCTTTGCAGAACCTCCCGCTGAGTCTCCCTCGACAATAAATAATTCTGATTTAGTTGGATCTTTTTCTTGGCAATCCGCTAATTTTCCTGGGAGACCTAAGCCATCCAAAACACCCTTGCGGCGCGTCATATCACGCGCTTTACGCGCAGCCTCCCGCGCACGGGCCGCATCAACGATTTTTCCGCACAGGATTTTGGCGTCGGCTGGCCGCTCTTGCAGATAAGCACTTAAAGCTTCGGCAACAATTTCCTCAACAGGTCCACGAACCTCACTGGAAACTAATTTATCTTTTGTTTGACTTGAAAACTTTGGTTCTGGAACTTTTACCGACAACACACAAGCGAGTCCTTCGCGCATGTCATCCCCAGAAATTTCTACCTTGGCTTTTTTAGCAACCTCATGTTCATCAATGTATTTATTGATTACTCGGGTCATTGCAGCACGTAGACCTGTCAAGTGAGTACCACCATCGCGCTGTGGAATATTGTTAGTGAAACATAAAACCTGCTCACTAAAACTATCATTCCATTGCATAGATACTTCAGCGGTAATATTGCCACCTAAGTCAGATGGACGAATTCCTTCTGCATAAAAAATATTTGGGTGTAAAACATTTTTTGTTTGATTGATGTACTCAACAAAACCTTTTACACCACCAGAGAACGCAAAGTCCTCTTCTTGACCAGAACGTTGATCAATTAATTTAATGTGTACGCCGTTATTTAAGAATGAGAGTTCTCGAATACGTTTAACAAGAATCTCATAGTGAAATTCAATATTTCCAAAAATATCTTCATCGGCTAGGAAGTGAACCTCTGTGCCCGACAGGGATGTATCACCTGTAATAGAAATTGGAGAAATTGCTACGCCATTTTCTTCTTGGATATTACGGTTCTGGATAACGCCACGTGCAAATTCCATGTAATGGGCTTTACCATCACGACGAATGGTGAGCTTCAACCATTTTGATAGTGCGTTTACACAACTAACACCAACACCATGTAAACCACCAGAAACCTTATAGCTGTTTTGATCAAACTTACCACCAGCATGTAACTCAGTCATCACAATCTCAGCCGCACTTCTTTTTGGCTCGTGTTTGTCGTCGTATTTAATGCCGGTTGGTACACCCCGTCCGTTATCAACAATAGAAATTGAATTATCGGTTTGGATGACTACAGTAATTTCAGAACAATACCCAGCTAGCGCCTCATCAATAGAGTTATCTAAAACCTCAAAAACCAAGTGATGTAAACCAGTTCCATCAGAGGTGTCTCCAATGTACATTCCTGGGCGTTTACGAACAGCCTCAAGGCCTTCTAAGATTTGGATCGATGATGCACCGTACTGCTCTACTACCTTTTTTTCTTCAGTCATTTTTTTCTAAATTAAATACGCATTGGCATCACAACATACTTGAAGTCTTCTGAACCAGGTAAGGTGATCACCGCACTACTATTGGCATCACCCAAACTAATTTGAATTTTTTCATTCTTCAGGTTTGATAAGACATCTAACAAATAACTCACATTAAAGCCAATTTCAACTGCATCACCACCATACTCGGTTTCAATTTCCTCTTGCGCCTCTTCTTGTTCGGCATTGGTTGATTGAACAGTAATTCGATTTGGTGATAAAGAAAAACGTACACCTTTAAATTTGTCGGTTGTCAAAATAGCAGCGCGCTGAAGTGCGGACTGCAAAACATCACGACCAACAACTAGTGAATTTTTATGTCCTTTTGGAATTACTCGTTGAAAGTCAGGGAACTTACCCTCGACCAATTTTGAAATCAATTCAATATCACCAAAAGTAAATTTCACTTGATTGGACGTGAGGCTCATCTCAAGCATCTCGTCTGAATCTTCAAGCAAGTGTTGGCACTCAAGAATAGTTTTACGAGGAATAATAATTTCTTGTTTTTGACCAGAGCCTACAGGGGCTTCTGCCAACTCAACCTGGGAGTAAGCCAAGCGATGACCATCGGTTGCCACAGCAATTACTTGCTTGCCCTCAATAACCAACAACATACCATTTAGGTAATAGCGAATATCCTGCTGCGCCATCGCAAAGTGAACTTGACTAACTAGTTGACGAAAACTCTTTTGAGTCATCTTCCAACTCGCAGTCACCTCACCAACACTTTGCATTATTGGGAACTCGGTTGCAGATAAAGTTTGTAAAGAGAAGCGGCTTTTCCCGCTTTGAACAACCATTTTGTTGTCCTTAAGATTTAAGGCAACCGGCCCCTCGGGAAGTGCACGTAGGATGTCAAGTAATTTTCTTGCTGCAACTGTAGTTGTTACGTCTTCTGAACCAACACCAAAATTGGCATTGGTTGTAATCTGAATTTCGATATCAGTGGAGATAAAAGAAACCTTATCACCCTGTTTTTTAAACAACAAGTTTGCCAAGATGGGTAAGGTGTGTCGACGCTCAACAATGCCACTAACAACCTGAAGTGGTTTTAACAAACTGTCACGTGAAGTGTTTATTAGTTGCATTGCTTTTAAATCCTTGTATATATCTCATTAGTAGTAGTAATAAGGCTTGTTATTTCGGTGGATAACTCAAAAACCGTATAAAAAACAAGCTGTTAAAACCAAAAAAACCTGTGGAAAACTTTTGTATAAAGACTGCATAAATAGTGGATAACTTTTAATCAACACCCTATTTTTGCATGAAGCGTGAACTTTCCACAATTTATCCACAAGCTATCCCCAAACTTATCCCCTAAACTATCCACAGACTTATCCACAAGCAAAAAACTTATGATTTTAGGGTTTGTTCAATCACATGAATTTCATGATTGAGTTGGCCATCATGTGAGCGTTCATCACCAATCTTCCGCACAGCATGTAAGACTGTGGTGTGGTCTCGCCCACCAAATAGCTCACCAATCTCCGGGAGGCTTTTTTGGGTTAACTCTTTAGCCATGAACATGGCGATTTGGCGAGGGCGTGCAATATTGGCCGGGCGCTTTTTGGAATACATATCCGCAACCTTAATACTGTAAAAATCTGCTACCGCTTTTTGAATATTTTCAACAGAGATTTGGCGGTTTTGTATAGAAAGTAAGTCCTTGAGGGCCACACGAGCCACATCAATAGTGACTTCTTTGCCATGAAAGCGCACAAATGCCAGAATCTTTCTTAATGCGCCCTCCAATTCCCGCACATTGGACCTGAGGTGTTTTGCTACAAAAAAAGCCACATCCTCACTCATGGGAATTCCCTCGCTTAGGGCTTTTTTCATCAAAATAGCAACCCGCATTTCAAGTTCGGGGGGCTCAATGGCGACGGTTAAACCAGAGTCAAACCGGGAAATGAGTCGATCATCAATTCCAGCCATTTCCTTGGGGTAGGTGTCGCTGGTAATGATGACCTGGGCTTTATTACTCAGAAGCGCCTCAAAAGCATAGAAAAACTCTTCTTGAGTCCTGGATTTGCCGCTAAAAAACTGAATATCATCAATTAGCAGCAGGTCTAATGAGTGGTAATAGCGTTTAAATCGATCAAAAGCTTTTTGTTGATAAGCCCTAACGACATCAGAGACGTATTGTTCGGCATGAATGTACCGAATTCGGGCGTTCGGCTTCTCTTTTAGAAGGTGGTTTCCAATCGCATGTATCAAGTGAGTTTTGCCCAAGCCAACCCCGCCATACAAAAACATGGGGTTATAAGATGTGCCGGGGTTATGAGCCACCTGAATTGATGCTGCTCTTGCCAATTGATTTGCCTTACCGGTCACAAATGTCTCAAAGGTCAGGTTTGGGTTCAACTTAGAGTGGTCTTCAATCTCAAAGGCTTGTTCCTCTGTCGAGGTGCTATCTGGGCTAAGAGCAAGCTCTGGGGCCTCAAACTTTTCTTGGGGGGCACTTACCTCAACCGTTTGTGCTGCCGACCCCTCAACATTTAGGATGAAGCTTAGAGTAATTGGCTGCCCAAAATACTGGTCGGCCATCTCTTGGAAGCGATCAGAAAATGTCTTCTTAATCCAGTCAAGCTTAAATCTGTTTGGGGCTCCCAATATGAGTGACTGCTCACTCTCATCAAAAGATACTAAAGTTAGGGGTTGAATCCAGGTTTTAAATTGTTGGGGAGAGAGCTCGCGAGCAAGGGCGCCTAAGGCGCCATCCCAAAACCCCAGGGGGCTAAGTGAATTCAATGTGGGGGGATTCTGTAAGTTACTCATATTTTTGGAGGATCCATTGTA